>NZ_AQGQ01000034.1 GCF_000388115.1 Aeromonas molluscorum 848
GTGGGCTGCATCATGGTCGTGACCCTCATGCTCTTCGTGGGCGGCATCATGATCATGACCTTCATGGGCCTCTTCCGGCTGGGGGGCCTTGATCTCCTGATGTGCCAGCTGGCACGCGGCTGCCGGGGCTATCCCAAAGAGGGTCTCCGGCTGCTTGAGCTGGGCGAGGGCCTTGGCATATTGCGCCTTCTCCTCGGCCGTCGTGGCGGCGTGCTCAAAACCGATCAGATCGGCGGCCGGGGCCTGCAGCTCAATCATCAGCTGATTGCCATCGACGACAAAGTTGAGCAGGCCGTGGCCATGTTCATGAGCGCCATGGCTATGGCTCTCGCCATGTTCATGATTGGCTTGAACGCCAAAGGTGGCCGCAGCCAGTAACAGGGTGACAGCTTTCATCATTCATCCTTTAAAACAATAAAATAAGAGGGTTATGGCTCAAGAGAAAAAGGATGAGGGCGGGCCGCGAATGGGCTGGGTTGTCGCCGAGGGCAGGCAGGGGTTGATAATGGCGGGGGGAGCGTTCTCGGGGATGGAGCGCGATGGGATGGCGGCGAGCGGGCTGGCGGGTATGGCCAGCTTGCCATCCAGATGCAGGGCGCAGATCAGGCAGTGATGACTGTGACTCGGCAGCTCGGCTTCCAGCTGATGCTGGGCAAGGGCGGGTTGTAGCCACAACCAGCCAAGCAGCAGTATCCAGACTCTAACGGTGACGCGACCCATATACCCTTGATAAGGGGCCCGCGGGGCCCCGTCTGATTTAGAGATGGGACTTGATAAGCTCCATCACTTTGGTGATCTCATTGGCAGCGAGCTGGCCATCTTTGGCAAACAGCACCTTGCCCTCTTTATCCAGCAGCACGATGGCCGAGCTCTCCGGTGTCAGCTCCCAGGCATTGCGAGCCATGCCCTTGCTATCTAACACCATGGCTGACCAGGGGAACTCTTTCTTGCTGTCCTCGGCACTGCTCTTCACAAAGCCGGAGGTGCCCCAGATGGCATCATTGCTATTGATGATGGTCACCGTCTGGTAGCTGCCATGGGGCAGCTTGGCCTTTTTGATCGCCTCTATCATGGGGGCGTTCAGCTCCTTGGCGCTGGAACGACCCGCGATATGCTGGATCAGGAACACCTTGCCTGCCAGCTGCTTGCTCTGCCAGGGCCGATAGGCGATATCCTGGCCGTTGATCATCAGTTCACCCTGGTCGGCGATCTGCACCAAGGGAACCGGGGCCGCCTCTTTGAGGTTATGAGCCAGGGCAAGGGTCGGCAGCAGCGCCAGAGTAAGCACGAGATGTTTCATCCGAATGACACTCCTTTGTTATGTTATAACGATTTGATGGCTGAGGAAATGGGTACTCCTCATCCTAAACTGATCGGATCTGTTTAAAAAGTGTTAAATAATCGAAGGGTTAGCGCTGAGACCCCTTGGAATGCACCGGCACCATGATAGCGGCGGGATCCGTCCAGACTGGTTGGATCTCTTGTTCAGTAGAGGGGTTCGCTGATGAGAGGAATGTGCGCCATCGCCATCTGCTGCACCATCAGGGGGGAGCCGGTGAGCAGCACATGCTTCTGGTTGTCTATGACCACAACGTCCCCTGGCAGGCCGCTATCTGCCGTGATGGCGAGCCACGCGGGGGAGACACTGCCGATGCTGGTGTCTGGATAGATGATGCTGAGCATGAACTGGGGGGCCAGCTCGGTGAGCAGAGTGGCCATCAACAGTGCCTTCTCATCGCTGTCGGCCTTGTTGTCCTTGAGTGCCTGCAGGGGGGGATTGAAGTGATCCATCTGTTCTGATGGGCTGGGGATGACGTTGAGCCACTCCTGAATGAGTTTGACCGAGGCGGCAAGATCCGGTGCGGAAAACTGGCTAGCAAGGGGTTTGAGCGAATCCTTGAAGTGGTAAAACAATTGGGAGTAGTTGGGCCTCACGCAGGGCAGTTTGACGTTGGCGGGATGAACGCAGGGCAACACCATCATCTTCTCGAAAGCGTCTTCCTGATACTGTTCATAGGCTTGCCAGAACTCCCGTGATTCCGGGCTGTTATCCCTGGTGGTAAAGGCTTGTTCCAGGCTGAGAAACTTGGTGGCCGTGCTGGGGCTATTCTGGTTAATTTGACTGAGGCTGTTGTAGAGCCTGGGGCTGATATAGGCGTACAGGGTTTCTATGGGGTGATTGAGAGAGGCATCGAGCAGCACCCTCTCATGCTGGCTTTTTGCCAGGGTTTTGTCATCGGTTTGCAGCTGGAAATGTTGCTGCTTGCCGTCGGCGGATTGCCACTGCCAGTCGAGTTTGACCTCTCCCGCTTGCAGCGAGCCGGCGAACATCATGCACGGTACCAGCTTTGATATGGATTTCATCATGATGCGCCCCGTCGGTTGACCCTGATTAACAACTAGGTGACTTGATACGTTTTTGAGGTATGTTCGGGGAAGTTTTAGGATGAGATTTTGCTAACAGATTGATTGGGTTTTAAATTTAATTGCGAAAATAAGTCACAAGGGAAACAGTCATGAACCGATTATGGGGATTGTTATGGTTGTGCAGCCTGCCGCTCTGGGCCGGTCAGATAATCATCACCAAGGGCGATCAGAAGATAGATGCGTTTGCCTTGCGCGATCAGCTGGCTCGGGAGCACGAGTGGCAGGAGTGGTTGCGCTATCAGGAGGCCTTGAAGTGGCTGGAAGTATTGCCGGTCAATTGCGAGCTATCTCGTCAGCACGGCGGCGCTTATCGTTGTGGAGATGATTACTATCGCGCTTATCGTCAGAACGGACGTGACCTCTATATCAAGGGCGATCCGCAAGATGGGGGTTCGGGGGCCCCCAGGGGGAGCAAGGCGCCTTGAGTCGATGAGTCGCAGCGGTGGGTCACTCGTCAGAGACGGCCATCAACACAGTGAAGACGAATGGTTCGCGTGCTGGGAAATAGTGCAAAATAAAAAGGCGCCCGGTAGGCGCCTTTTTCGTCGTTCAGCGGCGTTATACGCGGCTTATTTGGCAGCGTAACGCTCGGCAGAGGTCATGATCTCTGCTTCGGCGGCAGCCTTGTCGCCCCAACCTTCAACCTTGACCCATTTACCGGCTTCCAGCTCTTTGTAGCGCTCGAAGAAGTGCTGGATCTGGGCTTTCAGCAGCTCGGGCAGGTCGTTCACATCTTTGATGTGATCGTACTGCTTGGTCAGCTTGGAGTGCGGAACGGCGACAATTTTGGCATCTTCGCCAGATTCGTCGGTCATCTTCAGCACGCCAACCGGGCGGCAGCGGATCACGGAGCCAGCCAGCAGCGGGTAAGGGGTCGGAACCAGCACGTCGACCGGATCCCCATCCAGGGACAAGGTGGCGTTCACGTAGCCGTAGTTGCACGGGTAGAACATGGGGGTGGACATGAAGCGGTCAACGAAGATGGCACCGCTGTCCTTGTCGACTTCGTATTTGATCGGATCGGCGTTCTGGGGGATCTCGATGACAACATAGATATCTTCGGGCAGGCTCTTGCCGGCCGGTACCAGGTTCAGGCTCATGAGGGTTCCTTCAATGATATTCGAGTCAAGTTTTCAGGCCGATATTATAGCGATGTCCCGTCAAATGACCATATATGCGCGCCATTGCGGCCAGTTTGAGCGTATTCCTCGGCCATAACCCCCTGACAGGGAGTTGCTAAGCACGAATTTTGCCGCCAGCATCGCCGTTTTTCCACCTGGGGGGCCGGGCTTGTCGCACTATCTGCGCCTGCCTCTGCTAAATTGGCGCCATCTTGCTAGAATGCTCGCTCTCTCTACAGGAACGGGAAGCGGTATGCACATTCACATCCTCGGTATCTGCGGCACCTTCATGGGTGGCGTGGCTGTACTGGCCAAGCAGCTGGGTTATAGGGTCACGGGTTCCGATGCGAACGTCTATCCCCCCATGAGCACCCAGCTCGAGCAGCAGGGCATAGAGTTGACCGAAGGCTATGATCCATCCCAGCTCGATCCGGCACCGGATCTGGTAGTGATAGGCAACGCCATGAGCCGCGGCAATCCTTGTGTGGAATATGTGCTCAACCGCAACCTGCCCTATATCTCAGGTCCCCAGTGGCTGCTGGAGCATGTGTTGCAAGATCGCTGGGTACTGGCCGTCGCCGGTACCCATGGCAAGACCACCACCGCCAGCATGCTGGCCTGGGTGCTGGAATACGCCAAGCTCGAACCCGGTTTTCTCATCGGCGGCGTACCTGGCAATTTCCCAGTCTCGGCCCGTCTGGGCGCGGCGCCCTTTTTCGTGATCGAGGCCGATGAGTACGACAGCGCCTTCTTCGACAAGCGATCCAAGTTTGTTCACTACCGGCCGCGCACCTTGGTGATGAACAACCTGGAGTTCGACCACGCCGATATCTTCCCGGATCTCGCCGCCATTCAGCGCCAGTTCCATCACTTGATGCGCATGGTGCCCGGCAATGGCCGCGTCCTCTTCCCCCCAGGCCGATGCCAACTTGGCGGCGGTGCGCGACATGGGCTGCTGGAGTGAGGTGGAGCTGGTGGGCCAGGACGATGCCAAGTGGCGGGCGGTCAAGCTGGCGGCCGATGGTTCTGTGTTCGAGGTATGGCTCGATGGCGTCAAGCAGGGCGAGGTGCACTGGGAGTGCATCGGCGAGCACAACGTCAACAACGGCCTGATGGCGATCGCCGCCGCCCGCCATGCGGGAGTCGTGGTCGAACACGGGATTGCCGCGCTCTGCAAGTTCAAGTCACCCAAAAGGCGGATGGAGCTGAAGGGTATCGTGGCGGGTATCAGTGTCTATGATGACTTCGCCCATCACCCGACCGCGATCGCCACCACTCTGGGGGGGCTGCGCGCCAAAGTTGGCAAGGCCCGGATCCTGGTGGTGCTGGAGCCGCGTTCCAACACCATGAAGCTCGGGGTTCACAAGGAAGAACTGGCTGCCTGCTTCGAGGGGGCGGATGAAGTGCTCTTCTTCCAGCCAGCCAACATCGGCTGGGATCTGAGCGAGGTGACTGCGCATATGCAGGTGCCTGCCCGGGTGTACGGCCAGCTCGATACGCTGCTCGATGCCCTCCTGGCGACGAGCCGCAGCGGTGACCATGTTCTCATCATGAGCAACGGCGGATTTGGCGGCATTCACGACAAGTTGCTGGCGGGTCTCCAAGCGCGGCAGATTCAAGCATGAAGCGGATCACCCTGGCCTTGACCGGCGCCTCCGGTGCCCCTTACGCCCTGCGTCTGCTCGAGTGTCTGGTGCGAGCCGACTATCAGGTGTATGTGCTGGCCTCCTCGGCTGCGCGGGTGGTGCTCAAGACGGAGCAGGGCAGCGACTGGCCCGCTTCTCCCCAGGCGCTCTCCCTCAAGCTGTGCAGCGAGTTCGGTGCCAAAGAGGGGCAGATCGTCGCGTGTGGCAAGGATGAGTGGTTCTCTCCAGTGGCGTCGGGTTCGGCGGCCCCCAAGCAGATGGTGGTCTGCCCCTGCTCCATGGGCACCGTCTCGGCCATCGCCCATGGCGCTTCCGACAGCCTGCTGGAGCGGGCGGCGGACGTGGTGATCAAGGAGCGTGGCCAGTTGATACTGGTGCCTCGCGAGAGCCCTTTCTCCGCCATCCATCTGGAAAACATGCTGAGCCTGGCCCGGCTCGGGGTGACCATCATGCCAGCGGCTCCCGGCTTCTATCATGAGCCCAAGTGCATCGAGGATCTGGTGGACTTTATGGTGGCGCGCATTTTGGACCATCTGGGGATTGAACATACCCTCACTGCCCGCTGGGGCTACGGCCATCAGTGAGCATCTGATCATCAGGGACTCGATATTCTGACAGTTCACCACAACAAAACGGCGCCCTGGGCGCCGTTTTTTCGTAGTGAGTCGTGCTTAGGGCTGAAGAGGAGCCGTCACGTATTTGAACAGAAACTCAGTCACCTCAACGCGCGCCGGGCGCTGGGGGGAATTGATCATCTGCATCATGACGTAACCAAAACCGGTCAGGGAGCGGGCCAGATCCTGAGCGCTCAGTACGCTCTGGATTTCTCCCTTGTCCATGGCACCCTGTAGCACAGGGGTGATACGCTCCAGCGCCTTGTCGAGCAGCAGGGCGTAACGGGGCCAGACTTCTTCCCGTACCGAGGAGCTCCACTCCAGCCAGATGTTGGCGTGATCCGGCCTGTCATAGGCTGCATCAACGAACAGTTGCACATGACTGTGAATGCAGTCACGTACCGGGCGATTGCCCGCATAAGCCTGTTCCAGCATCTGGTGCACGAACTGCTCTATCTCGGTGAGCACCTCATCCACGAGTTCTTCACGGGTATTGAAATAGTTGAAAACGGTGGCAACTGACACCTTGGCTTGTTCTGCTATCTCGGCATGACCCGCACGGCCAATGCCGCGACGGGAGAATACCTCAATGGCACATTCCATGAGTTGAGTGCGACGGGCCTCCGGTGAAAGCCGGGTTCTCCGTCTGATTTCTGCGCGTGGTTCCATGATTTTTTCATCTAATAGTTATTGATTATGGTGTTTATAGTATGGTCACCGATAATGCCCGAAGGCCTGCTAACTCTAACAATTAAAATAAGCCGATAAAAGCATCACGTATGCCTGACGCCTCCCGGCTTGGGTGGTAGAATCAAGGGTTTTGAAATCAATGAATGGTCATTTATTGCTGACCACTATGGAGTATGTGATGAAACACAACGTCGAGGTGATGATTTCCGAGGCCGAAGTGGCCGCCCGGATTGCCAAGCTGGGTGAAGAGATCACCGCCCGTTATCAGGGTTCGGATGAGGTGGTCATGATTGGCCTGCTGCGTGGTTCCTGCGTCTTCTTGGCGGATCTCTGCCGTCAGTGCGAACTGCCCATCACCCTGGATTTCATGACCGCATCCAGCTATGGCTCCGGCATGCACAGCACCCGTGACGTGCGTATCCTCAAAGACCTGGATGACGACATCAAGGGCAAGGACATCGTCATCGTCGAAGACATCATTGATACCGGCTACACCCTGAACAAGGTGCGCGAGATCCTCTCGCTGCGTGAACCCAAGTCCCTGGCCATCTGTACCCTGCTGGACAAACCGTCCCGCCGCGAGGTGCACGTGCCGGTAGACTGGATCGGCTTCTCTATTCCTGACGAATTCGTGGTAGGCTGCGGCATCGATTACGCCCAGAAGTATCGTAACTTGCCTTTCATCGGCAAGGTGGTACCGCAGGAGTGATGGTGACACATCATTCATGCCAGCAGGCGGCCTCGGCCGCCTTTTCTGTCTCATAGATTCGAGGTGGCGATGAGCCATCAGAGGTTGTCATGAACGCACTGGAAATCAGCGGACTGAAAAAGACCTATCAGGGGGGGGTAGAAGCCCTCAAAGGCATAGATTTGACCGTCAAGCAGGGGGATTTCTTCGCACTGCTTGGTCCGAACGGGGCCGGAAAATCCACCACCATCGGCGTGATCAGCTCGCTGGTCAACAAGAGTGCCGGCATGGTCAAGGTGTTTGGCCACGACATAGATACCAATCTGGAGATGGCCAAGGCCCAGCTCGGCCTGGTGCCTCAGGAGTTCAACTTCAGCCAGTTTGAGAAGGTGAGCCAGATAGTTACCCATCAGGCCGGTTTTTACGGCGTGCCCAGGGCAGAGGCCAAGGTGCGTGCCGAAAAATACCTGCGCCAGCTCGACTTGTGGGACAAGCGTGACATGGCCGCTCGCACCCTCTCAGGCGGCATGAAGCGCCGGCTGATGATAGCCAGGGCCTTGATGCATGAGCCCAAGCTGTTGATCCTGGATGAACCGACCGCCGGGGTGGATATCGAGATCCGCCGCTCTATGTGGCAGTTCCTCAAGCTGCTCAACGAGCAGGGCGTCACCATCATTCTCACGACTCATTACCTGGAAGAGGCCGAGATGCTGTGCCGCAATATCGGCATCATCGACAAGGGGCGCCTCATCGAAAATACCAGCATGAAGAGCCTGCTCGGCAAGCTGGGGCGCGAAACCTTCCTGCTGGATCTGGTGCCTGGCAGCCAGATACCGAACTTGCCCGAGTTCAACGGTCGCATGCAGGACGAACACACCCTGGAGGTGGAGCTGGAGAAGAGCCAGTCCCTCAACAGCCTGTTCGATCAGCTCTCCACCCAGGGGGTGCAGGTACTGAGCATGCGCAACAAGGCAAACCGGCTGGAAGAGCTGTTCGTCAATCTGGTAGAAGAGGGCCGCAAAGCATGAGTTTCAATAACGGTCACATCAGCTTGCTAGAAGAGGGTTGTCAGAGCATGAATGCCAAGAACGATTGCATCATCTTGCTGGAAGAGGGTCGTAGAGCATGAACCCCATGACCTATTACATCGCTTTCAAGAGCATCCTGGCCAAGGAAGTGAGCCGTTTCACCCGGATCTGGATCCAGACCCTGGTGCCGCCGGCCATCACCATGAGCCTCTATTTTGTCATCTTCGGCAACCTGATAGGCTCGCGCATCGGCGACATGGGCGGCTTCAGCTACATGGAGTTCATCGTGCCCGGCCTCATCATGATGTCGGTCATCACCAACTCCTACTCCAACGTGGCCTCCTCTTTCTACAGCGCCAAGTTCCAGCGCAATGTGGAAGAGTTGCTGGTGGCCCCGGTGCCGAACTACATCATCATCGCCGGTTACGTGGGCGGCGGCGTGGCCCGCGGCCTCTGTGTCGGCTTCATCGTCACCCTGGTGTCGCTCTTCTTCGTGCCACTGCAGGTGCATCACCTGTTTAGCGTCTGTCTCACCGTACTGCTCACCTCCATACTCTTCTCCCTTGGGGGGCTCATCAACGCCGTGTTCGCGAAGTCGTTCGATGACATCAGCATCATTCCGACCTTCATTCTGACGCCATTGACCTATCTGGGCGGGGTCTTCTACTCCATCAGTCTGTTGCCGCCTTTCTGGCAGGGTGTCTCCCAGGTGAACCCCATCATCTACATGGTGAACGCCTTCCGTTACGGCTTCCTCGGCATCTCCGACGTGCCGCTCGGCACCGCATACCTTATCATCATCGGCTTCATCGTCGCGCTATACGGGCTGGCCTGGTGGCTCATCTCCCGCGGTACGGGGCTGCGCCACTGAGGCGTGGATCCCAACCAGCAAAAAGGCGCCCTCGGGCGCCTTTTTCATATCATGGTCGTCATGCCAGCTGAGGCGCGTCATAACCCTCAGGCTCGTCGCTGTAGATGCAGACATTCCACTTGGCCGCCAGGCCGTCCTCGGCGAGGCAGTAACGCTCGAAGAAGTCCTTTATTTCGGCCCGCTGGCAGTGAGCTTCGAAGCTGGCGTTGTCGCGCCAGATCTCGTTGAAGGCGATGGGGTAGCTCTCTCCCTCGGCGAAGGGGCTGGCCAGCTGGCGGGTGACTATGTATTGCAGGCAGCCATCTTCGCGCAAGGTATTGGGTTCGAGCCCCTGCAGCACCGCAAACAGAGCCTGCTCCTGGCCGGGCTTGGGCAGGAACTGGGCGATGCAATAAACCTTCTTGGACATGGGGTTCTCCTGATCAGGGGTGAATGAGGGGGACGACGCAGTTGTCGATGAGACGAGCCTTGCCGAGATAGGCCGCCATCAGGATCACCAGCTGCTGACTGGTGTCGGTCGCAGGCTCGAGGGTATCGGCATCGACGATGTCGATGGCATCGGTACGAAAACCGGCTGCGTCGAGGCGGGCGCTGGCGCTGACGATGAGGGCGGCCAGTTCCCGGTTGCCCCCTGCAATTTGCGCGGCAACCCAGTGCATGGTGTATGCAAGCTCGGGGGCCAGGGCACGTTGCTCGGGATTGAGGTAACCGTTACGTGACGAGAGTGCCAGGCCATCTTCGGCCCTTACCGTCGGCACCCCGATTATTTCGATGGGCATGGCCATGTCGCTCACCATCTTGCGAATGAGCGCCAGCTGTTGGTAATCCTTCTGGCCGAAGCAGGCCAGATCGGGCTGTACCAGATTGAACAGCTTGGTCACCACAGTGCTGACCCCGCGAAAATGCCCCGGGCGCAGCGCCCCTTCCAGCAGGGAAGAGATGCCGGGCACCTCGACGAAGGTCTGGCTGGCGAGCCCCTGGGGATACATGATCTCCGGCGTCGGCGTGAACACCATATCCACACCGGCCGCTTCCAGCGCGGCGCAGTCCTGCTCCAGGGTGCGGGGGTAGTTGGCGAGATCCTCGGCCTTGTCGAACTGCATTGGGTTGACGAAGATACTGACCACGACTCTCTCGCCATGGCGCTGGGCCCGTTCAACCAGGGTCAGATGGCCCTGGTGCAGGTTGCCCATGGTGGGGACGAATGCAATGACAAGCCCTTCACGGCGCCACTGGCTTATCTGGTCACGCACAATGGCGGGATTGTTAACAACCAACATCGACGGTTTACCCTCAGATGAATCAAAGAGATAGATGCTAAATCAGCTTGGCATGGATGTGGAAACGGAGGCCAGGGCCTCCGCTGTCATCCCTGGGACTGGCTCAGTTGAAGCAGTGTTCCGGGCCAGGGAAGCTGCCGTCGCTGACCTGCTGGATATAGAGGCGCACGGCGGCGTGCAACTCACCTGTCTCGGCCAGGAAGTTCTTGGTGAACTTGGGCACATAGCCAGAAGTGATGCCAAAGGCATCGTGCATCACCAGGATCTGACCATCGGTAGAGGGGCCAGCCCCTATGCCGATCACCGGGATGCGCAACGCCTTGGTGATACGCTCGGCCAGGGCGACCGGCACGCACTCGAGCACCAGCAACTGGATGCCCGCTTCCTGCAGGCAGAGTGCCTGTCGATAGATCTCCTGGGCATGAAACTCGTCCCGACCCTGCACCTTGAAACCACCGAACACATGGACGGATTGCGGGGTGAGGCCGAGGTGGCCACAGACTGGCACGCCATTGCGGGTCAGGTGGCGGATGCTGTCACACAACCAGTCGCCCCCTTCCATCTTCACCATGCGCGCACCGGCTGCCATCAGGCGAGCGGCATTGACATAGGTCTGCTCCGGGGTGGCATAGCTCATGAATGGCATGTCGGCCACCACCAGCGCCTGGCTGGCGCCACGCACCACGCAGCGAGTGTGATAGACCATTTCATCCATGGTGACGCCGAGGGTGTCTGTGCCCCCTTGCAGTACCATCCCCAAGGAGTCGCCGATGAGCAGCACATGGGCGCCCTCGTCGTCGAACAACTTGGCGAAGCTGGCATCATAGGCGGTGATGGCGGTGATTTTCTGGCCGTCCTGCTTCATCTTCAGCAGGCTGGCGGTGGTGATATTGCTCACTTGGATGGCTCCTACAGGCTCGCAGCCGACGCTATGATGGCGAGATCATTGCGGGGGCAGCGGGCAACCAGATCGTTGAGCGGGGTGCCGCAAGGCAGCACCAGAGCGGGCGCAATCTCGGCCAGGGGCAGCAGCACAAACTCCCGCTCCTTCATGCCGTAGTGGGGGACTGTCAGGCGCTCGCTCTGCAAGCACTCTGTCCCATAGAGCAGCAGATCCAGATCCAGGCTTCTGGGCCCCCATCTCTCATCTTTGCGCACACGTCCTTGTTCCAACTCGATTTTTTGCAACTGATCCAGCAAGGCCAGGGGCGCAAGCCGGGTCGTCAGTCTGACCACGGCATTGACGTAGTCAGGCTGATCCGCAGGGCCCATGGGGCGACTGCTGTAAAAAGAGGAGGCTTGTTGCAGCATCGACTCAGGCAAGGCCGCCAGCGCCACGACGGCGCGACGAGCCTGGCCCAGGGGATCGCTCAGGTTGGATCCGATGGCAACGAAGACCTCTTGGATCATCATTCGGCCGCTTTGGGCTTGCGACGACGGGGACGACGACGGTTGCGGCTGTTGCTGCTGCGCTTCTCGCCGTCGGCCTGAGGCTTGTCGGCTTGAGGTCTATCGCCGCCACGGGTGGCTTCCCGCTGCAATTGCGGGCGCACATCCGGGTTGGACTCCACGTAGCGCTCCCACCAGCCGGCAAGCTCGCCCAAGCCACGTTCAACCCTGTTGCGCAGCAACAGGAAGTCGAAGGCGGCGCGGAACTTGGGATGCTCCATGGCACGCTCGGGGTGGCGGCCCTGACGGCGGGTCAGGCGCTGTTGCAGGGCCCAGATGTCGCGTACGTCAGTGGTGAAGCGACGCGGCACGGCAATGATGCGGACCTGGGCATCGAGCACTTCGTTGATGGCCAGCATGAAGGCGTCATGCCAGGGCAAGCCGCTCTCGTTTTCCAGCACACGGGCGCGGGCCTCGACACTGCCCCACAGCAGGGCGGCGTACAGGAAGGCGGGAGTGACCCGCTTATCTTCACGCACCCGGGTGTCGGTGTCGGTCAGGGCATGTTCGATGAACAGCTCGAACGGCGAGTTGCCGTGGGGAGTAAACAGCGTGGCTACCTGGGGGAACAGCTGCTGGAACAGGCCATATTCACGGAGCAACTTGTAGGTAGCGAGGCCATCGCCAGCCAGGAACAGCTTGAGGGTCTCCTCAAACAACCGGGCGGCGGGGATGTCTTGCAGCAGCGATGCCAGCTCTTTGATCGGCGCGGCACTGCGCGGGCTGATCTGCATATCCAGCTTGGCGGCGAAACGCACGGCGCGCAGCATGCGCACCGGATCTTCCCGGTAGCGGGTCTCGGGGTCGCCGATCAGCTCCAGCTTGCGCTCGGCGAGATCATCGATACCG
Source organism: Aeromonas molluscorum 848 (assembly GCF_000388115.1). Classification (GTDB taxonomy): domain Bacteria; phylum Pseudomonadota; class Gammaproteobacteria; order Enterobacterales; family Aeromonadaceae; genus Aeromonas; species Aeromonas molluscorum. Next base: position 12,664 of record NZ_AQGQ01000034.1, read on the forward strand.
CCCTCGAAGTCGTGCAGGGTGAAATCCTTGGCACTGTAATAGAGGGCGTTGACGGTGAAGTCGCGACGTTCGGCATCTTCTTCAATGGTGCCGTAGACATTATCGCGCAGCAGCATGCCTTCATCGCTCTGGGCGGAGACATGGCGGCTGTTGTTGACCTGATGGTGATGGCCACGGAAGGTGGCGACCTCGATCACGTCGCGACCGAAGACGATGTGGGCCAGACGGAAACGGCGACCGATCAGGCGGCAGTTGCTGAACAGTGCTTTGATCTGTTCCGGGGTCGCGTTGGTGGCGATGTCGAAATCCTTTGGCGTCTTCCCGAGCAGAATATCCCGGACACCCCCGCCGACCAGATAGGCATCATAGCCGCCCTTGTTCAGGCGATAGAGAACCTTGAGGGCATTCTCACTGATCTCTTTGCGCGAGATGGGGTGCTGGTCACGGCTCAGCGTGCGTCTTGGTCCGGCACTCCGCTGGGTGGCAGTGTGGACAGGCTCTTGAGTCGTCACCGACTCGTCGCCTTCTTCCTTGCCGAGCACCTTGCGGCAAAAGTTTGCGATCTGGGAAAAAATGGTACACCTCTTCATGACTTCAAATTGACGGGAGGCCAAAAAATAGCGGCCTATCATAGCTCAGCCTTGACCAAATGAAAAACCATGTGGTCGGGGGCTAGCAGCCCGGTGCCGGTTGCGGCTGTTTGGGCACCCTGTCCAGCCGCCAGTGAGCGATGGCCCACTGGATTATCTCAGTGATGGAACAGGCTGCCAGCTCGGTCGGTGGTTGCTGGCCGAGAAAGTGCAACGCCTGCAACAGGGTGGGGCGCACCTCGGTCAGGCTCAGGGCCGGAGCATGGTTCTGTTTGGAGAGCTTGTTACCATCGGCCAACACCGCCAGGGGCAGATGCACCCAGGCGGGAGGCTCATTGCCCAGCGCCCTGTGGAGCGCCACCTGGCGTACCGTCGGCTCGAGCAAGTCGGCACCACGTACTATCTCGGTAATGCCCGCATCCATGTCATCGACCACTACCGCCAGGTTATAGGCATAGAGGCCATCGCGGCGGTGGATGATGAAATCCTCCTCAGCCAGGGCCGGGGGCACTGTGATGGCACCGAGCAAGCCATCTTCAAAACCATATACCGGATGGCGCTGGCGGATCCGGGCGGCGCAGCCAGCAGGTGCCAGCCCCAATGTGCGGCAGTGACCATCGTAGAGCCCGCCCCTCGCGGCTATCTCGCGTCGGGTACAACTGCACCAGTAGAGATCTCCCGTTCGGTAGAGCGCGGCCATGACCTCATCATAACGAGCGTGACGGAGGCTCTGGTACATCACATCGCCATCCCAATGCAGGCCATAGGTCTCCAGGGTTTGCAGGATCAGGCTCGTTGCCCCGGCCATCTCCCGTGGCGGATCGATGTCTTCGATGCGCAGCAACCAGCGGCCACCCAGGGAACGAGCCTGCAGCAAGCTGCCCAGCGCCGCAATCAGGGAGCCAAAGTGCAGCGGACCGGACGGGGAGGGGGCAAAACGTCCCACATAAGGGGAAGGCGTAGGGCTGTTCAGGGGCATGACGGCAGAGACGAGATGGACATGGAAGCGCCATTCTCGCCCTGGGCCCGCCAAAGCTCAATAAAAAAGGGAGCTAAGTGCTCCCTTTTCTACCAATTCGGGGGAATGGCCCCAAGTGGTTCAAACGGCGGATTAACCGGCCATCTGTTTCTCTTTGATCTCGGCCAGCGTCTTGCAGTCCACACAAAGATCGGCGGTGGGACGTGCTTCGAGGCGGCGGATGCCGATCTCGATGCCGCAATGTTCGCAATAACCGAAGTCGTCATCGTCCAGCAGCAGCAAGGTCTTCTCGATCTTCTTGATCAACTTGCGCTCACGATCGCGGGTACGCAGTTCGAGGGCAAATTCCTCTTCCTGCGCGGCGCGGTCCACGGGGTCCGGGAAGTTGGCTGCCTCGTCCTTCATATGATCAACTGTGCGGTCTACTTCCTGCATCAATTGATTGCGCCAGGCTCCCAGGATTTTGCGGAAATGAGCCTTTTGTTGGTCATTCATGTACTCCTCACCCGGTTTTTCCTGGTAAGGCGCAACTCCCGCAACGGCCAGGGGGCCCAGAGATTTCCTGATTTCGCCTGTTGGCATGCCCTGTCTCCTAATTCAGCACGTAATAGTGCCATCCATAAATTGAGGGCGACATCTATAGCAGAAGGGTAACGGCTAGGCAAACAAGCAGTGCCAAATATGTTATCCAATCCCACTTTTATCAGCCGCAGTCGGGTCGCATGAGTTGGATTCAAACGGGATAAACCCTTCTGGCTCTATGCGCTGCACCCCAAGATGGGGGCGATAGCATAATATTTCAACCCCTGCCAACCGCGCCTGTTCAATAAGCTGACTATAGTGCGGATCTATGTGGGCTGCTGCTGCAACTCTGGCAATACCGGAGTGCAACACCATAAACAAGAGTACGGCCCTGTGCCCCGCCGCTTTCATGGCTATTAATTCACGCAAGTGCTTGGCACCGCGGGCCGTCACCGCATCGGGGAAATATCCCATGCCGGCGCCAGTCCGTTCATCGAGCAGGGTGACCGACTTTACCTCTACGTAACAATCTGCCCTGGCGGCATCTTGCAGCAGGAAATCGATCCGGCTGTTCTCTTCACCGTATTTGACCTCCGGTCTGAGGGTGTCATAGCCCGAGAGGGTGGGAATAGCCCCCCCTTCGATCAGCTCCCTGGCTATCTGGTTAGCCCGCGCCGTGTTGACGCAGATGTAGTGACCTGCCGGGCTTTGGGCGATCTCCCAACTTTGGGGCAACTTGCGCTTGGGGTTGCTTGATGTGGAGTACCAGACCCGGGTACCGGGATCGGCGCAACCGGTCATGGCGCCGGTATTGGCACAGTGAATGGTGAGCTCCTGGCCATCATCGAGCTGGATGTCGGTGAGAAAGCGCTTGTAGCGGCGCAGCAGCAGTCCCGATTGCAGGGGCGGGTTAAATTCCATCGGTGGTTTTCACTCTCGGCGTCAGGGGCCAGCAGGCCAGAGGCTGGTAGCTGACCCCGTGCTCTGTGCTGACCGATTGATAGAGGCAGAACCGGGTGGCCTGCAAGAGGAGGTCGGGGGCCGGGACGGCGGCAGGTGCCGCACTTGCCTTGCGTGACACTGTGATATGCGGGGTATATCCCTGCTCACCATTGCCCAGACCGATGCGCTCGCCATGGCGACGCAGCGCCAGTGCCAGCACGGTCAGCTCGTTGGGCCACTCCCGGGGGCCGACCCAGGCGGCCTTGGCGCGCCCAAACCAGCCGGTACGATCCAGAGGGATGCTCAGGGGCGGACAGTGTTTACGTTCGGCCATGGCCAGCAATTTAGCGCACTGTTGTGCGTCGGCCTCGCCGAGGAAGGCCAGGGTCAAGTGCAGATTGGCCTGTGGGACGGCCTGGCCTGGCCAGGGCTGCTCGTCACGCCAGGTCGCAAGTTGTGGCGCCAGTTCATCCAGAGGCAGGGCAAAGAAGAGTCGGGACATGCATTTGGGTTTCACGATGATGCCAAGGCCCCATTCTATGGCAGAATAGGCGGCGTTTTTAAGCCAGTTACAGAAGGTTTTCGCCGCTTTGTCTCAACTCCCCATCGTTTCAGTGCTGCCCGCGCTCTTTGCCGCCCTTGGCGAGCACAACAGCGTCATATTGCAAGCTCCCCCCGGTGCAGGCAAGTCGACCCTGCTGCCCCTGGAGCTGGTACGCCAGGATCTGCTGCCCGGCCGCATCATCATGCTCGAACCCCGGCGCCTGGCGGCACGCAACATTGCCAGCTTCCTTGCCGCCCAACTCGGCGAGAACGTGGGGGAGCGCATCGGTCTGCGGGTGCGGGGAGAAAGCAGGGTCAGCAAGCAGACCCGGCTGGAAATAGTGACCGAAGGGGTACTGACTCGCATGTTGCAGCAGGATCCCGAGTTGACTGGCATCTCGCTGGTCATCTTCGACGAGTTCCATGAACGCAGTCTGCATGCAGATACCGCGCTGGCTTTTGCCATCGAGAGCCAGCAGGGGCTCCGGGAAGATCTCAAGTTGTTGGTGATGTCGGCAACCCTGGATGGCATGGCGCTGGAGCGGCTGCTGCCGGACGCCCCCGTCATTCGCTCAGAGGGGCGGGGTTTTCCCATCGACTATCACTACAGACCCATCAACCGCCAGCAGTGGCTTGAACCCCAGGCCGGTGCCGTGGTACTCGAAGCCCTGACCGCGCATCCAGGCAGCGCCCTGGTGTTCCTGCCGGGGCAAGGGGAGATAGAGCGGCTGGCGATCTGGCTCGCCGAACGGCTGCCAGAGGGGGTGCGCCTTGCCCCCCTTTATGGTCGGCTCGACATGGGAGCGCAGCAGGCGGCGATTGCCCCGGCCCCGGCCGGGCAGCGCAAGCTGGTGCTCACCACCAATGTGGCCGAGACCTCGCTGACTATAGAGGGGATTCACATTGTCATCGACTGTGGCCTGGAGCGGCGTGCCAGTGTCGATCTCAAGAGCGGGGTCACCCGGCTCGAGACCCGTCAGATAGCCAGGGCATCGGCGACCCAGCGGGCAGGCCGGGCCGGTCGACTGGGCCCCGGGGTCTGCTACCGACTGTGGAGCAGCGAAGGGCAGGAGCGCCTCGCCGAGCAGAGCCCGCCGGACATCCTGACCCAGGAGCTGACGGGGTTGCTGCTGGATGCGGCCCAGTGGGGGGCCAGGGTCGAGTCGCTTCCGCTGCTGGATATGCCGCCGGCCCCGGCATTGGCCGCCGCCCAGCGGTTGCTGGAGACCCTGGGGGCCCTCAAGCCGGGCGAGCAGCAACTCACCCCGGCAGGGCGTGCCATGGCCGCTCTGGGCTGCCATCCTCGTCTGGCTCGGATGCTGCTCGCTGCCAAGGCACTGGCGGCGGATGGTCTGTCAGGGATTGTCGCCGATGCCGTTTATCTGGTGGCGCTGCTGGAGGAAGATCTGCGAGGATCCGAACGCCTGTCCGTGCTGTTTGCCCGGCGCCAGGGGGCGCTGAGATCCCAGGCCGAACGCTGGTTCAAGCGACTCGAACAACGGCCCGCCAGCCCGCAAGGGCAATGGCTGGGTCTGCTCTGTGCCCTGGCCTGGCCTGATCGTATCGGCAAGCTGAGATCCGGTAGCCGCTATCAATTAAGCGGTGGCCTGAGCTGCGATCTGGTCGAGGGGCACAGCTGCCAGGGGCAAGCGGCGCTGGTTGCCGTCGAGCTGGGTCAGAACGAGCGGGGCAGCCGCATCTTCATTGCCGAGCCGATCAATCTGGATGAACTGGCGCGTCAACTGCCCGAGCTGGTCTCGACCCGGGACTGGTTTGACTGGGACGAGCGTGAGGAGCGGGTGCGGGCCGAGCGGCAGCAGGTGATCGGCGAGCTGGTGCTCGGCCAGCGGCCGCTGACCGAGTTGTCCGATGAGCAGAAAGGACGTTGCCTGCTGCAAGGCATCCGTCGTAAGGGGCTGCATGTATTGCCCTGGAATGAGGCGAGCGAAGGGTTGCTGGCCCGGCTGCGTTGTGCCGCCGACTGGCTGCCGGAGGCGGGTTGGCCGCCGATGGATGATGTCAGCCTGCTGGCTGGGCTGGAGCAGTGGCTGCTGCCTGCGCTGGGCGGCATGACTCGGCTTGAGCAACTCAAGAAATTGGATTTGAACGATATTTTACGTCAGGCTTTGCCCTGGCCCCTGCCCAAACGGCTGGATGAGGCGCTACCTAGCCACTTCACCGCCCCGACCGGCAGCCGGGTACGCATTCGCTATGAGCCTGGTCAGGCGCCCGTCATCCCGGTGCGGATCCAGGAGATGTTTGGTCAGGCCAGCACGCCCCGGGTCGCCGAGGGGCGGGTGGCCCTGGTGGTGGAGCTGCTCTCCCCGGCGCGTCGCCCGCTGCAGATCACCGCCGATCTGGCGGCATTCTGGGTGGGTTCCTATGGCGAGGTAAAGAAAGAGATGAAGGGCCGTTACCCCCGTCACTACTGGCCGGACAACCCGCTGGAGGCAATGCCGACCAGCGTGACCAAGAAGCGAATGCAGCAGTAGCTAGCCTGATGAGATCAGGGCATGGCAGACAAGACAGGCATAACCATCTCAACGCGGCCCGCCAAGCGGGCCTGTGACAGGCAGGCGGATGCCCCCGGATGCAGGGGCTGGTGACAAGAAGAATGAGGATTCATGGCAACCCAAAAACGCAAGCGTAGCCCGAAGAAGGCCGCGCCCAAAAGCACCCTGTGGCGCACTCTGTTCTGGCTGGGGGTCAAACTCTCGCTGGTGGCTGCCGCCTTCCTGGTGGTGTTTGGCATCTACCTGGACACCAAGGTGCGCGATCGCTTCGATGGCGAGAAGTGGCAACTGCCGGTCATGGTGTATAGCCGTCCGTTGGAACTCTATCCGGGGCAGCGACTGTCCCGTGACCAGATGATGCGCGAGCTCAAGATGCTGAGCTACAAACCGGTGCGTCAACCTCACTCTCCTGGCGAATATAGGGTGGATGGCAGCAGCATAGAGCTGGTACGTCGTCCGTTCGATTTTTATGACGGTGCCGACAAGGCCCGTGCCATGCGCCTCACCTTCAACGGGCCGCGTCTGGACAAGATCCAGTCCATGGAGAATCAGCGTCAGCTGGGTTATGCCCAGATGGACCCGGTGTTGCTGGACAGACTCAATCCGGAGGGGCGAGAAGATCGCCTGCTGGTACGCATTGCCGAGGTTCCGGATAGCCTGCTGGTGACCCTGCTGACCACGGAGGACCGCGACTTCTATCAGCATGGCGGTGTCAGCCCGGTCGCCATCATGCGCGCCATGGCGGCGAACGTGCTGGCCGGGCGCACAGTGCAGGGGGGGAGTACCCTTACCCAGCAGCTCGCCAAGAACTTCTTCCTGACCCGGGAGCGCAGTCTGTGGCGCAAGCTACAGGAAGCCTACATGGCGGTGCTCATTGACTATCGCTACAGCAAGGACGAGATCCTGGAGGCCTATCTCAACGAGGTCTATCTCGGTCAGAACTTCTCGCAAGGTGTCTATGGCTTCGGGCTCGCCTCCTATTTCTACTTCGGCGTGCCGGTCAACGAGCTGGAGATAGATCAGGTTGCCCTGCTGGTCGGCCTGGTCAAAGGGCCCTCCTATTATGATCCCTGGCGTTACCCGGAACGGGCCAAGGCCCGTCGCGACCTGGTGCTCAAACTGCTCAGCGAGCACGGTAGCCTGACCCAGGCGGAATACGAGCTTGCCAGCAAGCAGCCGCTGGGCATCATCCCCCGCGGCAAGATGAGCTATGGCCGCACCCCGGCCTTCATGAATCTGCTCAAGCGCGAGGTGCAGACCCGCTTCGGTGCCGACTTGCTGAGCCAGTCAGGTCTCAAGATCTTCACCAGCCTGGATCCTATCGCCCAGCATGCCGCCGAGCAGTCGGTGGAGTCGGGGTTGACCCAGATAGAGAAGCAGCGTGGCAAGAAGCGGCTGGAGGCGGCCATGGTGGTTTCCGACTGGCACAAGGGTGAAGTGGTCGCCCTGGTGGGTGGACGGGATCCCCGTTATGCCGGATTCAACCGGGCGATTGATGCCCGTCGCCAGATAGGCTCCCTCGTCAAGCCTGCCGTCTATCTTACCGGTCTCTCCAATGGCTTGACCCTGGGCACGCCGCTCAAGGATCAGCCGATCCGCATTCGTGGCCAGGATGGTCAGTTGTGGACACCGCAGAACTATGACCGCAAGTTCCGCCAGAGCGTGCCCTTGATGGAGGCGCTTGCCCACTCCCTCAACGTACCGACCGTCAATCTGGGGTTGCAGGTGGGCTTGGACAAGGTGGTCGACACCTTGCACAAGCTCGGCGTCGAGCAGGAGATCCAGCCTTATCCCTCTTTGGTGCTGGGGGCAGTGGCGCTCTCCCCTCTGGAGGTGAACCAGATGTATCTGCCCATCGCCAACCAGGGCATGACCCAGTCGTTATCGGCCATTCGGGCCGTGGTGGGGGGTGATGGCAAGCTGATTTATCAGCATGGCCAGAGTGCCAAGCGGGTTGCGGATCAGGATGCCAGCTGGCTGACGCTGTTCGCCATGACCAAGACGGTCAGCGAGGGCACGGCACGCTCCCTGAGCGCGCGTTTCCCGGGCATCGTCATGGCGGGCAAGACGGGAACCACCAACGAATTGCGTGACTCCTGGTTTGCCGGCATGGATAACAGCGAACTGGTCAGCATCTGGGTTGGCCGCGATGACAACACCTCGGCGGGCTTGACCGGTTCGAGCGGCGCGCTTCAGCTGTTCAGCGGCTACCTGAACCAGCGGGGAGTCAACAGCCTGACCCTCAATATGCCGCAAGGAGTCACTTGGGCTAGTTTCGCTCGCACCAGCGGCACCCGGGTATCAGCCAACTGCCCTGGTAGCATGCAAGTACCAGCCAAGGTGGCAGACCTGCCGCCTCCTGCCAGCTGCGGCGGCAACCCGACCAATGCTCTGGACCAGTGGTTCGGCGGTTTCTTCAACTAACCTGTGATGGGCTGCAATGGCAGCCCATCTTTTTGGGAGCTTTCATGACATCAGCCCTGCTTGGCGGTATCCATCATCTGGCCATCATTGCCAGCGACTATCCGGCTTCCCGGCGTTTCTATCATGAAATCCTGGGCTTGCCGATCCTGGCCGAGACCCTGCGTGAGGCGCGCCAATCATGGAAGCTGGACCTGGCATTGCCGGACGGCAGCCAGATTGAGCTGTTCAGTTTCCCGGCGCCGCCAGCCAGAGCAGACCGCCCGGAGGCGTGCGGTCTGCGCCATCTGGCGTTCAAGGTCACGGCACTGGAACCCGTGCTGGCCCATCTTGCCGCCTGTGATATCGAGGTGGAGCCTATCCGGGTGGATGAGCTGACCGGTTGCCGCTTCACCTTCTTTGCCGATCCCGATGGCTTGCCCCTCGAGCTGGTCGAACAGCGCTGACAATCCATCGAGCCTTGAGCCGCACAGTCGACTCACTCCCTCAACGCAGCAAAACAATGCCACAGGTCAGGAGGACCCCATGATGAGATGGACGCAAAGAGGCGTAGCCAGTGTCCTGTTGCTGCTATTGGGCGGGCCTGTCTGCGCCGAGCCCGGCTGGACGCTGCAGCGGGAGCAGGGGGGCGTCACGCTCTGGAGCAGACCCAACCCACCGGGGCCCTTTCAGGCACTCAAGCTGGAAATGCAGGTCCAGGCCAGGCCGGCGGCACTGTTGGCGGTGCTGCGTGACACCAATCGTCACAAATTGTGGTTGCCGGGTAGCCGGGAGGTACGACTGCTGTCTCACCCGGGGCCGGACGAGGATCTGGTCTACACCCGATTGGCGGCGCCCTGGCCTGCCAAGGACAGGGAGCTCATCACCCATTCCCGACTGAGCTGGTTGTCCGGGTGCGGGTTTACCCTGCGGGTGTGGGCCGAACCTGATGCCTTGCCCCCCACCAAGGGATTGGTGCGGATCCGCGCCAGTCATGGGGTATGGCAGGCCGATCCCCTGGGAAAAGGGGGGAGCCTGATCCGGCTTGAGACTTATACCCATCCTGGTGGCAAGTTACCGGGATGGGCGGTCAATAGGGTCGCAGCCAATACCGCTTTTGACAGTTTTACTGCGATTAAAGCCATGATGGAGGCAGGCAGATCCCCTGTCCCCAATGACATTGAGCATTGTTTGGACTAATGAGGTATCACCTTCTGGTCAGTCCTAAATTGAAAAGCGAGTCGGCATAGGCCGACTCGCTTTGGGTTTAGGCTCATCGACGACATTGGTCGTCGCGAAATGACCAGGGTTAAGTCGATGAGACGAGGGACGGGCCCCCGACAACAAGTAATAGCAGAGCCGTACGGCTTCTTCCTTCCCGTTGTTGCACCGATTGCCAAGGCGCCACTCAGCTGCCGCGCTGCGCCTCATTTCGCCGGAGAAAACGTCGACTCCCGGCGGGCGCCACTGAGGACGAGGGCCGCTGGCTGGCCTGGACCAGGGCCGCTTCGGCACGAGCACCGAGAAAGACATACAAGCCAAGGCCAACCAATAGCCCAACGGCGCAGACCATCACCCCCACGGCAGGCCAGAGCAGCTCGGTCTGGCCGAGGGACCCCTTGAACAGCAGCAAGAGCCCCTCGATGGAGACGGCGATCAAGATGGCGGCAATGAAACGGGTGATGGTGCGGCGAATGGCGCTGTGGCGAAAGATGTCCTTATGGAGCAGCACCTCCTCCTCCAATATGGTTTTACCCAGATCGAATACCGCCAGAGCCAGAGTCAGGAAGATGATGGCGCTGAAGGCCCCAAGCCGGTTGCTGCTCTCGCCGCAGGCGAGCAGGTAGAGTTCATGCAATCCATGCCAGATCAGGCTGGCAACAATGAGAAACAGCGCCAGGCTGAGCAATACATAGACCCCTTTGAACCAGGGGGTGAGTTTGCGGCGTTGTTTATCCCCCATCAACCAGGCGATCAGCTCCTGCAGGCTGAGGGTGATGAGGATACCTTCGCCCCGTACCTGCAGGTGCAGCTCCCCCTGGCTCGTGGGGTAGGGGGGCAAGATAGCTGTGGGGCCGTTTTGCGAACGAGTGTTCAGCACGAAGGGGTAGCGTGCCAGATCCTTGCCCGAGTGCTGGACTAAGCCCAGCAACAGCAGACGCAGCTCGGGCTCGTACTCCTGATAGCGACGGATGAGATCGATAGGGCTCATGTTAGCCATGGGGACCTCCAGAGTAATGCCGTGTGGATGACGTATGTTGCAAGCTAGGGTTGCAAGTTACGGGCCCAGCCTGACGAACAGAAATGACCCTCTGGTGGCAGTTTGATGATGAAATCGTGAGGCAAGTTGGGGCTTTGGCACCAGCTTGGTGCAAAGGAGGCCTGCGCGAGGGCCGGCAGGCGTGCGGCTCGGGTTTCAGGCTGCATGACGATACCCAGAAAAAGGGGCCCGTGGGCCCCTTGCATCATGTGGTCGGATTTATGCTTGGGCCAGCTTGGCGAAGCTACGGTCCGCCGCCGCCAGGGTGTGGGCTATCTCCCGCTCGCCATGGGCCAGGGAGAGGAAGCCGGCTTCATAGGCGCTGGGTGCCAGGTAGATACCCTCTTCCAGCATGAGGTGATAGAAGCGCTTGAAGCGTTCCATGTCGCAGCGGGTCACCTGTTCAAAACGACTGATCTCGGTCTCCTCGGTGAAGAAGAAACCGAACATACCGCCCACATAGGTGATAGCGAGGGGAATGCCATGTCTGGCGGCTGCGGCCTTGAGGCCCTCGGCCACGGCGGCCGTCTTCTCGGCCAGCTGCTGATGCAGGCCAGGGGCTTGCAGCAGATCCAGCATGGCGAGACCGGCGGCCATGGCGACCGGGTTGCCGGACAGAGTGCCGGCCTGGTAGACAGGACCGGTCGGTGCTATGTGCTGCATCACCTTCTTCTTGCCACCGAAGGCGCCCACCGGCATGCCCGCGCCGATGATCTTGCCAAGGGTGGTCAAGTCCGGGTCTATGCCGTAGTGGGCCTGGGCCCCGCCGAGGGCGACCCGAAAGCCTGTCATCACCTCATCCAGGATCAGCAGGGCGCCAAATTCGTCGCAGATGGCGCGCAGCCCTTGCAAGAAGCCGGGCAGGGGCGGGATACAGTTCATGTTGCCCGCCACTGGCTCCACTATGATGCAGGCAATTTCGCTGCCGTACTGGTTGAAGGCTTCGCGAACCGAGTCCAGATTATTGAACACGCAGGTGAGGGTGTGCTTGGCAAAATCGGCAGGGACGCCGGGGCTGTTGGGTTGGCCCAGGGTGAGGGCGCCGGAGCCAGCCTTGACCAGCAGGGAGTCGGCATGCCCGTGGTAGCACCCTTCAAACTTCACAATCTTGTCGCGGCCGGTGTAGCCACGAGCCAGACGGATGGCGCTCATGGTTGCCTCAGTGCCGGAGTTGACCATGCGTACCTGTTCCATGGAGGGCACGAGTTCGCGTACCTTCTGGGCCATCAGCACTTCAATCTCGGTGGGCGCCCCGTAGCTGAGTCCTTTCTCGACGGCGGCTATGACCGCGGCCTTGATGGTCGGGTGGTTGTGGCCGAGCAGCATGGGGCCCCAGGAGCCTATGTAGTCGACATAGGATTGGCCATCCACATCATAGAGATAGGCACCGTCGGCGCGTTCGATGAAGCGGGGTGTGCCGCCAACGCCGTTGAAGGCGCGCACCGGTGAATTGACGCCGCCAGGAATGGTCTGGCAGGCCTGTTCAAACAGCTGATCTGATTTTGACATGGATCATCCTTAATGGGATTTTGACCGTCACTGGGGGGAGAGAGGCGGATCCAGACTCGGCAGTCGGCCCTTGGCAGGGTATGCTCATGACTCTCGTACCCGGCGCACTTGGCGGCCCAGTGACATTTAAACGGGCCGACTATAGCAGAAAGCCCCATTGGTGGGCAGCAGGCCCGGGTTTCATCTAACGGCTGGCGATGGTTTCTCTCATGGCGCAAGACACTCACTCTATGGCGAATTCGGCAAGGGCATCCTCCCATAGCTGGATGGTGCGGCGACTCATTCAACAAGACAAGATGCCCCTCTGGGTGCTCTTGCTGGCGGCAGTCGTCGGCATATTGGCAGGATTGGTGTGCGGCCTGTTCGAAACCGGTGTGAGTTGGGTGGTGGCGCAACGCGGCAGCTTGCTGGCAGATCGTCCCTGGTGGGAACTGCTGTTCATGGGATTTGGCATCAGTGCCCTGCTTGGCATGGCGGGTTACTTTCTGACTCATGCCTTAGCCCCCGAAGCTGGCGGATCCGGCATCCCCGAGATAGAAGGGGCCATGGACGATCTGCGCCCCGTGCGCTGGTGGCGAGTGCTGCCGGTCAAGTTCTTCGGGGGTATCTGCACCTTGAGTTCCGGCATGGTGCTTGGCCGCGAAGGGCCCTCGGTCCAGATCGGAGGCAACCTCGGCAAAATGGTGGCCGATATTTTCCGTCTCCCCAAGGAGCATGGTCACGCCCTGTTGGCGGCGGGCGCCGCTGGTGGGTTGGCGGCCGCCTTCAATGCCCCGCTTGCGGGCATACTCTTTGTCATGGAAGAGATGCGTCCCCAGTTTCGCTACTCCTTTCTCGCCATCAAGGCGGTCAGCATCTCGGCCGTGATGGCGACGCTGACCCTGCAAAACATGAAGGGGCAGCATCCTGTGATTGCCTTGCCGCACTATGATGCACCGGACCTCAAGGCGCTCTGGTTGTTTCTCTTCATGGGGGCGGCTTTTGGGGTGCTGGGTTTCGTGTTCAACAAACTGGTGTTGGCCTGCCAGGATGGTTATCTGGCCCTGCATCAAAACAAGCGCCACCGCTTCGTGGCCATCGGCATGCTGGTGGCGGGCACCTTTGGCGTGCTGGCGATCTTCGTGCCATCGGTGACGGGAGGGGGGACTGAGCTAATACCGCATCTACTGTCGGGTGACTATGCGATGGCCACACTGTTTCTCATCTTCTCGGTGCGGCTGGTGGCAACCCTGGTCTGTTTCTGCTCCGGGGCACCTGGAGGAGTATTTGCACCGACGCTGGCCCTGGGGACTTTATTCGGTTTGGTATTTGGCTATATCTTCCATGCGGCATTCCCCGAGCTTGGCATAGAGCCCGGGGCCTTTGCTATCGCCGGCATGGGGGCACTATTCGCCGCGACGGTGCGTGCTCCCGTGACGGGGATCGTCTTGGTCACCGAGATGACCGACAACTATCAGCTCATCTTGCCGATGATGATCACCACCATTGGGGCTACGATAGTGGCTCAGTGGTTGGGCGGCCGCCCTATCTATTCACAAATTCTGGAGCGCACCCTGCGCCTGGCCGCACGGCAGCGCCGTGGTGAAAACAGTGCGGCGGCCTGAGTGTTTCTATATAAGTCAGAGCATGAATCAACTGGGCGAGGTGGTGCACGCATGAAACAGAAATGGACATTGCTCGCCGTCTTGGCTATAGGGCTGCTGGCCGGATACCTTGTAGGCAATCGTCAGGAGTTGGCTCAGGGCAGCTTGCTAGAGGTGCAGCAGCAGACCCTGACGCGTCAGGCCGAGGCCATTGGCAAACTCGAATCTGATCTTGGGGTCAAGCAGACCCAGCTTGCCACCCAACAGGCGGCCTTCGAACAGTTGCAACAACAGCTCAAGTCCCAAGAGTCACAATCCCAGGAGCTGAAACGCCAGTTAGCCTTCTTCGAGCGGATCATGCGCCCTGAAGGGGAACAGAGCGGCGTGGTCATCGATAATCTGACGGTGCAGGAGAGTAGCGTGCCAAATCGTTATCACTATCGATTGGCACTGACTCAGCCAGCCAAGCAGCGCGAGCTGTTTCGTGGTCAGGTACAGATCCGGGTTGAGGGAAGCCAACATGGCGAGCCGAAGATACTGAGCGGGCGGGATCTGCAAATGAAGGCCGGAGCGGGTCGCTACTCCTTGCGTTACTTTCAATTGCTGGAGGGGGATTGGCAACTGCCGGATGGGTTTGTTCCCGACCGGATCCGGATTGGCATCCCCAAGGAGGGGCGCCAGCCCGCACAAGAACTACTGGTTGAATGGAATGAGGTACTCAAACCTATGATGGTGCCTCCGACTGAGCTGGCGTCGCCAGCCACATCCGGTTAGCCTAGCTTGGTGAATACTTGAACTAAATGGTCGGGTATTAGATAATTTAGCAGTTCCAATGGTTGTGAGGTCAGTGATGAGTGCAGTAGCAGAAGCCCAGTTGCCAATCCAGATGACGGATGCGGCAGCAAACAAGGTGAAGACCCTGATCACCGAAGAAGAGAATCCCGAGCTCAAGCTGCGGGTGTATATCACGGGCGGTGGCTGCTCTGGTTTCCAGTATGGTTTTACCTTCGATGAGAAGATCAATGATGGCGATACCGTAGTTGAGAAGAGCGGTGTCACTATGGTGATCGATCCCATGAGCCTGCAGTACCTGGTCGGCGGCAGCGTCGATTACAGTGAAGGTCTGGAAGGTTCTCGCTTCATGGTGACCAACCCTAATGCCACCACCACCTGCGGTTGCGGTTCCAGCTTCTCTATCTAAGCATTAAGCATAATGACTAGGGCCCTCAAGGGCCCTTTTCTATTGTTGGCTTCAAAAAGAGAAGAGCATTTAAGTTAAGGTGGTGAAGTAGCCACCTTCCCCTAACAGTATAAATGTGGTTGCAGACCCAGGCTTTGCACTCCATTGACTCCCTGTGGTGTAAATGCAAGCATTATGTGGTCATCATTTAAACAAAATTAGGTTTTATCAAAAAAACATGCAAAATATGCTTGTCATCACAGACTGGCCCCCTATAATGCGACCCCATCAGCACGGCGCAGTGCGCGGCTGGTTTGGCTTGCGAAGCAATCCAGTTAGGGTTATAGTTTTATACCCTGTT
>NZ_AQGQ01000035.1 GCF_000388115.1 Aeromonas molluscorum 848
CACTACCATTTCGTGCCGGTCGACGAGTTCAAGGCGCTGATCGCCCGCGGCGACTTCCTGGAGTGGGCCGAGGTGTTCGGCAACTACTATGGCACCTCAAGAGAAGCCATTGAGGCCTGCCTGGCCCAGGGAATCGATGTCTTCCTCGATATCGACTGGCAGGGGGCCCGCCAGATCCGCGAGCAGATGGAAACGCAGTCCATCTTCATACTGCCGCCGAGCCGTCCCGAGCTGGAGCGTCGCCTGATTGGTCGCGGTCAGGACAGCGAAGAGGTGATCCGTGGCCGCATGGCGAAAGCCATTGCCGAAATGGTGCACTACGATGAGTATGACTATGTCATCATCAACGAAGAGTTTGAGGTGGCGCTGTGCCAACTCAAGGCCATCATAGAGAGTCAACGGTTGAAGATGTGTCGCCAACAGCAGGCGCAGCAAAACTTGCTGCAACAGCTACTGGCGGAATAAGCTAAAACCAAGTACACTTTTGCGTCATTTTTAAACACCGTCTTTTAAACACTAAAAGTCTAAACACTGGAGTCTGCATGGCACGCGTTACTGTAGAAGATGCTGTAAAACAGGTAGGTAACCGTTTTGACCTGGTACTGGTCGCCGCGCGCCGCGCCCGTCAGATCGCGGTTCAAGGTAAAGACCCCCTGGTTGACGAAGAGAACGACAAACCGACCGTGATCGCCCTGCGCGAGATCGAACTGGGTCTGGTGAACAACCAAGTGATGGACACTCAGGACCGTTACGAGCAGCAAGAACAGGAAGCTGCCGAGCTGGCTGCCGTTGCTGCCATCGCCGAAGGGCGCGGTTAAGTCCTCCGAGTCGGCACCCGCCCGGGTGCCGACTGTCTTCTTCCCCCATTTACAACCGCTCGAAAACCTCGCAAACTCAGGGCTATACCCTCAATACCACGGATTGCTGAATTACCGCAGCGGGGCATGTCTTGTATCTATTTGAAAATCTTAAAGAAGTAGCCAGTTCCTATCTGCCATCCGAGCAGGTTGAGAAACTCAAGCAAGCCTATGTGGTAGCCCGTGACGCTCACCAGGGTCAGATGCGATCCAGTGGTGAACCCTATATTACCCACCCGGTGGCAGTTGCCCGCATCCTGGGCGACATGCGTCTGGACCACGAGACCCTGATGGCAGCCGTGCTGCACGATGTCATCGAGGACACCCCGGTCACCAAGGCAGAACTGGCGGAGCTGTTCGGTGATGCCGTGGCCGAGCTGGTTGCCGGCGTCTCCAAGCTCGACAAACTGAAGTTTCGCGATCGCAAGGAAGCTCAGGTTGAAAACTTCCGCAAGATGATGATGGCCATGACCCAGGACATCAGAGTCATCCTGATCAAGCTCGCCGATCGCACCCACAACATGCGAACCCTGGGCTCTCTACGCCCGGACAAGCGTCGCCGCATCGCCCGCGAAACCCTGGAGATCTTTGCCCCCATCGCCAACCGGCTCGGTATTCACACCATGAAGAACGAGCTGGAAGAGCTCGGCTTCGAGGCGCTCTATCCCATGCGCTCCCGGGTACTGCGCGAATCAGTGCGTCGCGCCCGTGGCAATCGCCGGGAGATCATCGACTCCATCCAGAGTGAAATCCAGGGTCGGTTGCAGGAGTCCGGCATCGAGGCGCAGATCAGCGGCCGCGAGAAGAACATGTTCTCCATCTATAACAAGATGGAGAAAAAAGAGCTGCAATTTCATGAGGTAATGGATATCTATGCCTTTCGCGTCAAGGTGAAGGACATAGACACCTGTTACCGGGTGCTCGGGCAGATGCACAACCTCTACAAGCCCCGCCCCGGCCGCTTCAAAGATTACATCGCCATCCCCAAGACCAACGGCTATCAATCCCTGCACACCTCCCTGGTGGGGCCCCATGGCGTGCCGGTCGAGGTGCAGATCCGTACCGAGTACATGGATCAGATGGCCGACAAGGGGGTTGCCGCCCACTGGGCATACAAGCAAGATGGCGACAGTTCGGGCACCACGGCCCAGATCCGTGCCCAGCGCTGGATGCAGAGCCTGCTCGAACTGCAACAGAGCGCCGGCAGCTCGTTCGAATTCATCGAGGGGGTCAAAACCGATCTCTTCCCAGACGAGATCTATGTGTTCACCCCTGAGGGCCGCATCATGGAGCTGCCCACCGGCGCGACACCGGTCGATTTTGCCTACACAGTCCACACCGACATCGGCCATGCCTGTGTCGGCGCCAGGGTCGACCGCCACCCCTACCCGCTGAGCAGCCAGCTTCAGTCCGGTCAGACGGTGGAAATCATCACGGCGCCCGGTGCGCGCCCCAATGCCGCCTGGCTCAACTTCGTGGTGACCACCAAGGCACGCTCCAAGATCCGGCAGTTCCTCAAGAACCTGCGCACCGAAGAGTCAGTGGTACTCGGTCGCCGCCTGCTCAACCATGCCCTGGGTGCCAAGAATATCGAAGACATTGCCGAGAGCCGCATCAAGCAGGTGCTGACCGATACCAAGCATGAAAACCTGCAGGGTCTGCTGGCAGATATTGGTCTGGGCAACGCCATGAGCGTCATGGTCGCCCGCCGCATGCAGGATGAGGGTCTGTCTCAGGGTGATCAACCCAAGAACAGCAGCAAGAAGATGCCGATCAGGGGTGCCGATGGCATGCTGGTCACCTTCGCCAATTGCTGCCGCCCCATTCCGGGAGATGCCATCATCGCCCATATCAGCCCGGGCAAGGGACTGGTCATCCACCAGGAGTCCTGCCGCAACATCAAGGGTTACAGTCGCGAGCCGGACAAGTACCTGCCGGTGCAGTGGGAAGTGGATACAGAGCAGGAACAAGAGTTCAAGACCGGTATTCACATCGAGATAGTCAACCACCAGGGTGCCCTGGCCGAGTTGGCCAACGTGATTGCAGCCACCGGTGCCAACATTCACGCCATCAGCACCGAAGAGAAGGATGGACGCGTCTATCTGGTCACGCTGCTGATCACCACCAAGGGCCGCATTCATCTTGCCAACATCATGCGCAAGATCCGCGTCATGCCCAACGTGCTCCGAGTTGGCCGACAGAAGAACTGATACTACAGGCGGCGCAAGCCGCCTGATGCTTTCATTGAGGCGCCAAGGCCCGCTCATGCACGAGCGAGCGCCCGGGCCCTTCGCCCGTGCCAAATAGCGGCACAGGCACCACAGACTTGATAGAGACAGCCATGACCCCCGAACGTTACCAACGTATCTCCAACATGCTGGCCATGCGCCAGCTCGACCTGACCGTCTGTCTGGAAGAGGTCCACAAGCCTCACAACCTGGCCGCCATAGTACGTACCGCCGATGCAGTGGGGATCCACAGGGTTCACGCGGTCTGGCCGAAGAACAGCATTCACAAGCGTAAAGGCACAGCCCGCGGCAGCCAGAACTGGGTCGATATCTCGCTCCATGGTGATATCCAGAGCGCCATCACCGACCTCAAGGCCTCCGGCATGCAGATCCTGGCCACCCACCTAGGGGAACAGTCGGTGGATTTTCGCGAGATTGATTACACCAAGCCCACCGCCATCCTGCTCGGCCAGGAGAAGTTCGGCATCACTCCGGAGGCGCTGGCCCTGGCCGATCACCATATCGTCATCCCCATGGTCGGCATGGTGCAATCCCTCAATGTCTCGGTCGCCGCGGCCGCCATCTTGTATGAGGCCCAGCGCCAACGTGAGCTGGCCGGTTGCTATCAACGCGGCTGTCCCCTCGAAGCCGAGGAGCAAAACGCCATCTTGTTCGAGGGGGGCTACCCCATCTATGCCCAACTCTGTAAAGAAAAAGAGATGCCCTACCCGCAGCTGGGCTCCCAAGGCGAGATCCTGGCCGATGACACCTGGTGGCAGCGCATGCAACTGACCCGCAAAGGCTGGGCTGCGCAACAAGACGAATCTCTGGATATGGAGCATCCATCCAATGAAATTTAGCTGCCTGCCCCTGCTGGCCCTGACCCTGCTATCCGCCGGAGCCCTAGCCGTGAACAATCCCTATCAGCTCACTACAGAAAGTGAGGTTCCCGCTCTCCATCAACAGATACTCCCCGAATTCTGGCGCGACCACGCCCACGAGGGGGAGTTTCAGGGTAAGGCCGAGGTTCCCATCCGCTACGCCGTGTTACGCAATCCAGACAGCGATCGCGCCATCATGATCGTCAACGGCCGGGTAGAGACCTACCTCAAATACCAGGAGCTGGCCCGGGATCTATGGCGCCAGGGCTATAGTCTCTATCTCATCGATCACCGCGGTCAGGGACTCTCCGGTCGCCTGCTGGCGGACAGAGAGAAGGGCTATGTGGCCGACTTCGAAGACTATGTCACCGATCTCAAACAGTTCCACGATCAGGTCGTCATGAACGACAAGCCCGCCAAGCTGTTCCTGCTGGCCCACTCCATGGGCGGCGCCATCTCGGCTCGCTATCTGGAACGCTGGCCGGATGACATCGAGGCAGCGGTGCTCTCTTCTCCCATGATGGGTATCAACCTCGGCGGCCTGCCTCACTGGCTCGCCAAGGGGCTCGCCGCCACGATAGGCACCGTCGGAGGCTGGTTTGGGGAGCCGCCCTATGGTCCCGGGCAGGGACGTTATCAGGATCAGGGCTTTGCGGACAACGAGCTGACCCACAGCGAAGTGCGCTATGCCGCCTTCCGCCAGCAATATGAACAAACACCCCAGGTCAAGCTGGGCGGCGCCACCGCCCACTGGATTTATCAGGGCATGGTAGGTGGCGAACGCGCGATCCAGGAGGCTGACAAGATCAAGACACCGCTGCTGCTGCTGCAAGCGGGCGCCGACACAGTGGTCAACAACCAGGCCCAGCTCGATTTCTGCCAGCGCGCCCCCTGCGAGGGAGGCAAGCCCCTGCGTATCGAGG
The DNA here is from genome assembly GCF_000388115.1 of Aeromonas molluscorum 848. Classification (GTDB taxonomy): domain Bacteria; phylum Pseudomonadota; class Gammaproteobacteria; order Enterobacterales; family Aeromonadaceae; genus Aeromonas; species Aeromonas molluscorum. The sequence goes on from NZ_AQGQ01000035.1 coordinate 4,890, forward strand.
GTGCCTGGCACGAGCTGTTCATCGAGAGCGATGACAAACGCCTGCCCGCCCTCACCGCCATTCTCGACTTCTTTGGCCGCTATTGAACCCGGATCTGTCGCCACTGGTGGCGACAGATCTCACAAAACACTTAAAATCTGCTTATTTTTTGTAACCCTAAATAAATGGGGCCAGTGGGATGGCTGGGGTAAACTGCCCCGGCATTCATGTGAAACCGAGGTAACGATGTTCAAGGTAGTTGTATCCGATCTCGACGGTACCCTGCTCAACCAGCAGCACCAGATCTCCCCCCGCACCCGCGACACTCTGCACCGCCTGGTGGCCCAGGGCATCAAATTCGTGGTCGCCACCGGCCGCCATCACGTGGATGTGCGCTCCATTCGCGACGCCTTGGGATTGGACATCTATCTCATCACCTCCAATGGCGCCATGGTGCACGACAAGCAGGATCGGCTGGTGTTCAACCAGTCCCTGCCAAGCGAAGTGGCCGCCGAGCTGATCGCTCTGCCCCGGGATCCCAGCATTCATCTCAACATCTACCAGGGGGATGAGTGGCTGGTGGAAGAGGAGCTGCCCTGGTTGCTCAACTTCCACGATGAGTCCGGTTTCAGCTATCGACTGGCCGATCTTCAGAACTGTTCGAAGGAGCAGATCAGCAAGGTGTTCTACATAGGGGAGCACGAGAAACTGCTGAGCATAGAGGCCGAGCTCAATGCCCAGTATGGTGACCGCCTCAATGTCACCTTCTCCCTGCCGGATTGCCTCGAGGTAATGCACGCCGGGGTCCATAAGGGCAATGCTGTACAGGCGGTACTGGCCCAGCATGGGCTGGATATGTCCCAGGCGGTGGCTTTTGGCGATGGTATGAACGACTTCGAGATGTTGGACATGGTTGGGCGCGGCGTGGTGATGGACAATGCCCATGACCGCCTCAAGCTGGCGCTGCCCCAGCACGATCGCACCCTGAGTTCCGATGAGGATGGGGTGGCCGTCTACCTGGAGCAACTGTTCTCGCTGTCCGCCTGAACCAGCCGGTCATAAAAAAACCGCCCGACTCAGTCGGGGCGTTTTTGTATCTGATGTCAGGAAGAAACCTGTGCTCGCCTGCTGATAGCAATGTTTGCCTTGAGCGGGATGCCCGAGCCACAATATCCTGAATGCAAAAAACCCCGCCGAAGCGGGGTTTTTCTAAAGATGGTCGGTGATAAAGGATTCGAACCTTTGACCCTCTGGTCCCAAACCAGATGCGCTACCGGGCTGCGCTAATCACCGAGATATTTTTTATAACAGCAAAAAACAACTTTCGGTCATCTCATGCTTACAGTCAGTATGGTGCGAAGAGAGGGACTCGAACCCTCACACCCTAAGGCACTAACACCTGAAGCTAGCGCGTCTACCAATTCCGCCACCTTCGCATACCTAACAAACTGTCACTGCGTCAGCTTAAATGGGGTGGCTGATGGGGCTCGAACCCACGACAACCGGAATCACAATCCGGGACTCTACCAACTGAGCTACAGCCACCACAGCTGTTTTTGTTCCACAACACGCCCGCTAATCAGCGCACGTTTGATGGTGCGCCCGACAGGATTCGAACCTGTGACCTCTGCCTCCGGAGGGCAGCGCTCTATCCAGCTGAGCTACGGGCGCCACGCTGTCGAACGGGGCGGATTATTCACTACCAGAGTCGGCTTGTCCACTCTTTTTTCATTCCATTGATTCAACCGCTGTTTTTTCAAGCACTTGACTGCATTTTCAACAACTAATCGGCTATTAAGCCAGGTTCGACACCCAGCGCCCCTGTTTCTACAGCTTAGGTGTCCTTGACTTGCCTCCATATGCCCCTAAAATGAATGAACGTTCATTCAGTGATACCGCAAGGACCATGAATAAGAAAGAGCGCATTTTCGATGCGGCACACGATATTCTCGCCGAGCAGGGCTTTCATGGACTCTCTATTGCCATGGTCGCCAAGCAAGCTAAGGTGGCAACTGGAACTATTTATCGTTACTTTAGCGATAAGGAAGATCTGATCCGCCAACTTTATCGGCACACCATCATGACGTGCCGCGAGCAGATAATGAATGACGTGAATATAGAAGAGACATCTTTCGAGCAATACCGGCAGTTGTGGCTCAATATTCATCACATTTTTACTTCCGATCCGAATGCCGTCATCTGCAAGCTGCAGTATGAGTGCTCACCCTTGGCCTCGGAACTGGAACGCGATCCTGTCATCATGGCGCTATGGGATCCATTTGATCGGTTTTTTGAGCGAGGTCGTATAGCAGGGCTGTTTATCGACCTACCGCTGAGAGTACTGCAATCCCTCAGTCTGGACAGTGCGGCCCTCTTGCTACAACAATGCAGGGGGCATCAATTGACCCTGACTGATGCACAGCAGGAAACTGTGATACGCGCCAGCTGGCAAGCCATATTACAACCCTAAAATTTCTCTAATCAGGAATCTGTTCATGAAAAAGTGGATGGCCATCATGTTGCTGATTGCGCTGGCCTTATTTGGCAGCGTTATCGGTTTCAATATGTTCAAGCAGAAGAAGATCGCCGAGTTCATGGCCAACAGGCCCGAGCCAGAATTCCCGGTCACCGCCATGGTCATCAAGTCCCAGGATTGGACCCCGACCATCGAAGCGATCGGCTTCGTCGAACCGAACCAGGGTGTCACGTTGTCGACCGAACTGGCGGGCACTATCGATCAGATAGCCTTCGAGTCAGGCATGGACGTCAAGGCCGACCGACTGCTGATCAGTCTGGACTCCAGCGTCGAGAAGGCCAATCTGCGCTCTTCCACCGCCAGACTGCCTGCCGCCCGAGCCAAGTTCGAGCGCTACAAGAACCTCTATACGAAGAACTCCATCTCCCGTGACCAGCTCGATGATGCTGAAGCCAGCTATCGCTCCCTGGAGGCCGACATAGAGAGCCTGAAGGCGACCATAGCCCGTCGGGAAGTACGAGCGCCTTTCGCGGGCGTAGTGGGTCTGCGCAATGTCTTCCTCGGCCAATACATGGAGCCGGGTACCGAGATAGTGCGTCTGGAAGATATCAGCGTGATGCGTTTGCGCTTTACCGTACCCCAGACCGATATCAGCAAGATATCCCTGGGTCAGACCATCAAGATCAGCGTGGATGCATACCCGCAAACCGAGTTCAGCGGCAAGATCAGCGCCATCGAACCGGCCGTCAACTATCAGAGCGGTTTGATCCAGGTGCAGGCTGACATCCCCAACAATGGCGGCAAATTGCGCTCCGGCATGTTTGCCCGCGCCAGCATTGTTCTACCCACCATCAAAGACCAGGTCGTGCTGCCACAAAATGCCATTACCTTCACCCTCTATGGCGAGAACGTCTACGTCATCCAGGAGAAGGACGGCGTCAAGCGTGTCACTCAACATGTAATCAAGGTTGGCGAGCGCCGCGGCAATGATGCCCACATCCTGAGCGGTATCAAAGCCGGTGATGAGGTAGTGCTGTCCGGACAGGTGCGATTGAGTAACGACACCAAGGTCAAAGTTGAGAAAAACGATGCCCTGGCTGTCCCGGCACAAGCCCCGATGCTGTAAGCGCGGAGATCTGTAATGCGATTTACTGACATATTCATAAAGCGGCCTGTGCTGGCAATCTCGATCAGTTTTCTGATCGCCTTGCTTGGCTTCCAGGCCATCTTCAAGATGCAGGTGCGCGAATATCCCGAGGTGATCAATACCGTCATCACGGTCAACACCAGCTACTACGGCGCCAGCTCGGATCTGATCCAGGGGTTCATTACCCAACCCCTGGAACAGGCGATAGCCCAGGCCGACAACATCGACTTCATGACCTCGTCCAGTCAGCTGGGTAGCTCGACCGTGACGGCATTCATGAAGTTGAATACCGATCCGAACGCCGCGCTGTCAGACATTCTTGCCAAGGTGAACTCGGTACGTTCCCAGTTGCCCAAAGAGTCGGAAGACCCTTCGGTCACCTCTTCCACCGGTTCCACCACCGCGGTGCTCTATCTGGGTGTCACCAGTCCAGAGCTGAACTCGAGTCAGATCACCGACTACCTGGAACGGGTCGTCAAGCCCCAGCTGTTTACTGTGGGCGGCGTCTCCAAGGTTGATCTCTACGGCGGGACCGAGTTTGCCCTGCGCGTCTGGCTGGATCCGGCCAAGATGGCCGCCTTCGATCTGACCGCCAGTGACGTGATGACGGTGCTTAACAGCAACAACTATCAGTCGGCAACCGGCCAGTCCACCGGCTACTTCATGTTGTTCAACGGTGATGCCAAGACACAGGTCACCAATACCGCCGAACTGGAACGACTGGTTGTATCGACCCGGGAAGGCAAGGTGATCCGTCTGTCCGACATCGCCAAAGTCAGCCTGGAGAAGAGCCACGACATCTATCGCGCCACCGCCAATGGCCGCGAAGCCGTGGTCATGGCAGTCAACGCCTCGCCGACTGCCAACCCGATCAACATAGCCCACGACGTGTTGGAGATGCTGCCAAGCCTCAAGCGCAACATGCCGAGTACCATGGAGCTGAACATCCTCTATGACTCGACCGTGGCCATCAATGAATCGATCCACGAGGTTATCAAGACCATCATCGAGGCTGCGGCCATCGTACTGGTGGTGATCACCCTGTTCCTGGGCTCGTTTCGCGCCGTTATCATCCCCATCATCACCATCCCCTTGAGTCTCATCGGGGTCGTGATGGTGATGGACATCTTCGGCTTCTCCATCAATCTCATGACGTTGCTGGCCATGGTGCTCGCCATCGGTCTGGTTGTGGATGACGCCATCGTCGTGCTGGAGAACGTGGACAGGCACATCAAGGAGGGGGAGGAACCCTTCCGGGCCGCCATCATAGGTACCCGGGAGATAGCCGTCCCCGTCATCGCCATGACCCTGACTCTGGCAGCCGTGTACGCCCCTATCGCACTGATGGGTGGCATCACCGGCTCGCTATTCAAGGAATTTGCGCTGACCCTGGCGGGAGCCGTGTTCGTGTCAGGCATCATCGCCCTGACCCTCTCCCCCATGATGTGTTCCGTGATGCTCAAGGCCAATGCCAAGCCGAGCAAGTTCGAAAGCACTGTGCATCACCTGCTCGAACGCATGACGGATCGCTATGACCGCATGCTGCACGCCGTGATGCAAAAGCGCATCGTGGTCATCATCTTCGCGGTCATCGTCTTTGGCAGTCTGCCGCTGCTGTTCAAGTTCATCCCGAGCGAACTGGCGCCATCCGAAGATAAAGGCGTCATGGCGGTGCTGGGCACGGCGCCCTCGAACGCCAATCTGGACTACATCGAATCCACCATGAAGGATGTGAACAAGATCCTGGACGACCAGCCAGAGATCGCCTACTCACAAGTCTTCTCCGGTGTATTCAATGCCAATCAGGCGTTCGGTATCGCCTCTCTGAAGCCTTGGAGCGAGCGGGAGGCTAGCCAGAAGGAGGTGCTGGATCGCGTCGGCCTGCAAGTCAAAGACATCCCCGGCATGTCCATCACCACCTTCCAGTTCCCCGAACTGCCAGGTGCATCCAGCGGCTTGCCGATCCAGTTCGTCATCACCACACCAAACAGCTTCGAGAGCCTGTTTATCGTGGCGAGCGAGGTGCTGAGCGCAGCCCAGGCCAGTGGCCAGTTTGTCTACTCGGATCTCGATCTGAACTATGACTCTGCCACCATGAAGATCAACATCGACAAGGACAAGGCCGGTGCCTACGGCATCACCATGCAGGACATAGGTGTCACCATGGGCACCATGATGGCGGATGGCTACGTCAACCGTATCGACCTGGATGGCCGCTCCTATGAGGTGATCCCGCAGGTGGAACGTAAGTACCGCCTCAATCCCGAGTCAATGAAAGGCTACTATGTTCGCGCCGCCGATGGTCGCTCCGTGCCCCTTGGCAGCCTGATCACCATAGATGTAGTCGGTGAGCCGCGCGCCCTGCCCCACTTCAACCAGCTCAACTCGGCGACCATAGGTGCAGTGCCTACCCCGGGTGTTGCCATGGGTGATGCGATCGGCTGGTTAGAAACGGAAGCGGCTGCCACCCTGCCCCAGGGTTATCGTTACGATTTCATGGGCGAGGCTCGTCAGTTTGTCACCGAAGGCAATGCGCTCTATGCCACCTTCGCTCTGGCACTGGCCATCATCTTCCTGGTGCTGGCCATCCAGTTCGAATCCGTCCGTGACCCCCTGGTGATCATGGTGTCGGTCCCATTGGCTATCAGTGGCGCCTTGATCGCGCTGGCCTGGGGTCTGGCAACCATGAACATCTACTCCCAGGTGGGATTGATCACCTTGGTGGGCCTGATCACCAAGCACGGCATCCTTATCTGTGAGGTGGCCAAAGAGGAACAGCTGCTGCACGGCAAGAACCGGATGGAAGCTGTGATGCAGGCGGCCAAGGTGCGACTGCGCCCCATACTGATGACCACGGCGGCCATGATAGCCGGCCTTATTCCGCTGCTGTACGCAGCGGGGGCTGGCGCCGCCCAGCGCTTCAGTATCGGTATCGTCATCGTTGCCGGTCTGGCCATAGGTACCCTGTTTACGCTGTTCGTACTGCCGGTTATCTACACCTTCCTGGCGTCCAAACATGAGCCGCTCAAGGAGTTCGACGAGTCGATTCCTCCCAAGGCGATGGGTGGTCACTGATCCCATGCTCCATATAAAAAAGGCCCCGCGAGGGGCCTTTTTTCTGGGCGGGGATTGAGCCTTCAATGCAGAGTCCTCAACAATAAGCGCAGCTCGGGGTCATCCCCGATCATCACCCATAAAAACGGCCACCCGCTGGGGTGGCCGTTTCTGGATGAGCAAAGCGGATGCATTTAGCGCAAGGATTTGACCGAGCGGCGCACTATCAGCTCGGGCTGCACCGTCATGGACTCGACTTCCAGCTCCTTGTTGCGGATCCGGCTCACCAGTTGTTGCACCGCCAGCAGGCCCAGTTCGGCCTTGGGGTGGCGAATAGTGGTGAGCGGCGGGCTGGAGAAACGCGCCATCTCCACATCGTCATAGCCGATGACGGAGATATCGTCCGGTACCTTGACCCCGGCCTCCCAGGCCGCGCAAATGGCGCCTATCGCCATGGGATCGTCGAAGGCAAAGACCGCGGTCGGACGCGGCTCGAGCGCCAGGATATGCAGCATCTGGTCGAAGCCGCTCTGACTCTCGTAGTCCCCCTCGAAGATCTGTTCATCCTGCAAGGTGAGACCCTGCTCGGCCAGGGCATCGCGCACCCCATCCAGTCGCTGCTGGGTGGTTGGCTTGTCGAGCTGACCCGTGATGCAGGCGATATTGCGATGGCCCTGCTCCAGCAGATGGCCGACCGCCATGCGGGCACCGATGCGCGCGTTGTCATTGATGACGTTGGCAAAATCGCACTCGGTTCCCCAATCCAGCACCACCTGGGGCACTGACTTGTGGATACGCAGCATGTCGCGCAGCGGCGTGTCTATATCGGTGCCCAGTACCAGCAGGCCATCGACCCGCTTCTCCATCAGCATCCGCAGATAGTGTTGCTGACGAGGTGGCTGGTTTTCGGTATTGCACAAGATCAAGCTGTAGCCCTGCTCGAAGCAGTAAGCCTCCACCCCGCGAACCACCTCCGCGAAGAAGGGGTTGGCACTGGTGGTGACCAGCATGCCTATGGTCTTGGTCGAATTTATCTTGAGGCTGCGCGCCACCGAATTGGGTGCGTAGTTGAGTTCTGCCACCGCCTCAAGCACGTTTTGGGTTGCTTCTTCGCTGACCCGACGGGTGTGATTGAGTACATGTGAGACGGTGGAGATGGATACGCCTGCGCGCGCGGCGACATCTTTAATAGTGGCCATCTCTGTCTCCTGAATATCAAAAGCGGAACCTTAGCAGATTTCCCGAATAAAGGCTTGAAATTAACGGGAACTGTCAGGCGATTGCAGATGCTGGCTAATCTAGGTGCTGCCCTGAGTTTGCGCAAACAGATTTTGAACGAAATGGGAGCCTCATCAGAGTAAAAACTCGTCAGGTTTTTCCGCTATCAAATCAACACGCCCCAAATGTTAACCTTATGTTACTTATAAAAAACAGCATTAAACACCAAGCAAATGTCTATACATAGTCGTAAGCTTCATTCAACCCCCACCCAGTGCTCCTTACGCCATATCTTTAACAGCTTGTTATTACTGGGGCAGGAATGATAGAACCTTAGCTATTGCCGGATAAGCGGGAAGTCTGTCCGGTGTGAAACAATCCACTGATTAAAGGGACGAATCTATGAATAACTGGAGCAAGGTTGCAGTCAGGGCAGCGGTTTCTATGGCGCTGTTTGGTTCTGTTTCCATGGCCTATGCCACCGACACCATCAAGATCGGTATTGCAGGCCCGGTCACCGGCCCGGTCGCTCAATATGGCGACATGCAATTCACCGGCGGCAAGATGGCCGTCGAGATGATCAACAAGGCTGGCGGCATCAAGGGCAAGCAGATCGAGGCCGTCATCTATGATGATGCCTGCGATCCCAAGCAAGCAGTCGCGGTCGCCAACAAGGTGATCAACGACGGTGTCAAATTCGTGGTTGGCCACCTCTGCTCCGATAACACCCTGCCCGCCTCCGACATCTATGAAGACGAAGGCGTGCTGATGATCACCCCCGCCTCCACCAACCCCAAGATCACCGAGCGTGGCTACCAGATGGTGCTGCGGACCATAGGTCTGGATAGCGATCAGGGCCCGACTGCCGCCAAGTACATCATTGACGTGGTCAAACCCCAGCGTGTCGCCGTCATCCATGACAAGAAGCAATATGGTGAAGGCATCGCCTCCAGCGTGAAAGCCACATTGGACAAGGCTGGCGTCAAAGTCGTTGCCTTCGAAGGTATCACCGCCGGTGACAAGGACTTCTCCGCCCTGATCGCCAAGCTGCAGAAAGAGAACGTCGATTTCGTCTACTACGGCGGCTACCACCCGGAATTGGGTCTGATCCTGCGTCAGGCAAATGAGAAAGGCTTCAAGGCCAAGTTCATGGGTCCGGAAGGGGTAGGTAACAAGGATATCTCCGCCATCGGCGGTAAGGGCTCCGAAGGTCTGCTGGTCACCCTGCCGAACAAGTATGACCTAGTGCCGGCCAACGCCCCGATCGTCGCAGCCTTCAAGGCCAAGGGTCAGGACTCCTCAGGCCCCTTCGTCTGGACCACCTATGCGGCAGTCCAGACCCTGGCTGCCGGTATAGCGAAAGCCGGTGAAGACCCGGTTGCCGTGGAAAAGGCTATCAAGAGCAGCACCATAGACACCGTCATGGGCCCCCTCACCTGGGCACCGAATGGCGACCTGAAAGGCTTCGAGTTCGGCATGTTTGAGTGGCACGCCGACGGCACCTCTACTCAACTCAAATAATAAATCTGCCGGAGGGGGTGAGCATGCTCACCCCCTCACGTCTTTGCGGGCAAGTACAGGGAACGCAGTATGTCCGAACATATTCTTTATTTGGTTCAGCAATTGCTGAACGGATTAACCATAGGCAGTACCTATGCGTTGATCGCCATCGGCTACACCATGGTCTATGGCATTATTGGCATGATCAACTTCGCCCACGGCGAGGTTTACATGATTGGCTCCTATGTTGCCTTCATGGTCATGGCCGCCCTCATGATGATGGGTATAGACACCACAGCCATACTGCTTGGTTCTGCCTTTCTCATCAGTATCATAGTGACCGGCACCTATGGCTGGACCATAGAGCGGGTCGCCTACCGCCCCTTGCGCGGCGGCAACCGCCTGATCCCCCTCATCTCCGCCATCGGCATGTCGATCTTCTTGCAGAACATGATGCGCATGGCACAAGGATCCCGGGACATCGCCATGCCGACCCTGATCAGTGGCGGCTGGAACTTTGGCGCTGAGGATGGCTTCCAGGCCAGCCTCTCCTACATGCAGCTCATCATCTTCGTGGTGACCTTCATCACCATGCTGGCGCTGACCCAGTTCATCAACCGCTCCCGCATGGGCCGCGCCTGCCGCGCCTGCTCGGAAGACATCAAGATGGCGAACCTGCTGGGCATAGACACCCATGTAGTCATCTCCATCACCTTCGTGCTGGGGGCCACCTTGGCCGCTGTGGCCGGTGTGCTGCTTGGTATGTATTACGGTGTGATCAACCCCTACCTCGGCTTTATGGCCGGGCTGAAGGCGTTTACGGCGGCTGTTTTGGGCGGTATCGGCAGCATTCCGGGCGCCGTGATCGGCGGCCTGCTGCTGGGGGTGGTCGAAGCGCTCACCGCCGGCTACCTCAGCACCGAGTACAAGGATGTCATGGCCTTCGCCCTGCTCATCCTGGTACTGCTCTTTATGCCCACCGGCATCCTGGGTCGCCCGGAGGTCGAGAAAGTATGATGAAACGTCAACTCATTCACGCCTGCGTCGCCAGCCTGGTGCTGATGCTGCTCTCTTTCTGGCTGCTCGGCTTCAAGCTCGAAACAGACGGCACTCGCTTGCTGGTCATCAGCCGGCTCGATGTCTCCCTGGTCTGGTTGCTGGGTGGGGCAGCTCTGGTGTTCTTTTTCCAGCTGCTACGCAGCCAGATCCTGGGGCTGTTCAAGGGGTCCACCAGCGGTGTCTCCAAGCTGGTACTGCCCAGTCCGGAGCAGGCGCCACGCCTCTACAACACAGCGGCGCTCATCGCCCTGCTGCTGGCGGTAAGCTGGCCCTTCATGGCCTCCCGTGGTGCCGTGGATCTCGCCACCCTCACCCTGATTTACGTGATGCTGGGTCTGGGTCTGAACGTGGTGGTCGGTCTGGCGGGTCTGCTCGATCTGGGCTATGTCGGCTTCTACGCGGTCGGTGCCTACAGCTATGCCCTGCTCAACACCTACTTCGGGCTCAGCTTCTGGGAGTGCCTGCCCATCGCGGGGGGCATGGCCGCCCTGTTCGGCTTCCTGCTCGGCTTCCCCGTGCTGCGGCTGAGGGGGGACTATCTGGCCATCGTCACTCTGGGGTTTGGCGAGATCATCCGTATCCTGCTCAACAACCTCACCTCCCTCACCGGTGGCCCGAACGGGATATCCGGCATTCCCAAACCCACCCTGGGTGGCCTGGAATTCAACCGCACCGTCAAGGATGGCGGCTTCGGCACCTTCCACGACTTTTTTGGCATCACCTATAACGCCAACCACAAGGTGATCTTCGTCTATCTGATGGCCTTGTTGCTGGTCATCGCCACTCTGTTCGTCATCAACCGTCTGCTGCGTATGCCACTCGGCCGCGCCTGGGAGGCACTGCGCGAAGATGAGATCGCCTGTAAATCTCTGGGGCTCAATCCCACCATCATCAAGCTGACCGCCTTCACCATTGGTGCCGCCTTCGCGGGTTTTGCTGGCAGTTTCTTCGCCGCGCGCCAGGGCTTCATCAGCCCTGAATCCTTCGTGTTCATCGAGTCGGCCATCGTGCTGGCGATCGTGGTGCTGGGTGGCATGGGCTCTCAGATTGGCGTGGTGCTGGCCGCCATTGTCATGACGGTACTGCCCGAGCTGGCTCGCGAGTTCAACGAATACCGCATGCTGATGTTCGGCCTGCTGATGGTCTTTATGATGATCTGGCGTCCTCAGGGTCTGCTGCCCATGACCCGCCCCCATCTGGAGCTGCAAAAATGAATCAGAAGTTATTAGAAGTCTCTGATCTGTCGATGCGTTTTGGTGGTCTGCTGGCCGTCAACGGCGTAAAGCTTGATGTCGACCAGGGTGAGGTCATCTCCATCATTGGTCCCAACGGGGCCGGAAAGACCACCATTTTCAACTGTCTGACCGGTTTCTACCGGCCAAGCGGCGGCACCATCCGCTACCGTGGCGAGGAGATCCAGGGACTACCCGGCCACCTCATCGCTCGCAAGGGGGTGGTGCGCACCTTCCAGCATGTGCGGCTGTTCAAGGACATGACGGCAGTAGAGAACCTGCTGGTCGCCCAGCATCGTCACCTCAACACCGGTTTTATCTCCGGCCTGTTCAAGACCCCGGCTTTTCGCCGCGCCGAACAAGAGGGCCTGGATCAGTCCGCCTTCTGGCTGGAAAAAGTGGGCCTCAAGGACCTTGCCAACCGCCCCGCAGGCAACCTGGCCTATGGCCAGCAGCGCCGCCTGGAGATTGCCCGTTGCATGGCCACCAAGCCAGCGCTGCTGATGCTCGACGAGCCGGCAGCCGGCCTCAACCCCCATGAGACCGACGAGCTCAACGAGCTGATCGTCGGGTTGCGCGACGAGTTCGGTGTCTCGGTGCTGCTGATAGAGCATGACATGAAGCTGGTGATGGATATCTCCAATCGCATCTTCGTGGTCAACCAGGGCACGCCGCTGGCTCAGGGTAAACCGGAGGAAATTCGTAACAATCCGGCAGTGATCAAGGCCTATCTGGGCGAGTCGTAAGGAAAACAAGATGTTAGAACTTCGCAACGTATCGACCCATTACGGCAAGATCCAGGCCCTGCACGACGTCAGTGTCGAGGTAAAAGAGGGAGAAATAGTCACCCTGATCGGTGCCAACGGCGCCGGTAAAACCACGCTGCTGATGACCCTCTGTGGCGAACCCAAACCCAGCAGCGGCAGCATCTGGTTCGAGGGAGAAGAGATAACCCCCCTCACCACGGCTCGCATCATGCGCAAGGACATTGCCGTGGTGCCTGAGGGGCGACGCATCTTCGCCCGATTGACGGTGGAGGAGAACCTGCGCATGGGCGCCTTCTTCGTCGACAAGCATGAGCAGGAGGATTTGCTGCAACAAGTGTTCGCCATGTTCCCCCGCCTGCACGAGCGGCTGGAGCAACGGGCGGGCACCATGTCCGGGGGCGAGCAGCAGATGCTGGCCATAGGTCGCGCCCTGATGAGCAAGCCGCGCCTGCTGCTGCTCGACGAGCCCTCCCTCGGCTTGGCCCCCATCATCATCCAGCAGATCTTTGACACCATTTTGCAACTGAGGGAGAAGGGTATGACCATCTTCCTGGTTGAGCAGAATGCCAACCAGGCACTCAAGCTGGCAGACAGAGGTTATGTGCTCGAGAACGGTCGCGTGGTATTGCAGGACTCGGGAGCAGCCCTGCTCTCCAATCCGGCGGTGCGCCAAGCCTATCTGGGCGGCTGACATGGCTCCTATACCGGTTCCATTGCAGCAAGGATCCAGATATCGCTCGGTGGTGAGGTCGTGAGGCAACCCAGGGTCACCCCGGACAATCACAAGTTCTGGCGTGACCCTGAACTGCCTTTTATCGAGGCACGCTCGGTGCAGGATGGCCGGCGCGTCTGCTACGACAAACACAGTCACCCCCACTTCTCCATCGGTGCCATCACCGGCGGCCACAGCAGCTATCTCAATCAGCGCAGCTGGCAAAGTGTTGGCACCGGCAGTCTGGTGCTGATGAACCCGGAAGAGGTGCATGCCTGCAACCCCATCTCGGATCAGCCCTGGTCCTATCTGATGTTCTATCTCGACCTCGACTGGCTGGGTTGCCAGCAACAAGAAGCGGGTCTTGGCAACGAATTTCGCCCCTTCGACATGACTGCCAGTCGGGATCCCTTGCTCCACTCTCTCTTGCGGCAGCTCTATCGCACCCTGGTCGATAACAGCCAGGATGCCCTGGCCAGGCAGGTGGCCTGTCACACCTTCGGCCACCAGCTACTCCAGCGCCTGACTCCGGCTCACTGGGATGACAACCCTCCCCCACGCCTGCAACGGGCCGCCGAGCTGATGCAAGACGAATACGCCAATGCGCTCAGCTTGCAACAGCTCAGCGCCATGGCCGAACTCAGCCCTTCCCACTTCGTGCGAGCCTTCAATCGTCATTACGGCATGACCCCCCACGCCTACCTGCTCAACCAGCGTATTCGCCGTGCCCGCATCCTGTTGCAGCGGGGGCAATCCCTGGCCGACGTCGCCCTCGCGAGCGGCTTCGCCGATCAGGCCCACTTCCAACGCCAGTTCAAGCGCCTGGTCGCCGCCACCCCAGGCCAGTACCGGGCCCAGATGGCGGATGTCCACGGCGCCTAGTCGTGGAAAACAGCCACAAAGACCGCCTATCGCATGATGGGAAAATCGCCAGCGCGTCCATTCAGGGCTCCATCACCAGATAGAGGCCGCTGAGCAGAAGCAACGCCGCCATGGCCCGATTGAACCAGCGCAATCTGCGCTGGCACAGCAGCGCTCCCCGCAACTGGCTGCCGGCGTAGGCCCAGCAGGCAATGGACGCCAGACAGATCACCAAGTACAGCAGACAGAACAGCAGTACCTGCCCCGGACCGCCGATGGCACCGTAGGCACCCGCCCCCATGCTGGCGGCCAGCCAGGCCTTGGGGTTGAGCCACTGCATCACGGCCCCATGCCAAAACGCCGGAGATCGACTCGCCTTGGCACTCAAGCGCCCGTCATCCCTCAGCAGCAACCAGGCCATGTGGCAGAGGAAGAGCACCCCAGCCCAACGGATCCCGCTACCAAACACCGGCCAGCCCGATAACAGGGCACCAAAACCCAATCCCATCAGCAATAACAACAGGATAAAGCCCAGGGTCGCCCCAACCACGTGGCGCAGGCTGGCACGAAAGCCATATCTGGCGCCGTTGCTGAGGGCCACCAGATTGACGGGACCCGGGGTAATGGACATGGCCAGGGCGAACCCGGCCATGGATAACAGCAGACTCGTTTCCATGAGCAACACTCCAAAAAGATGAGAGGAGCCCACCCTAACCGCCCTGCTCTGCCCGGGTATTGAAGGAAATTGCGCACCACAGGCGCACAGCGGTGCATTGCACGCTTAGCGCGGGCTCGCCCATGGGGTAAACTGCAATCTTCTCGTTACTAGCAGGACAATGTCATGGATCAGTTTGCCCACATCAGCGCCCAGGATGCTTACGCCAAACTCGCCGCAGGCGAGGCCCGCCTGGTCGATATTCGCGATCCCCAGTCATTTGAGACATCCCATGCGGTGGGCGCCTTTCACCTGACCAATGGCAGCCTGGTACGCTTCATGGATGAGGTAGACTTCGATACCCCGGTGATCGTCATCTGCTACCACGGCAACAGCAGCCAGGGCGCCGCTCAATATCTGTTGCAACAAGGCTATGACGAGGTCTACAGCCTGGATGGCGGCTTCGAAGCGTGGCGCAAGGAGTTCCCCATCCAGGCGGGCGATGCATGAGCGGCGCCGATGAACGCGCCCCTGCCGGCATGATACAACTGCTGGTACTGGACAATGCCCGCATGGCCCAGGCGCTGGTCGACTACCTGGCTACCTTGGGCATCCCTTGCGAGCTGACCCAGTCAGAGCTTGGCGTCGGTGTCTGGCTCGCCGACGAGCAACGCCTCGCCCAGGCCCAGCTTGAGGTAAAGCGTTTCCTGATCGAGCCCAACCACCCCCGCTACATGGAAGCCTCCTGGCAATCCGGGCGGGCCGATGCCCGCATCGACTACAGCAAGGGGATGGCGGACCCCGTCACCGATTTCCTGCACCATGCTGGCCCCCTGACCCTGCTGGTGATCATCGCCTGCCTCGCTATCTATGCCCTGCAGGCCATAGGCCTGCCCATCTTTGATCTGCTGGCGTTTCACTCGACCCTGGCCCAGTTCTCCGATTGGCAAGCCTGGCGCTACCTGACCCCGGCCTTCATCCACTTCTCCATACTGCATCTGGTATTCAACCTGCTGTGGTGGTGGTATCTGGGTGGCCAGATAGAGCAGCGGCTCGGCAGTGGCAAGCTGTTCATCCTGCTGCTGGTCGGGGCGGCGCTGCCCAACATCGCCGAGTTCTTCGCCAGTGGCCCGCTGTTTGGCGGCCTCTCCGGTGTCGTCTATGCCCTGCTCGGTTACCTCTGGCTGCGGGGTCGCCTGCAACCCGAATCCGGCTTAGCCCTGCCCCCGGCGCTGATGGGTTTCATGCTGTTCTGGCTGGTGCTCGGCTTCTTCGACCTGCTCGGCACCAGCACGGCCAACATCGCCCATCTGGTCGGTCTGCTGGTCGGCCTGCTGCAAGGCTGGCTGGATCGCCACCACAAGCTGGCTTAACCGGGCTTCGGCAACATAGCGTCATCAAAAGAGCGCCATAAAAAACGCCGCCCCTGAGGGCGGCGTTTTGCTGGCTGGCTCACTCGAGCCTGCACACCTACTGCTTGATCAGCGTAGGATCCGTGACCTTGACCGCGGTACCGCCACTCATGAAGAAGCTGGCGAACTGGGTCTGCAGCTCGGTGGTAACCTTGCCGGTCGGATCGAAGTTCTCGTCCGGTGCCAGCAGCGAGCTGTGACCACCGGCCAGGATACGCACCGCATGGTGGCTGGCCGCGCCGGTTGCCGTCAGCGGCTGCAGGCCGAGCAGCTTGAACAACGGCTCGGTGCCACCCATCGGCGCCGTGCTGATGCTGTTCGGGATCACCTGATCCGGCAGGCTGCTGGCGCCATCGCCCACGATCTCGGAGGCAAACAGCGGGAAGTCCGCCTTGATGCCTGCCACTAGGTTGACCGGGTCAGCCGAATCCAGCACCGACTGGGCGGCGAAGCTGTAGCTTTGCAGGGTGCTGGCCGCCGTCGCCTGGCTGGCCGCATCCAGGCTAGGCAGGAACTCGTTGACGAAGCAGGTCGGCACCGCCGTCTGGCAGCTGGGTGCATAGGCGGTAAAGCCCGCCTTGAGCGCCGGGCTGCCTGCGGTCAGCACGCCCATCTTGATGGTCGGGCCGAAGGTCGGCGAGTTGAGCAGCAGCGGTGCTATGCCGCCACCCGGCATGGCCAGGCCGCCGGTGTCGAACTGGAACAGGCTATCTGCCAGAGCATTGCCAACACTCTGGTTGGAGACGGAGAGCAGATCGGCTCCCGAGATGGCGCCCAGAGAGTGCCCCAGGAAGTGTACCTTGAGCCCGGCGCCGCCGAGCTGGGTGCCCAGGCCTTTGGCATTGGCCAGCCCCACCGCCAGACGCAGACCGAGCAAGTCGGCCACGCTCTGTTTCAGGTTGTCCCGCGCCACCGTCAGGTAGCTCAGATTCAGATAGGGGGTCGGATTGCTCTCGGTCGTGACCGAATCCATGCTGCCGGTCAGGGCGTAGCCGCGCTCCCCGTGCAGCGGATGGTCGATCACCACCACGGCCACATTCTTCATGGCCTGCAGGCCAGCGCCAATCTGGCTCAGGGCGATGGCGTAGGCATTCTCCTTCACCGAGGTGACGCCATGCTGGTAGATGATGACGTCGGTGACGGTCTTCAAATCGGCAGTAGGGGCGAAGATGCGCATCGGCACCGACTGCACCTCGGTCAGGGCAGGCAACGGGTTGAAGCGACCGATATTCTGCTCGGCATCCAGCGGCTTGCCGCCCGAGGTGAGAGTCACCCCGATCAGCTTGCTCGCCTCGGCCAACAGCTCGGCCTGACGGGTAGGATCGGCAATCAACTCGCCCAGCAGGGCCGGATCCACGCTGGCACCGACCAGACCGCCGATCACCTCGCTGTCGTTCGCCTTCAGCGCATTGGCGATGGCGTAGAGGCTGGGGATGGCACCGTGCCAGGACTGGGTCTTGGCCTTGTCCCAGGAACCGGCGCTGGCCGGAGTCGCCAGGAAGTAAGGCAGCTTGACCGCCCCCGTGTAGACCTTGGTCAGATCGGCGATACCCTTCAACTGGGGGTTGTTGGTGATGGTGCTCTCCAGCAGGGATTTCTGCTCGTCCGGCAGGAAGGGCTCGGCAGCCAGCTGAGTCAGGAAATCGACCCCGGCATTGAGGTCCGTCATGGTGTAGGTCAGCGGCAGGCTGTCATTGCCCTCGGCATCCTGTTTCCACAAAGCGGCCGCATCCAGGGTCGGGCTCTTGAGAATGGAGGCCGCAGCCCCTTTCACCGCCAGCAACACATCGGCGCCGGACTGGGTACCGAACCAGTCGGAGAAGATGACATGGTCGCTGCTTACCCCGGTGGCCCCCTTGAACAGCGCCTCCTGCAGGGTCACCAGACCGTGTATGGTCTGCTCCTGAGCCGTGCTACCTGCGCTGCCCTTGAAGTTGCTGTAATCGCTACCGGCCTGCAGCGCCTTGCCTTCGCTGTCTTTCAGGCTGTCGGTGGCGACGATCATGTAATAGGAAGAGGGGTTGAGCGGCTTGAGCGGCACCAGGTTGAGCTTGCCTCCCGCACTGGCGACCACGTAATCGCTGCCGTAGGTCAGCACCTTCTTCACGCCGCTCGGACGCAGGGCTGCACTGTCGAACGCCAGCTCCAATAGATAGAGGGGAGCGACCGAGGCGCCGAATTCAGCCGCAGCGGGTGCAGGCACCTGGGTGCCCGAGCCGGTGACAGGGACAATCTGGATAGCCTGGGTGGTGGACCAACCATCCAGGGTAGACAGAGCTGAAACCGGGTTGGAGAGATCCGCCGTCTCGGTGGAAAACTTGAGGGTACCATCGCTGGCTCGTGCGGCCAGGGCGCTAGGCCGCACCGCATTGGAGCCAGTGAGCAGGTAATCCAGGTAGCTGGACGTGTCGTCATCCTTACTGTCACTGCCACCACAACCCGCCAGCAGAGCACTGAGCACGGCTACATAAACAAGCTTCTTTTTCATATCCATGTCTCTTCTAGTTGTTATCCATACGAGTCGACGCTTCATCGTCGCCACCAACATATTAACAGGCAAGCAACAATTATCACTCATCTGGTCAGTCATCTGATCTGCTTTTTTTGTGTACAAGGTCAAGGAATTGCATTTTCGACAGACTCAATAGGTTATCAGTGACAGCGCCTTCCCCTGCCCCGACCAGCCAGCAAAACCGGACGGCTTCGCAAAAATCCCCCTGGGATCGGCAAAGCAGGCAAATAGTCGGTAGAATAACGGCCATCAGATGAGGAGAAGATGTGATGATCGACCCGAAGAAACTGGAAGATATTGCCAAGCAGGTTCAAAACGCCCTGCCCCCCGGCATTCGCACCATGGGTGAAGAAGTAGAGAAGAAGATCCGCCAGGTACTGCAAGCGCAGCTCGGCAAACTGGACCTGGTCAGCCGCGAAGAGTTCGATGTGCAGACCAAGGTACTGCTGCGTACCCGTGAGAAGCTGACCGCTCTGGAAGCCAAGCTGGAACAGCTCGAGCAGAAGCTGGGTGGCAAGGGCGAATAGCCCCAGGGCTGCCGCGCCAGAAAACGAAAAACCCCAGCCAGGCTGGGGTTTGTTCTATCCACGTGTTCATCTGCAGGTTGAGCCGCAGATCATTAGATGAATTCGTAAGCGTCGCCGAAGATGCGCTCAGGCTCGGCACCCAGCAGTTTGAACTCTTCCCGCGCCGCGCCTGCCATCTCGAAACGACCCGCCACATAGATGTCGTAGTCATGCAGACTCACGAAGTCATCCATGATCGCCTTGTGTACCAGACCGGTGCGACCAGCCCAGTCAGCCTCGGGCTCCTGCACCACGGGGATGAAGGTGAGCGGTTCGTAGCTGGCAGCCCAGCGCTCCATTTCGGCCTGCTCATAGAGCCAATGGGCCTGACGCACGCCCCAGTAGAGGAAGACGGGGCGCTTGCTGCCGTTGGCAATCAAGGACTCCAGTATCGAGCGGGCATAGGAGAAGCCGGTGCCCCCCGCCATCAGGATCAACGGGCGGGGCGAGCTGTCTCGCAAGAAGGCCTTGCCAGCCGCCAGTTCCACTTCTATTTCACCTTGCTCGCGCATGCGGGCCAGCACCTGGCCGGCATAGGCATTCTCGGGGGTAGCCCCGATTTGCAGCTCCAGTACACCATCCCGGGTCGGCGAGTTGGCAATGGAGAAGGGTCGCTTGTCCGAATCGCTCATCACCACCAGCAGATACTGGCCCGGCTTGAAATTCACCTCTTGCAGTGGCGTCAGAGCCACGTGCCAGATGGTATCGACATATTCACGCAGCTCCGCTACGCGGCACTTGATACGTTGCATTCTATTCCTTGCGACGGGCCGAGCGACCCGCTCCTTTCATTGATTCAGACTCATGACCCAAGGGTCGTATGGTCGAGGATACCCAATTCCGTCCAAATGATATCCATCTTTCCGCCACCGCGATGCTAAGGCCACGCCTATCCAAGTCAGCCGAGAATATTCAACTCTGACCAGATGGCATCAATCTTTTGTTTGACGGCTTCATCCTGAACTATGGGTTGACCCCACTCGCGATTGCTCTCCCCCGGCCACTTGTTGGTGGCATCCAGTCCCATCTTTGAGCCCAGCCCCGAGACGGGCGAAGCGAAGTCGAGATAATCGATGGGGGTATGCTCGATGAGTGTGGTGTCCCGCGCAGGATCCATGCGGGTGGTGATGGCCCAGATCACATCCTGCCAGTTACGGGCATCGATGTCATCGTCGCAGACGATCACGAACTTGGTGTACATGAACTGGCGCAGGAAGGACCAGACCCCCAGCATCACCCGTTTGGCGTGGCCTGGGTAGCGCTTCTTGATGGTCACCACCGCCATCCGGTAGGAACATCCCTCCGGCGGCAGATAGAAGTCCACTATCTCCGGGAACTGCTTTTGCAGTATGGGGACGAATACCTCGTTGAGCGCCACGCCGAGCACGGCAGGCTCATCGGGCGGCCGGCCGGTATAGGTACTGTGGTAGATGGCATCCCGACGCATGCTGATATGGGTGATGGTGAACACCGGGAACTCATCCACTTCGTTGTAGTAACCGGTGTGGTCACCATAGGGCCCTTCCGGCGCCATCTCACCCGGCTCAAGATACCCTTCCAGCACGATCTCGGCGCTGGCTGGTACCTCAAGGTCGCAGCTCAGGGCCTTGGCCACCTCGGTGCGGCTGCCCCGCAGCAAGCCAGCGAAGGCATACTCGGAGAGCGAATCAGGCACCGGCGTCACGGCCCCCAGTATGGTGGCGGGATCGGCACCGAGTGCCACCACGACCGGGAAGCGCTTGCCCGGATGTGCCTCCTGCCATTCGCGAAAATCGATGGCACCGCCGCGATGATCGAGCCAGCGCATGATCAGCTTGTTCCTGGCGATCTTCTGCTGGCGATAGATGCCGAGATTCTGGCGCTGCTTGTAAGGACCACGGGTGATAGTGAGCCCCCAGGTGACCAGCGGGGCAACGTCTCCTGGCCAGCAATGCTGGATAGGCAACTTGTCCAGATCCACCTCATCCCCTTCCAGCACGAGCTGCTGACAAGGGGGCGATGAGACCCGCTTGGTCGGCATGTTGAGCACCTGCTTGAAGATGGGCAGCTTCTCCATCAGCTCCTTGAGACCACGAGGCGGCTCGGGCTCCTTGAGATAAGAGAGCCAGGTACCGACCTGACGCAAGGCACTCACGTCCTGCTGCCCCATTCCCATGGCGACGCGATCCGGGGTGCCAAACAGATTGGTCAGCACGGGCATCGAATAACCCTTGGGATTCTCGAACAACAGCGCCGGGCCACCGGCCCGCAGAGTACGGTCGCTGATCTCGGTCATCTCCAGGTAGGGATCGATCTCCTGGCTGATGCGCTTGAGCTGGCCTTTCTTTTCGAGCTGCGCAATAAAATCACGCAAGTCCTTGTATTTCATGCGGGTACCGGCTGGATTCAGGAGGTGAGGCATTATAACCCCGGCGGGGTCCCTGTTGTACCCGTATTGGGCGCCAACAGCAGGGAGATGTTCGGTCGACGTTCCATGCGTGTCAATTCATCGGCCAATCGTACCAGCAGTCTGGGTTCATCAACCTCGAGCAACAGGCTGGCGACCAGACCGCCATATTGGCTGTTGCCAAGCTCGGCCAGCAGGAAATCCTGGGCCTTGATGGGCAAGGGCGAGAGTTGGCTGAGAGCCTTCAGCGCGGGTCGTTTCAGCTTGGGGCTCTTGGTTGCGGCGATGAGCAGATCGCTCGCCGTTTCCCCATGTTGCAGGGAAGACAATGCCTTGAGAGCCACCAGGCTGTCATCGTCCACTGGCTGGCGCCACAGCATGAGAAAGAGTGAGGGTTCGCCCGTGCGCAGCAGCAATTGGCTCAGCAGCCGGTTATCGGGCAGAAATATGTTCAGCTTGCCCAGCGCTTGCGCCTGCTTATACAGCAAACCGGCCGGCAGCTGGGCTATCGCCTGGAGCAAAGCCTGCTGCTGCTGGGCCAGGAGGGGATTGCGGCTGTTGTAGATGCTCTTCCATTCGAAGCTGCCATTACTGAGTGCCTGTCGGTACTGTGCCTGCCAGTTCTGCTGTTGCCAATGGGTGAGCAACAGACGGGCCTCGGCGGGAAAATCATAGGCTGGCAGTTGCATCAGGAAGCCATCGACCTCCCCCTCGACCAGCCATTGAGGTGCCTTGGTTGACTGGGTCTGTACCCAAGATTGCAATAGTGCCGTGGCGGGTATGTGGTGCAGGTCTCTGATCAGCTGGTAGAGCAGAAATTCACGCTGCCCCAGACTGAGGGAGGCGAGCAAGGTATCCACCGCATCAAACTGACCGGCCTTGAGGTGCTCGAGTAGATAGCGCTGACTTTCGCGCAGTCCCTCATCGGCGACCAGGGCGCTCTTGATCGGGGGTGGCTTGCTGACAGGAGTGGCCGTGGCCGTTCCCGTCAGCAGACTGGCCAGCAACAACAAAATCAATCCTTTCATGACGTCTCTATCCATGTGACATCCAGGCTTCATAGTACGGTAAATCCTTTACCAAAAACCGCGATCCCACGCGGATTGCGTCATCTTGTGGCCAAATAGGCCAATCCATCCGCCATCCAGGGACAACGCCGACTGGCTGACCGGGGCCAGCCGCCTGCCCCAACAAGGCACCAAGGCGCGAATAAACAAAAACCGCGACCAAAAGGTCGCGGTTTGCACAGGGCTCGGCGAGTGCTTACTTCTGCTGACGACGCATGGAGTCGAAGAACTCGTCGTTGGTCTTGGTCGCGGCCAACTTGTCGATCAGGAACTCGATGCTGTCGATCTCACCCAT
>NZ_AQGQ01000036.1 GCF_000388115.1 Aeromonas molluscorum 848
GTGAGAGCCTCATTTACTTCACGCTGCAAGAGAGTGAGGAGAGCATCAAGGCCAAGATCGCCGAGCATCCCCATAACAAGTTTTTGGTGTGCGATCACAACCTCGACAGCATCAAGGGTTTCGTCGATGCCAAGGAGCTGTTGATCCGCGTCATCAGCGGCCAGAGCATCGATCTCATCGGCGGCAATCTGGTACAGAACGTCATCATCATCCCCGACACCCTCAACCTCTACGAGGCGATGGAGTACTTCAAGAATCATCGGGGCGACTTTGCCGTGGTGATGAACGAGTACGCCCTGGTGGTCGGTATCGTCACCATGAACGATCTGATGAGTACCGTCATGGGGGAGTGGGCCACCCACGTGGTGGAGGAGCAGATAGTCCAGCGTGACGATAGCTCCTGGCTGGTGGATGGGGTTACCCCCATCACTGACGTGATGCGCTGGTTCGATATCGAAGCCTTCCCCGAGATGCAGAACTACGAAACCATCGCCGGTTTCATCATGTTCATGCTGCGCAAGATCCCCAAGCGTACCGACTCGGTCAAGTACGCGGGTTACAAGTTTGAAGTGGTAGACATAGACAGCTACAAGATCGATCAGCTGCTGGTTACCCGGATAGAGGCCAACCCGACCGAGAAGGTCTTTCAGGAGTCATGATGATGCGTGCTGTTTTGCGGCCTCTGGCCGTTCTCTCTCTGGCGGTCCTGCTGGGAGCCTGCACTTCCCCCGCGCCCAAGAAGGCGGTGGTTGCCCCCAAACCGGTGCCGGTTAGCCAGCCAGTGGTGGTGGCAGCGCCGGATCCCGACGCCGTGGTGCAGAGTGATGCCGCCTTGCCTACCCCTGTCTTTGACGAGCAGTATCATGGCCCGGATCAGGGATCGCTGGAGTCGGTGACTGCGCTGTTCGCCCGCGGCTACCTGGAGTCGGCCTTGCGCGAAACCATGCTGGCCGCGGTGCAGACCGACTATCCGCTGCTCGGCATGCGCGATGTGCGCATGAGCGATCCCGTGAGCAAGTTTCTCAGCTCACCCAAGGCCAGCCAGCTTGCAAATGACTATCTGCGCGCCGGAGTCGAGCGCCGCCTGGGTCATTCCTTGAGCACCGGCCAGTGGCAGCAGATCTGGCAGGGGTTGCCCAAGCAGGGGCGGGTGTCCGACTGGACCTTGCAACTCAAGCGAGTGTTGGCGGGGAGATAAGCCGCCATGGCTGTCGGCGGTATCCGCTGTCGCCACTCCCCACATTTGGTATCCAGCAAAAGGCCACCCCGGGGTGGCCTTTTGCCATCCAGGCCGCCAATGCCGATGCCTGGCTTGTCATGCCTCCCTTCTCGACTATTTCCCCGCTCCCCGTGGGCCATCGTCATCACCCTGATTTATGCCGATGGCTGCCCGTCATGCGCAGATCCTGATTGCGTCCTCTTTTACTTTCCGTCATGATATTTCGGCATTCTGGCCATCCAGATGTTTTTATGGCTTTGGTGTTGTATCACACAATAATCACCCGCCATGACGGGGACACGCAGAGAGACAGAGATGGAAAATAACGATTTGGTGGTGCTCGATGGTGGCATGGGTCGTGAGCTGGCCAGGCGCGGGGCTCCTTTTCGTCAACCGGAGTGGTCGGCCCTGGCATTGATGGAGGCGCCCGAGACGGTATCCCAAGTGCATCAAGCCTATGTGCGGAGTGGGGCCAGGGTGATCACCACCAACAGCTATGCCCTGGTGCCGTTCCATATCGGTGCCGAGCGTTTCGCGGCCCAGGGAGAGGCGCTGGCGGCGCTGGCGGGCAAGCTAGCCCGGACCGTGGCCGGGGAGGCTGATGCCGGGGTGCGGGTGGCCGGCTCCTTGCCACCGCTATTTGGCTCTTATCGCCCTGATCTTTTCGAGCCTGCGCGGGTGAGCGAGCTGGCCGGGCCCTTGATCCGCGGGCTGGCTCCCCATGTGGATATCTGGTTGGCCGAGACCATGAGTCTGATTGCCGAGCCGTTGGCTCTCAGGGCCTTGTTGCCCCGCGACGGCAAGCCATTCTGGGTCTCCTTCACCCTGGAAGACGAGACGCCAGGAAAGGAACCTACCCTGCGCTCCGGCGAGCGGGTGGCAGATGCCGTCGATGCGTTGGCTGCGGCTGGCGTGGATGCCCTCTTGTTCAACTGCTGTCAGCCTGAGGTGATTGAGGCAGCGCTGCGGGTCGCCGCAGACAGATTGCAGAGTCAGGGATTCAGTCATATCCGGTTGGGCGCTTATGCCAACGCTTTCCCGCCCCAGCCCAAAGAGGCGACCGCCAACGATGGGCTGGACGAGATCCGCGCCGATCTGGGGCCGCTCGATTACCTCGACTGGGCAGAGTGCTGGCGCGAGCAGGGGGCGACTCTTATTGGTGGTTGCTGTGGCATAGGCCCGGAACATATTCAGGCCCTGTCGAACCGCTTAGGCTAAGGAACCTTGATGAAAGAGAACCGGATAGGACTCTGGTCCCTCACCGCGCTGGTGTTCAGTTCCATGGTGGGGGCGGGCATCTTCAGCTTGCCCCAGAACATGGCCGAGGTCGCAGGTGCGCGCGCCGTGCTGATTGGCTGGGCTATCACTGGGGTGGGGATCCTGGCGCTGGCCGCCTGTTTCCTCTATCTATCGCGGCTAAGGCCGGATCTGGATGGTGGTATTTATAGCTATGCCCGCGCCGGTTTTGGCGATCTGGTGGGCTTCTTTTCCGCCTGGGGTTACTGGCTATGCGCCACCATAGGGGTAGTGGGTTATCTGGTGATCGCCTTCGCGGCGCTTGGCAGTTTCATCGACACGCCGCAGCAGATCTGGTTCGGTGAGGGCAATACCCTGTGGGCCTTCCTCGGCGAGTCCTGCATCTTGTGGGCCGTTCACTTGCTGGTGGCCCGCGGCGTACAGCAAGCAGCCCTGTTCAATCTGGTGGCGACCCTGGCCAAGAGCCTGCCGCTGCTGCTGTTCGTGCTGTTTGCTTGCTACTACTTTGACCCGGTGACCTTCAATCAGGATCCGGCAGGCAGCAGCCTGGCCGTGCCGGTCTCCGAGCAGGTGCGTAACACCATGCTCATTACCCTCTGGGTTTTCACCGGCATAGAGGGGGCGGCCGTGCTGTCGGCCCGGGCCCGGCGCAAGCAGGATGTGGGCACGGCAACCGTGCTGGGAGTAGTGCTGGCGTTGCTGCTCTATGTGCTGATCTCCGTGCTCTCCCTCGGTATCTTGAGTCGTCCCGAGCTGGCGACCCTGCCCAACCCCTCCATGGCGGGGCTGATGGCGAACATGACGGGATCCTGGGGCAAAGGGCTGCTCAGCCTGGGACTCATCGTGTCGGTGCTGGCCTCCTATGTCAGTTGGACCCTGTTCTCGGCCGAGGTGCCGTTCAGCGCAGCCCGGCATGGGGCATTCCCGGCCATCTTTCGCCGCCAGAATGACAGGGGAACGCCCATCGCCTCTCTCTGGCTCACCAGCTTGACGGTACAGGGCTGCCTGCTGCTGGTGTGGCTGCTGGGCAAGGGCTATACCAGCCTGTTGCTTATCTCCACCTCCATGATCCTGGTGCCCTACCTGCTGATTGGACTCTTCCTGCTCAAGCTCTGCCTGAGGGGAGAGGGCAGGCTTCGGATGCGCGTCGTGGCGGCGTTGGCGAGTGGCTATGGTCTCTGGCTGCTCTATGCCGCCGGGGTGGAGTACCTGCTGCTGTCGCTCTTGCTCTATGGCCCGGGTCTGTTGCTGTTTCTCTACAGTCGGCGTCAACTGGGCGAGGCGGGACGCCTGACAGGGCACGAACGTTGGCTGGCCGGCGTGACACTGCTGGCGCTGTTGCCCGCACTCTGGTCGTTTGGTCACATCTCGTGACGTCCAGGCAAGATGGCGTTATCCCCTTTGAGCAGCCAAGCTAAGGATGGGTGCCAGCACCTCGCTGGCACGCTTGTGGCGAGCAACCGTCCATTGGAAAAAGAAGAGAGAGCCTATGAACATCTGCAGGATAGGCCCCCTGTTATTGATACTGGCCGCGGGCCCCTTGTATGCCAATGACAGTGTCAACAGTGAGTTGAGTCATGTGGCGGGGGGAGCTGCCATGGCCGTCGGTTTTACCGTCATCTCTGATCACTACTGGAGTCAGGAGCACAGAGGCTGGATTGGGTTTGGCATATCCGCCAGCTTGGGGGTATTGGGCGAGCTGGCCGAGAAGGCAACGGGCAAGGGGCCTTTCTCAGGGCTGGATGCCGCCTCCAATGCGCTGGGCGCCGCCATGGGGGCTTTCGTCACGGATCAGTGGATCCTCTCCCCCGTGGTGAGCCCGGATTCCCACTATGCCGGTCTCAACGCCAGCTACCGCTTCTAAGTTCGGGTGTAGACAAGAAAGGGGAGCCGCGATGGCTCCCCTTTGTACTTGTCTGTCAGCACCGGCGAGTACTCTCTAGAGTACTTGACTCAGGAACTGGCGCAGGCGGGAGGAGGCTGAGTTGTCGAAGAAGTCGTCAGGCTTTTCGTCCACCAGAAGTTCACCTCGCTCCATGAAGAGCACCCGGTCTGCCACTTCGCGGGCAAAGCCCATCTCGTGGGTGACGACCACCATGGTCATGCCCTCGCGCGCCAGTCCTTTCATCACGTCCAGCACCTCGCCGACCATCTCGGGATCCAGGGCACTGGTGGGTTCATCAAACAGCATGATCCGTGGCTGCATGGCCAGGGCCCGAGCGATGGCGACCCGCTGCTGCTGACCGCCGGAAAGCTGGGAGGGATAACTGGCTGCCTTGTCGGCCAGTCCCACCTTGAGCAGCAGGGCCTTGGCCCTGTCCTCGGCATCCTGGCGCGACAGCCCACGCACCTTCTGGGGGGCCAGGGAGATGTTGTCCAGTACCGACAGGTGAGGGAAGAGGTTGAAGGACTGGAACACCATGCCTACCTCTTCGCGCAACTTGTTGACGTTGCCGGGCTCGGTCAGGCTGATACCGTCGACGATGATGTCCCCATCGTTGATGGTCTCTAGCTGGTTGAGAGTGCGCAGGAAGGTGGATTTCCCCGAGCCGCTCGGGCCGACGATCACTACCACTTCCCCTTCTGCGACTTGGGTACTGACGTTTTTCAGGGCATGGACGCCGCCGGCATAAATCTTCTCGACCCCGCTGGCTTTGATGATGGGGTCTTGCTTAGTTGCTGCGTGCATATTTCACCTCCAAGCGGCGCACCAGGAAGGAGAGGGTGCCGGTGAGTACCAGATAGAGCAGGGCCACGGTGAACCAGACCTCGAACGGACTGAAGGTGGAGCTGACCACCTCCCGGCCCGCCTTGGTGAGATCCGTGATCGAAATGACGGAGACCAGGGAGGAGTCCTTGATGAGGTTGATGAACTGACCCGCCAGGGGAGGCAGCACTCGCTTGAAAGCCTGCGGCAATATGATGTAGCGCATGGTCTGGGCCGAGGTGAGACCCAGACTGCGACCCGCTTCCATCTGTCCTTTGTGGATGGAGTCGATGCCTGCCCGTACAATTTCGGCCACATAGGCCCCGGTGAAGACCGCCAAGGCCGCCACCCCGGCGGTGAACCTGTCCAGGTTCAGCACTGTTCCGATGAAGAAGTAGACGATGAAGATCTGCACCAGCAGCGGTGTGCCGCGGATGAGTTCCACATAGCAACCGGCAAGATTGCGCAGCGCCGGGTTGGGCGAGAGGCGGGCCAGTCCCGCCAGGGTGCCGAGCAGTATGGCGAAGATCCCGGCTACCAGAGAAAGTTTGATGGTGACCCAGATGCCAAAGGCGATGGGGCCCGGGGTCCATTTCAGCTGAGTGTCGAGCACATCACCGCGAAAGACGGTATCTCCTTCCGACAGGTTGGAGCCGGTGGCGGCAATGGTTTGGCGGTGGGTTGCGTCCAGATCGTCTTGCAGCACCAGGGCGCCATTCTCGGCCACCACAGTGCCATCAAACTCGGCATAGCTGTTTTGCTGGGCCTGATAGACGATGTATTGGGGGATGCGCTCCCAGCGCCAGGTGTAATCGACCGATTGAACGGCCTTGTAGATGCCGAATACGGCAAGCAGCAGCATCAGCACGAAAACGCCGTGCCAAAGTAGTGAGCTGGGCTGTTTTTCCATCTGTTTGATGGGTCTCGGATTGAGCACAGTCGACAACCTCTTTCTTTATTGTGTGGGGGTCTGCGTGAGGGGCGCGGCCCGGGCCGCGCCCTCGAGAGGCTTACTTGAGCTGTTTCAACCAGTCGTTGGACTCGAACCATTTCTGATAGAGACGGTCGTAGCTGCCGTCACCCTTGATCTGGCGCAGGTAGTTGTTCATCCAGTTGAGGGTGTCTTGATCGCCTTTGCGAATGGCCCAGGCCAGGGGCTCGAAGGTGAAAGGAGTCGCCAGGTGCACCACGGCGCCCTTGTTTTCGGAGGCGAAGATGGCGTTGTAGGGCAGGTCATAGATGAAGGCATCGACCTTGCCGTTGATCACTTCCAGCTTGGCGTCATCCTGCGTTTCATACTGCAGCAGGGTTGCCTTGGGGATCATGCGTTTTACCGCCTGCTCACCCGTGGTGCCGAGCTTGACCGCAATCTTGAACTTGGGATCGTTCAAATCCTGATAGGACTTGATGCTGCCCGCCAGATCCTTGCGCAGCACTATGGTCTGGCCCACGACGATATAGGGGTCGGCGAAGTTGACGCGCAGGTTGCGCTGGGGAGTGACCGTCATGCCACCCATGATGACGTCGAACTTGTCGGTGAGCAGGGCGGGGATGATGCCGTCCCAGGCGGTGTTGACGAACTCCACTTTGACGCCCATCTCCTTGGCGACCATTTTGGCGAGATCCACATCGAAGCCGATGTATTTGCCCTGTTTGTTGGTCATTTCAAAGGGTTGGTAACCGGCGTCGAAACCGACGCGCAGTACACCGCGATCGAGCACGGCATCCAGGGTGGAGGGGGCGGCACTGGGGGCGGCGTTGGCCATGCCGCAGGCGAGCAGGGTAGAAAGTATCAATTTTTTGATCATGGTGACTTCTCTGTCGATGTTGTGTTCAGCCTTGAACCTGATCCCGTGCGACTCCGTGGCACAAGAGACTGCTGCATCCGGCAACAGGTAAGACGATGCTTATTATCAGGGTGAGGCCAGGGCCTCGGGTGAGATCTTATGAGCGACCGCTGAGTGAAAAATGAACTCAAATCGGCCTATTGTCAGTCAACTCGGTGGCAGAGTGTCTTGACGCTTTAGTGAACTGCTCATAAAGGCGCACAAAAACAACATATCTATCTAAGGTGATAGGTTCAAGCGCAATCTCTCCATGACGGACAAGTTAACCGTAAAGGGGGTCAAACGGATTTTCTTCAACAATGACAATCAATTATCTCGTCATTAACGAATGGCTCTCATCCAGGAGACGCTGTGCAGGCATGGATTTGGCAGCGGTGGATAGCGAATTATGCTGAGGGCATGTTGTTTTTGCTGGGGCGAGCTTGACGGCAGGGCGCCATCGGCAAGAGAAGAGTGCACCCCGTTAGCAGGGGAGGGGGTCTTTGGTTGAATGACGGACAAGAGGCGCTTCAGGGCGTCCGTGGGACGCCCTCGGTGGCTCGCAAGATCAGCGATGCAGTTCGCCCGCGCGCTCCGGCTGATAGACGACCTCCAGGATCTCGACCTCGATGTTGCGACCGGCGGGCCCGGACCAGCTGATGTTGTCACCGACCTTGAGGCCGAGCAGGGCGCTGCCAACCGGGGTCAGCACAGAGATCTTCGACTCATCACCCTGCACATCCTTGGGGTAGACCAGGGTCAGGCAGAAGGGGGCGTCACTGTTCTTCATCTTGAAGCGCACCTGACTGTTCATGGTGACCACGTCCGGCGGCATGTCGGCCGGATCGCGGATCTCGGCGCGATTGAGCTCTTCTTGCAGGGCCTGATGCTGGGGCGAGTTGCCAAGCAGAGGTTCAATTCGGTCCAGATCCAGGCTGGAGATAATAAGATGGGGAGCAGTCATAGGGTATTTCCTCATGAAATAGGGTTAACAAGGCCGCAGGGGCCCAAATAGATTGGGAAGAATGGAAGAGACGAACGCGGCCCCCGACAGCTCGTGGGAAGAACGAGGGCGGGGGCTCAGCTGGGTGTGAGCAGAATGGGAAAAATCAGACTGGTTTTCATGACGATACCATAACCATTATGGTTTCTTTTGGCAATCCTTCAGCCCATGCTCAGGGGGCCTGGTAATCGTACTGATGCAGTATGCGGGCCAGGCTGCCATCGGCTCGCATCCCTTGAATGACATCATGCCACCGTCTGGCTTCCTGCGAGGGAAAATCAGGGCTGGCGGCCAGATAGAGCGGCATCTTGGCCAGGGTAGCCCCTTTGACCAGCTCGGAGAGCCGCAGTCCCGCCTCTTGCTGGGCGTAGCGTATGGTATTCCAGGCGGCGGCCCAGGCCTGGATCCGACCCAGCGCCAGCTTGTCGGCGTTGTTGCGCTCGGTGGTGACTATTTCCAGGGAGGTTACTCCCAGCTCCTGGAGCAGGTTGTGGCTAAGGGAGTGGCGCAGCACGCCTATCTTGAGCGGGCTCTTTTCATCCAGTCTCAGCGGTGCCGGGTGGTAGTGTTGGTCGCTGGCGAGCACGAAGGCTTCATCGAGCAGTGGCACTATCCATTGCAGCATTGCCTCGCGATCCGGGCTGCGTACCGGCGGCAGCAACAGGACCCGGGATCGGTGCTGGGCCTCCTGGATGGCGCGCGCGAAGGGCATCAGCTCTATCTGTATGGGTTCGCGCAAGCGCCGTGCCGCCTCTTCAATGACCTCTACCGCCATGCCGGTCGGCGCCCCTTGTTGGGGGCGGATCACATAGGGGGGCACTTCGCCCGCCAGCAGGGTGACCGCCTGGACAAAGGGGCTAAACAGGACAAGCAGCAGGCACAGAAGCAGGGACATGGCACGTCATCATGGTCAACGAGAGGCCAAGTGTACCATCTGTGGCCTGTCTATTTAGTCGAAAAAGTCACGAATGTCCCGTGGCTGGTAATCGGCTAATACGAGCCAGGGGGCCCGGGGACTCAGCTTGGCGGGAGTGAGCGCCATCTTGTAGCTGCGATAACCATCAAGGGAGCCTGACTCGACTTGCAAGGGGACTTGCAGCTGTTCTGACCAGAGAATACGGGTGCGCTCATGGGCCGTCTTGTGTTCATACCAGCGAGCCCCGGCGGGAGCGTCTTCTTCCAGCAAATCCATGGTGGCCAGCAGCTCAGGGTCAATCAAGAAGCGCACCTTGGCCCAATTGGGCGTAAAGGCTACCTGACCATACTCCTCGGGAGGCACGCTCACCAACTGCTTGTGGTAGCTGTCCGCGTAGTGCAGCTGGACTGTGCCCCCCTCATCCAGGCTGACCCAGCGGGCAGCCATCTGATGAGTGAAGTGTTTATGACCGGGCTGACCATCATGCTGCTGGTGATAGGCGCGGGCCACTGTGATGGGGATGAGTCGTTCGCTCCATACTTGACTGCCGCGGCGCTGCCAGCGCTCCTGCCAGCTGCTTTCACGGATGACGCCATCGGCGCTGGTGGTGCGATCCTGATACTGGATGCGGGCGGCCAGATCCGGGGCATCCGCCGTGCGGGCCTCGGCGGACAGGGTTGCGAGCGGCAGGAGCAACCCCATCATCAGGGCTGCCAGGGGAAGAGGGGTCTTGCTCATGAGGTCTCTCATCGTGCGGTCTTGGGCCAACCTTGTGCGGGGTCAGCAAAGGGGAAGAGCGTAAAATCAGGGGCCGCCGTCGATGCGGCCCCTGCGCTGACAGGTTGCCTGTCTCTACTTAGAGACCCAGGGCCTCTTTTATTTTGCCAAACACCTTGATGTTCTCCAGGGTGCCCTTGAAGCGCTCGCTACCGGCGCCATCGGCAAACAGCATCACATCGCCGCCGCCATGGGTCTCGGAGCCGAGCTTGACACCGGTCTCCTGCAGGTAGTCATCCGCCATCACCTCACTGCTGGTCAGGGTGGGGCGCACGTCGGCGCGGTTGGGACCATTGCCAAATACCAGGGTGGTGAAGGGTTTGCCATCCACGTCGTTCTGGGTCGAGCCATCGCCGTTTTTCACCAGATCCAGCACGGGATTGCCCTTGGCGGCGTAGCCGTTGATGGTCATGGTGTGGTCATGGTCTGCGGTGACCACTATCAGGGTATCATTCAGGTCGACCTTGCCGAGCGCCGTCTTGACCGCGTCATCCAGGGCGACTGCATCGGTCAGGGCCCGTTTGGCATTGGTGCCATGCAGGGCGTGGTCGATGCGACCCCCTTCCACCATCAGGAAGTAGCCTTGACTGTTTTTGGCCAGCAGATCGATCGCCTTGGCGGTCATCTGCGACAGGGATGGCTGGGTACTGGCGGCGCCCTTGGCAACCCTGTCGAGCTCATAGTCGAGGTGGGACTTGGCGCTGAACAGGCCCAGCACCTTGCCGTCACTCACCTTGGCCAAATCACTCTGGGTGGTCACGTACTGATAACCCTGGGCCTGGAGCTCGGCGGTCAGATCCCGGCCATCGGCTCGCCCGCCCTTGTTGCTGCCGGCATCATAGGGGGTCCAGTGATTGGCGCCGCCACCGAGCAGCACATCGATCCCATCCCCAAGGGCGCTGTTGAAGCCGGCGCCGCCCGGTACCGCCTGGGCGGAGATGGCGTAGGCGGCATCTCGGTGGCAGATGTGGGAGTATGTCGCCGCCGGGGTGGCGTGGGTCAACTCGGTGGTGGTGACGGCGCCCACCGACTTGCCGGCAGCCTTGGCCAGCTCGAGCAGGGTCGGAACTGTGTGGCCGTTGTCAGCCGTGCAGTTGTTGATGCCCTTGTTGCCGTTGGCATCCTTGCCAGGCGCCACGGCCAGGGTGTCGGCGCTCATGCCAATCACCTCGTTGTTCATCTTGACGCCTGTGGTGTAGGCAGCCATCGAGGGAGCTGAGTCCGTGGTCTGGGCATCGTTGGAGAAGGTCTTGATGCGGGCGCTGCGGGGGAGGGACATCATCTCGAGGTTGCCCTCCTCCCCCACCTTGAACAGGCGGGTGGCGGTGAGCACGGTCGGGCCCATGCCATCGCCAATAAAGAGAATGACGTTCTTGGCATCGCTGGCCTGAACCTGAGGCACAAGGGCCAGGGTGGCCAGGGTCAGGGCGGCGCAGATCGGTGAGGTCTTGAATCGTGTTTTCATGGGGTCTGTTCCTTAGAGCTGGGCCGCAGCCTTGATCTTGCCAAAGACGGCTGTGTTGTCGAGGGAGCCATGGAAGCTGTCCGCACCCTGGCCAATGGCGCCAAGGAATACATCCGTGCCGCCGTGGGTCTCGCTGCCGAGCTCACCGACTTTGACGACCACCTCCTGGTGGTAGTCATCGGCACCGACGGTGGCGTCGTCCAGCGGGGCCACGCTGGCCCGGGAGCCATCGACCCTGTTGTAGCCGTTGCCAAAGCCGATGATGGTGTAAGGCATGCCGTCGCTATCGAGCAGGTTGTCGCCGTTGACATAATCCTTGGCCAGACCCAATACCCCGGGGTTGCTGGCGGTGGTCTTGCCGGTGCGCTTGGCGTAGCCGTTGAGCACCAGGGTGTGGTCGTGGTCGGCAGTGACCACGATCAGGGTGTTCTTCAGCTCGGGGTCGCTCTTCTTGACCTCATCGATGGCGGCCTGGATGGCGTGGTCGAAGGCGAGGGTATCTTGCAGGGCGCGTTTGGCATTGGTGTCGTGCAGGGCGTGATCGATACGTCCCCCTTCCACCATCAGGAAGTAACCCTTCTCCTTGTCCTTGAGCTGCTTGATGGCCGCCAGTGTCATGTCGCTGAGGGAGGGTTCATCTTGCGGCCTGTCCAGGTCATATTTCATGTGGCTGGCGCCAAACAGGCCTAGCAATGGCTTGCCAGCGGCAGCGCCTTGCAGCTCACCCAGGTTGCTGGCGAACTGGTAGCCCTGGCCCTTCATCTCCTCGATGAGATTGCGCCCATCGGTGCGCTTGCCTTTGTCTGCCTGGGGCAGGAAGAAACTGCTGCCTCCGCCGAGTACCACGTCGATGCCATCCTTGAGAGCCGGATTGTAGCCAGCGCCCCCCGGTACCATCTGCACGGCGATGTCCGCCTCAAGGTCCCGGTTGCAGATATGGGCATAGGTGTCGGCCGGGGTGGCGTGGGTGATGCGGGTGGTGGTCACCACCCCGGTACCGCGCCCATCGGCCTTGGCCAGCTCGAGCAAGGTGGTGACAGGCTTGCCGGCGCTCAAGGCGCAATCGTTCTGCTGGGTGGCATCGCCATCCATGCTGATGACGCCGTTGTTGCTCTTGACTCCTGTCATGTAGGCCGCCATGGAGGGGGCCGAGTCTGTGACCTGGGCATCGTGGGAGAAGGTTTTGATAAACGCCGTCTCTGGCAGGGTATCCATGGTGAGATCCCCCGCTTCCCCGACCCCGTAAATGCGGGCGGCGGTCAGGGTGTTGATCCCCATGCCATCCCCGAGGAAGAAGATCACGTTCTTGGCGCGGGTTTCGCCCGGATTCTTGTCACCACTGTTGTCGCTGTCGCTGCTGGAATTGCAACCGGCGGCCAGGGCGGCGCCTATCATGAGTGCAATTCCTGTGATTTTTTTCATGGGTTCGCTCCTTGTAAATCCAGAGCGAAGCCTAGAGAGGCAAGATGACAGTTTGAATGAACTCAGATGACACTATGATTAAACCCATGATGAATTGCCTTGCTAATCAGTTTGTTAATATTTTCTGAAACGTCCTGGCAGCCCCCTTGGCGCAGATCCGCACCAAGGGGAGATAAGAGTCTGTCAATGTGGGGAAAAGCAGGTAAAATGCGCCCCGTTCCGAGCAGAGAAGGTGAGAGAGAATGTCGATTAACTGGTTCCCCGGTCACATGCACAAGGCCCGTAAAGAGATTGCCGAAGTCATGCCCCAGGTCGATGTCATCATAGAGATGCTCGATGCCCGGATCCCCTTCTCCAGCGAGAACCCGCTTGTGCCGGAATTGCGGGGAGATACCCCCGTTATCAAGGTGCTGAACAAGGCTGACTTGGCCGATCCTGCCATCACTGCGCTCTGGGTTGAGCACATGGAAAAGGAGAAGGGGATCAAGGCCCTTCCCCTGACGCAGCAGGAGCCGGAGAAGATCAAGAATCTGCTGGCCCTGTGCCATGAGATGCTGCCGGATCGCAATTTTGATGTGCGCGGGGTGCGCGCC
Organism: Aeromonas molluscorum 848; assembly: GCF_000388115.1. Taxonomy (GTDB): domain Bacteria; phylum Pseudomonadota; class Gammaproteobacteria; order Enterobacterales; family Aeromonadaceae; genus Aeromonas; species Aeromonas molluscorum. Next base: position 13,186 of record NZ_AQGQ01000036.1, read on the forward strand.
ATGATCATGGGCATCCCCAACGTGGGGAAATCCACCCTGATCAACACGCTGGCGGGCCGCACCATAGCCAAGACCGGTAACGAGGCGGGGGTGACCAAGTCCCAGCAGCGGATCAAGCTCGACAACAATGTCATCCTGACCGATACCCCGGGTTTCCTGTGGCCCAAGTTGAATCCACCCTCGTGCGGTTACCGCCTGGCCGTCACCGCCGCCATCAAGGACACTGTCTTTGACTATGCCGACATCGCCATGTTCGCCGCGGATTACTTCATCAAGGCCTACCCGGAGCGGGTCAAGGCGCGCTACCAGATAAGCGATCTGCCCGAGACCGAGATCGAGCTGCTGGAGATGATTGCCCGTCAGCGTGCCTTCGTGCGCAAGGGGGGCTTGGTTGATCTGCACAAGGCATCCGAGATCCTGATCAACGAGTTTCGCTCAGGCTTGTTGGGTCGCATCTCGCTGGAGACACCGGAGATGGTTAGCGCCGAGATAGTGTTGGCGGCCGAAGAGGCGGAGCACAAGGCCAAGGAGAAGGCCGAACGCGAGGAAGTGCGTCAGGCGCGTGCCCGTCGCAAGTATGCCAGGAAGCGCAGCTAACGGACCTGAGCTGCTCAATGACAGAAGAGGCGACCCCGGGGTCGCCTCTTCTGTTTAGATTGACGTTGAAACAGTGGTACGAGTCCTGGCCCAAGCGAAAGGGGTGAGCCAGGATCGCCCACACTGTTCAAGCACGTTGACCAACAACAAGGGGAGCCGAGGCTCCCCTTGTTTTTCTATGGCAATGGCCTTACTGCTGCTGGATAACCCAGATCTGGAAGGCTTTGCGCGTCTCGGTATCGGCCTTGTTGTACCAGCTTTGCAGCTGGGTCAGGGCTTCGGGGTTGCTCTGAGCCTTGCTCGGCGCAACCTGCACAGGGGCGCTGGCGGAGGCCATCACGGCGGCGGTGGAGACGGCGACCGTGGTTGGCTGGTTGAACGCCTTGCCCATGGAGATCAGCTCCTGCTGATAGTCACGGGTCAGTTGGAAACCCTCTACTTTGGGCAGGATGAACTGCTCCGTCTTGAGGGGCTGGCCGCTCACCTTGTCTTTCAGGACCACGTTCTGGGTCTTGATGAACTGCTGGGCTTCGGCTTCATTACGAGGCTTCTTGTAATCCAGAGTCAGCTGCTGGTTATCCTTGGCAGTGAAGTTGATGACCAGGGGCTCAGCGGTCACGAACTTGGTGTCGTTGCGGCTGGAGTAGTTGCCCTCGAAGGCGACAACCAGTTGATGATCTCCTGCCTCGAGCGGGAAGCTGTTGGACTTGTCGAGCAGCTTGGGATTGATAGATGTGCCATCGATCAACTGCACCACATAGGGTGGGGTGACTTCCAATTTGACATTGGCCAGGGCGCTACCCGCCCACAACAGACCAGCCAGGGCCGGCACCAAAACAGTCAGTTTCATCTCTTCTCCTTGAACAGTCAGGCGATGGCCTGCTGAAAACAGGGGCCATTTTTGCAGGTTTGCACGAGAGCGGCAATAGCCAAGGGGGGCACAGCCCTTGTCTTGGTGGGCCGCTTCCTCTAATACCCTGTTGCTCAATAGACAGAGCAAGAGACCGGCAAGCTGTCTGCGGCCCTTGTCCCCGTTCAGTCGCCGCATCGATGTGCGGCTAAAAGAGGCGCAAGGAGAACAGAGCATAAAGCAACCTCGGTCTGCTTGTGCCTTGTCGAGGCTCAATCGATGCGGCGGCTGAACGGGGGCAGGGCATCGAGCAACCCCTTGCCGTAGCGCTTGGTCAAGAGGCGACGATCCAGTATGGTCACCCGCCCCCTGTCCGTCTCTTTGCGGATCAGGCGACCACATGCCTGGATAAGCTTGCGGGAGGCTTCGGGTACCGTCAGCTGCAAGAAAGGATTGCCGCCACGTTGTTCGACCCACTCTGCCGTGGCCTCTTCTACCGGCGAGTTGGGCACGGCGAAGGGGAGCTTGGTGATCACCAGATTGGTAAGATAGTGGCCGGGCAAGTCCAGTCCTTCCGAGAAGCTGCCGGTGCCAAACAGCACGCTGCCCTGTTCTCCATCGCATTTTTGCTTGTGCAGGGTCAGCAGAGCGCTGCGTGACGCCTCGCCCTGTACTAATAAAGAGAGCCCCTTAGCGCGCAATCCTTGCGCCACTTCGTTCATCTGGCGATAGGAGGAGAAGAGCACCAGGCTCGCCTCCTTGCCCGCGATCAGCCGTGGCAGCACCTCAATCAACTCCTGGGTGAAACCGGGGGCGCTGGGTTCATTGGCCATCTTGGGCAGATAAAGCTCCGCCTTCTGGTAATCGAAGGGGGAGCGCAGGCGCAGATAGCGGGTGCCATCATGCTCCTTGAGCCCTACCTGATGGCGAAAATAACTAAAGGAGGAGAGGGCGCTCAGGGTGGCCGAGACCAGCACGGCGCCGAGGCAACGTGACCAGAGCCACTCTTCCAGCAGATAGCCGACCTCGATGGGGGAGGCGTGCAGCCAGATCTCCCCTTCGTCCCCTTTCACCATCCAGCGTGCCATGGGGGTTTTGCCTTGCGGCACATGGCGACCCAGCATCTCCCAGAGGGCGTTGAATCCCTCCAGGCGCTGCAGATGAAAACCGGTCTCGGCCAGCAGCGGCTCGGCCTCCTTGCGGCGGATCTCCCCATCTTTCAGGGCCTCGGCGATGGCACCCTGCATTCTGTCCAGGGCCCGCAGCGCTTTCTTACTCGCCTCTTTCAGGTTTTCGGCCAGCATGGGCAAGGGCTCAGGCAGTATGCCACCTTCGAATCGATAGTGGGGATCCTGACCAAAGAGCCCTTCATTGGCGCTAAGCCACTGTTCCAGGGCCTTGAGGTCCGGCTGCAAGGAGGTGAGGGCATCTTGCAGTTTGAGCTGGGGGTCGATCAGGCTCTCTTTATTGAGAGTGCGAGTGAGCTTGCCGGCACTCTGGGCCAGCTTCTCCAACCAGCGGCGCGAACCCTTGATGCTGGCGCTGGCCGCCCCATGGTCCCGCGCGATGGTGGGCAGGTGATGGGCCTCGTCTAGCACGTAGAAACACTCATCCGGGCTTGGCAATATGATGCCGCCTCCCATGGTGAGGTCCGAGAGCAGCAGGGCGTGATTGACCACCAGGACGTCGGCGGCCTCCATGTCATTGCGAGCCCGATGGAAGGGACAGTGCTGATGATGGCTGAGTGCCTTGTTGCAACTGTGGCGATCGGCGGCGATACGTAGCCAGCCTAGATCGGGTATGGGATCTGGCCAGTTGTCACGATCTCCATCCCATTTGCCATCGGTATAGGCCTGCCAGAGGGCTTGGTAGAGACTCCGGTCACCGGCGCTTGGCTTGTGCTTGCTCAGTGCCTCGAAGTTGAATTCAAAATTGCTCATGTCGGCGCCGCTTGCCGCTTGTTCCAGCAAGTGTTCGCAGCAGTAGCGCTGCCGTCCCTTGACCAGCATGAACTTGAATGGCAGTTCACTGTGGCGATGATAGAAGGGCAGGTCCTTGTGGATCAGCTGCTCTTGCAGCGCCACTGTCGCGGTGGAGATGATGAGCTTCTTCTGACCAAGGCGGGCCACGGGAATGGCTCCTTGTGCATAGGAGAGGGATTTGCCTATGCCGGTTCCTGCCTCGGCCACCAGAATGCGGCGGGATCTGTCATATTCCCCGGTGAGCGTCTTGGCTATCTCTGCCACCAGGAAGTTCTGCTCTTTGCGCGGCATGAAACCGGGCAAGCTGTCGGCAATCTGGCGATAGGTAGCACGTATGCTGGCTTTGAGACGGGTAGATAACATGGGCTTGATGGGCGCGCGGCTTAGGGGGCAGAAACACAGGATACCCGTAACTCGGCTGCCGGGTCGAGGCCGTGATGACAGACCCTACCTTACGCTGTCGCCATATGTTCCGCCGTGGCGACAAAACACCTTGGGACTCAACTTTCGGAGTGTAGAAAAGCAGCGTTTTTCGCTGTAAACGTTTTCCCTCAAGGATGCGCAATAGATGGGAGCGAGATCACATTTTTCTCCCTATGACTATCGATCCACCGAAAAGTTCCAAGTTTTTTCATTGCGGATTGCAAAACCCGATGCTAGTCTCGGGCCCCATAGTGATGCAAAGAACATCGCTAACACAGGGAATAACAACAACTTAGTGTTTAATTACAGTAGGCATTGGAAACTATGAAAAAGACAATTCTGGCTATTGCTATCCCGGCTCTGTTTGCTTCCGCCGCTAACGCCGCGGTCATCTATGACAAAGACGGTACCTCTTTTGACGTTTACGGCCGTGTACAGGCTAACTACTACGGTGAGCATGACGACGCCGATGGTGAGCTGGTTGGTTCTTCCCGTCTGGGTTGGTCCGGCAAAGTTGCCCTGAACGACACCTGGTCTGGTATCGCCAAGACCGAGTGGCAGGTTTCTGCCGAAAACTCCGACAACAAATTCAACTCCCGTCACATCTACGTGGGTCTGGACGGCAGCCAGTACGGTAAGATCATCTTCGGTCAAACCGATACCGCCTTCTACGATGCCCTGGAAGCGACCGATATCTTCAACGAATGGGGTGACGTAGGTAACTTCTACGACGGTCGTCAGGAAGGCCAGATCATCTATTCCAACAGCTTCGGTGGTTTCTCCGGCAAGCTGTCCTACCAGACCAACGATGATGTCGCTGTTAAAGTGACTGACGTCGGTCAAGGCGTAAAAGAAGACGAAGTTTTCGGTCCTGACGTAAAACGTAACTACGGCTTCGCTGCTGCTGCCGGTTACGATTTCGACTTCGGTCTGGGCCTCGATGCTGGTTACTCCACTTCCGAGCTGGAAAACAAGACCACCAACGACAAAGGCAACAAAGACGAGTGGGCTGTTGGCGCGCACTACGCCATCAACGGTTTCTACTTCGCCGGTATGTACACCCAGGGTAAAATCGACAACGACAACACCGGTTGGGATGGCAAGGGCCGTGGCTACGAGCTGGCTGCTTCCTACAACGTTGACGCTTGGACCTTCCTGGCTGGTTACAACTTCACCGAAGCCAAGAACAACACCACCAGCACTAGCTACGAAGATCAAGTTGATGAAACCCTGCTGGGCGTTCAGTACAACTTCACTTCCAAGTTCAAAGCCTATACCGAGTACAAAATCCAGGGTATCGACGACCGCGATGACGAGTGGACTGTTGCCCTGCAATACAACTTCTAATCTCGGCTCCCTTGTATAGGGAAATGAAATTGAGTTGATGAAACGGCCAAGCTTGCTTGGCCGTTTTGCTTTTCTCTTTTCTCTTACTTTTTTCTTCTTTGGCCTGCCCTGCGCCACATCACGTTGTCTACTTCCCCAGCTTGGTATCAGCTTCACTATTCGTTAGATTAATCAGCTTGTTACCCCGACAGGGAAGGAGCGGGCCTTGATCGATTTTACTCATCCGGCGTGGCAGACGTTTGCCCAGCAATTATTGGCGCAGGATATGGTCAGTGTGCGGGATAGAAACTTGCAACCTCTCATCGGCCTGCTGCGCAGTCATCAGCTGCTGCTCTCCCTCGGCGCCCATCAATATCAGCTCACGCCGGCGGGCCGACGTTACTTGCAGCGCGAACTCACCCTGGCCAAGTTGTCTGTTGCCCCGCCAAGTCCGGAGGAGTGGATCCATGCCCAAGGCTGGCAGCTCAAGGAGAGGGTCAACCAGCGGGTACTCGCTGCCCTCTATCGCAAGGATGAGCAGCCATTTAGCACCGCCGAACAGATAGATTTTGAAGACAAGGGGATCAGTCTGTGTGGCGATGGCCTCCTCAGGCTGAGGGCTAGCCACCCCTTTAGTCTGTTTTTGCAGGGAGGGCAATTGCTTGATGCCGCGCCCTGGTTGCAGGGGTTGGGTGAGATCAGCTTGCCGGAGCGCAGTCTGGCACGGCTTGGCAAGTTGATCTGGCCAGGTCAGGAGCCCGTCCGGGTCATCACCACCGATAGCCTCGGGATTTTCACTGAACTGGTGATGCCAAAAGACAGCATCCTGGTATGGGGGGATCGCGAGGCGCCGCACCTGCTGATGCCCTTGCTGGCCGCCTTGCCCCTCGGGGTTAGCTGGCACCATATCACGAGTCTGGATCCGGCGGGTGCGGCGCGGGTGCAGGCTCTGGCCGCGCGTATCGCGCGCCCGGCAAGCTGGTGGCTACCTCGGGATCTGGCACCGTTCATGACGCACTATGGGAGTCCGCTGGCGGGAGCAAGAGCCTGGGAGCCCAGCGTGCTGCCCCGCGCTTTTCGCTCAGCCTGCCATCTGCTGATTGCTGCGCGGCAGGGGCTCAGTGCCGAGGCAATGGCACTGGCTTCGAGCTGGGATGCCGTGTCCGGATAGTCAGCAAAACATGGAACTAAAAAGCGGTTTTCCCACCTGATGGGCGGTGGTATAAAGAGGAAGCGCAGTGCCGCCAAAGGGCCGCTGTGTTTACCATCCAGGACGCCCCCCAATAAAATCAATGGAACACAGGGAAAACCATGTTTGAAAAGGTTGTTGCCGCCCCAGCGGATCCGATTCTGGGCCTGACCGATGCCTTCCGCGCCGATCCTCGTACCGACAAGATCAATCTCGGGGTCGGGATCTACAAGGATGAATCCGGAGCCACTCCTATTCTGCGCAGTGTTAAACAAGCCGAGCAGATCCTGCTCAATGACGAGAAGAGCAAGAACTACCTCGGCATCGAGGGCACGGCCGCCTATGGCTCCGTCGTGCAACAGCTGCTGTTTGGCAAGGGCGCCGAGCTTATCAACAGCGGTCGGGTCAAGACGGCGCAGGCGCCGGGGGGCACGGGTGCCCTGCGTATCGCCGCCGAGTTTGTGGTGCGCAACAACTTGAGCAAGACGGTCTGGATCTCGGATCCAACCTGGGCCAACCACGTCAGCGTCTTCCAGGCCGCCGGCCTTGAGGTGAAGTGGTACAAATATTACGATCCTAGCCGCAAAGGGCTCGATTTCTCCGCCATGCAAGCCTCTCTGGCCGAGGCGCAAGCGGGCGATCTGGTGCTGCTGCACGGTTGCTGCCACAACCCGACCGGCATCGATCCGACCCGTGAGCAGTGGCAAGCCCTGGCCGAGCAGAGCCTGGCCGCTGGCTGGTTGCCGCTGTTTGACTTCGCCTATCAGGGGTTTGCCCGTGGTATCGAAGAGGATGCCGAGGGGCTGCGTATCTTCGCTGCCAGTCACGACGAGTTGCTGGTTGCGAGCTCTTTCTCCAAGAACTTCGGGCTCTACAACGAACGGGTCGGTGCCTTTACGTTGGTCAGCGCCAGCAAGGCCGTTGCCGATGTGGCCTTCACCCAGGTCAAGACGGTGATCCGTGCCAACTACTCCAACCCGCCTTCCCATGGGGCTGCCGTGGTGACCACCATAGTGCAGGATGAAGCCCTGTATGCCGAGTGGGTGGCTGAGGTGGCCGAGATGCGAGTGCGCATTCGCGAGATGCGCGAGCTGCTGGTGGAGAAGCTTGCGGCGCTGGGGATTGCTCAGGACTTCAGCTTTATCCGTGAGCAAAATGGCATGTTCTCTTTCTCCGGATTGGACAAGGCCCAGGTTGAACGGCTCAAGCAGGAATTTGGCATCTATATCGTGGGTTCTGGCCGCATCAGCGTGGCGGGTATCACTCATGCCAATATCGATCCTCTGTGCGATGCCATCGCCAAGGTGATCTGACGACAGCCTTCACTCTCTCGAGTGAGTGGCTTAGGTCAGAAATAAAGAGGCCCGCATGATGCGGGCCTCTTTATTTATATAGCCCTGTCAGCGGCGACGCTTACTGTTGCCTCCGAGCAGGGATCCGAGCACGCCCCGTATCAGCTGGCGACCCATTTCCGTTTCCCAGGGTGCGAGCTACACTCTTGGCTGCCGTCTGCACCACTCCATCGTGCTGGCCACCCCGGGGGCCGGTGCGGCCAAACAGTATCTCGCTGATAGATCCAAACAGGCCGCCCTCAGGTTCGGCTTGCTCGGAGACCTTGCCGGACAGGGGTGGCTCAGGTGCGGCTTGAGCTTGTCCTTTCAGCCGTTCGAAGGCGGACTCCCTGTCCTGGGTCTGTTCATACTGGCCAAACAACAAGGAACCCTTGATGAGGGCTTGACGTTCGGGCGTCGTGAGCGGGCCTATTCGGCTGGCGGGGGGCGCTATCAGAGCCCGCTCCACGACCTGAGGGCGGCCCTTTTCATCCAGGGTCGAGACCAGTGCCTCACCGACACCGAGTTCAGTGATGACGCCGGCGGCGTCAAAGGCCGGGTTTGCCCTGAGGGTGTCGGCCGCGATACGTACCGCCTTCTGATCCTGCGGGGTGAAGGCTCGCAGAGCATGTTGTACCCGGTTGCCGAGTTGACCCAGCACGCTGGCCGGGATGTCGGCCGGACTCTGGGTCACGAAATAGACGCCCACCCCTTTGGAGCGAATGAGCCGCACCACCAGTTCTATCTTTTCCAGCAGTGCCTTGGGGGTGTCGTTGAACAGCAGGTGCGCCTCGTCGAAGAAGAACACCAGCTTGGGTTTATCGGGATCGCCAATTTCGGGCAGCTGTTCGAACAGTTCGGAGAGCAGCCACAGCAGGAAGCAGGCGTAAAGGCGGCTCGACTGGGTCAACTTGTCCGCTGCCAGTATGTTGATGTGGCCACGGCCCCGTTCATCGGTCTGCAGCAGATCCTGGATGTCGAGCATGGGTTCGCCGAAGAAGTGATCGGCTCCGGCCCGCTCAAGGCTGAGCAGATTGCGCAAGATGGCGCCGACCGACGCGCTTGATACATTGCCATAACTGGTGGTGAGCCGTTTGGCATTCTCGCCGACGAACTGCACCATGGCGCGCAGGTCCTTGAGATCGAGCAGCAACAGCCCCTCATCATCGGCTACCTTGAAGACCAGCTCCAATACGCCGCTCTGGGTATCATTGAGGCCAAGCAACCGCGCGAGCAGCAAAGGGCCCATGTCGGAGATGGTGGCGCGCACCGGGTGGCCCTGCTCACCATAAAGATCCCAGAATACCACCGGGCTGGCGCAAAAGACGGGGGCCTCAATGCCCATTTGACCGAGTCGCTCCTCGAGCTTGGGGGAGCTAGTCCCCGCCGCGCCCAGGCCGCTGAGATCGCCCTTTACGTCAGCCAGAAAGACGGGGACCCCCTGATTGGAGAAACCCTCCGCCAGCACTTGCAATGTCACTGTCTTGCCTGTCCCGGTTGCTCCCGTTATCAGACCATGGCGATTGGCCTTGGCGGGTAGCAACGAGAGGGAGTTTTTGCCGGCATAGGCGAGGATCAGCGGGTCAGCCATGGGAGCTCCTTGTGGCAGGTTCGAGTAGCAACCGATTGATTGTATTCAGTGTGGTGCCAAGATGGGCCCCTGACAAGGGGCCGGTAGAGCGGGGGAGAATCAACGCTGGGCAACACGCCTGTCACGAAGAGGAGACGGGGGTTATACCGGTTTTAACCTGTTCGATGACGGCGAAACAAGCGGAGCAATAGCGCGCAAAGCAGCCCTCCCAGGCTCGCGGTCAACAGGCCAAGCAGCAGGCTGCCGAGCAGGAAAGGGGGCAACAGGCTGGCGGCCTCCTGCTCGAACCAGGCCAGCGACCACTCCAGATGAAAAGGGGCCGGGGTCAGCTGCAGCAGTGTGCAGCCGGTACGATAAGCCCACAGATACATGAAGGGCAGGGTAATGGGGTTGTTGAACCAGACCGCCAGCAGAGCCAGGGGCAGATTGAGGCTAAAAAGCACTGCCAGTCCCACGGCGATCAGGCTGTGCATCGGCAGGGGCACCCAGGATGCGAACAACCCCGCAGCGCAGGCACCGGATAGCGCCCGGGTGCCCGATTGCCAAAGCGCCGGTGCGAACAGGCGTTCGCCAAACAGAGCAAACCACTTGTGCTGGCGTAGCTGCTCTGGAGTGACCTTTAATCGACTGCGCCAGTGGTTGTTCATTCTTTGTCCGCGCCGCGGTTACGCCATTGGCGCACTATGCTCAGCCGCCAGAGGCCGCGTACTACCACATAACCGGTGATGGAGCTGAGGATGGCCAGTACCAGGGAGCCGAGCAGCAGAGGCGGGGCTATGGTCTCGAAGACAGATGTCAGCCAGCTCCAGGTAAATTCAATCTCTATATGCTGGGAGGGTTGGCCCAGCAGATGACAGCCAACCACATAGGCGGCGTAGAACAGAGGCGGCATGGTGAGGGGGTTGGTGAGCCAGACCAGGGCAACCGAGAGCGGCAGGTTGACGCGAAACAGGATGGCGCCACCGGCGGCCAACAGCATCTGGAAGGGGACGGGGATCCAGGCCATGAAGAGACCGACCGCAAAGGCGCCAGCGGCGGAGCGGCGATTCAAATGCCAGAGATTGGCGTCGAGCAGCAGGTCGCCGAAAAGACGTAAGTGCTTGTGTTCCTTGAGCGTTTTATGATCCGGCATCCAGCGTTTAATGAGATGTTTGGGCATAATGAAACCTTGCTAAATACTTGCTCCATGGATCTGCGTTTATTGTCGTTTGCCCTCGGGGCAAGCTCCTGTCTGCTTTGGCCATGGTTGCCTTCATTCCAATGGGGGGGATTATGGCTGTCCCTGCTGATCCCCTTCTGTTTTATACGCGCCTGGCGGCTGCTGTTTCTGCTATTGGGCATCCTCTGGATGCAAGTAAACATGCAGGCTCGGCTCTCCTGGTTGGACACCCTGGGGGAGCAGGCGAGCCACATCATAACCGCACAGTTGCAAAGTGCAGAGCCTCAAAATGATAATTTTACGCGACTACAACTCAAGGTCATCGAGCTTGATGGTCGCAGCTTACCCCTGCCTCCCTTGGTGCGCATCAATGCTTACCAAACTTTACCCGAGCTGACATCGGGCTCGATCCTGACCCTGGCAGCCTCTCTCAAACCCGCCCATGGCTTGGCCAATGAGGCCGGCATGGATGGTCGTCGCCTGTTGCTGGGCAAGGGGATCAGCGCGACCGGCAACCTGCGTCGCCTTATTCGGGTCGAGCTCGAGCCACCCGGTTGGCGGACACTCTGGCTGGCCAGTGCCGGGCAAGCCTGGCAAGGGTTGGCGCAGGCGCCTTTGCTAGCAGCGCTCACCTTTGGCGAACAAGGTGGCATTTCGGACCGCCAATGGGAGCTGTTTCGCGGCGCAGGCCTGACCCACATCATCGCCATCTCGGGTCAGCATATTGCCCTGGTCGCCGTGCTGGGTTTCTGGCTGGGGCGACTGTTTGGGCTGAAAGGGGCGCTGGTCGGCACTCTGCTCTTTGCCGGTACATACAGTTGGTTGGCGGGTTTTGCGGTGGCGACCGAGCGGGCCCTCATCATGGTGTTGGTCTGGAGTATGCTGCGAGTATGGAAAAGGGATTGGCCCCCGTATCGCGTCTGGTTACTGGCCTTTGTGGCCATCTTGCTGTGGGACCCTTTTGCACTCTTCGCCGCCGGATTCTGGCTCTCTTTCCTGGCGGTGGCGCTCTTGATGGGGGCGAGTTACCTCTATGGCAGACCCAGTCTGCTGCGGCTACAAGGGATCTTGCTGCTCGGTTTGTTGCCGCTGCAACTTGCGTTGTTCGAGGGAATGGCGCCTTTGGCGCTGTTTATCAATCTGCTCGCCTTGCCGCTCTTTTGCCTCTTCATCATCCCTCTGGCACTGATTGCGGTACTGGTGAGTCTCTTCTCCCCGAGCCTCGCTCATGGCCTGTTCTGGCTGGCAGATGGGGCGCTCGGTTATCTCATGGTCAGTCTGGAGTGGCTCAATAGCCAGTGGGCACTCTGGTGGCCGCTACCAGGCTGGGCGCTGCCGCTGAGTATCTTGCTTCTGCTGGGCTGGCTAGCCTGCACCCTGCCTGGCGGTCGCTGGCTTGGTTTGCCGCTGCTCGCCGCCGCCTTGCTTGCCTGCTGGCCGGCGCCACCCAGTTGGCAGGTCAGAGTGCTGGATGTGGGGCAGGGGTTGGCGGTGCTGCTCAGTAGCCGTGGTCATCACATCCTGTTTGATACCGGCGATCGCTATCCCGGTGGCTACAACATGGCGGATGCGGCCATCTTGCCGCTGCTGCATCGGCTGTCGGTCGATGAGCTTGACATCTTGATCCTGAGTCACAAAGACCGGGATCATGCGGGTAACAGGGAGGCCCTGCACGCGGCGCTGTCGGTCAGGGCTGAGTACTCTTCTTACGCTTTCTCGCCTGGCACGCAGGCTTGTCGGCGTGGTCAGCAATGGCTGTGGCAAGGATTGACGCTGCGCATGCTGTGGCCGGAGCGCAGCGGCGCCGGACGCAACAATGATGGCTGCGTGCTGCAGATAGGCGATGGCCGGGTGAGTGTGCTGCTGAGCGCCGACATAGAGCGGGAAGCCGAAGCGCGCCTGCTGGCGCTCGAAGGGCAGGGGCTGCACAGCACAGTGCTGGTCAGTCCGCATCATGGTAGCAAAACCTCTTCAACCCCGGGCTTCGTGGCCGCCGTTGCGGCAAGGGAGGTGATCCACAGCGCCGGATTCATGAACCGCTGGCACTTTCCACGCCCTGAAGTCGTGGCGCGCTATCGCGCCCTGGTGCCCGATTCGCGGCAATGGGTCAGTGGGCAGTCGGGGGCGATTTTGATTGAAGTGGGGCCAAATGGACTTGATATCCAGGGGGAGCGAGATACCGGTCCCTGGTATCGACGCAGTGGAGCTTGGTGGAAACCACAGCTTTGGCTAGAATAGCCCGTCATTTCCCATTTATAACGGCGATTCATGCAACAAGATAACTCTCAAGATACCTCTCAAGAGAGCTGGCCCGTGTTCAAGCGGCTGCTCGCCTACGTTCGCGATCGCAAGCTGGGTCTGGCGGGCGGCATCATCGGCATGCTGGGCTATGCGGCGGTCGACACCGCCTTCGTCTACTCCATCAAGCCGCTGATCGACCAGGGTATCAATGGTAACGACAAGACGGTGCTGACCTGGATGCCCTTCTTCGTATTGGGCATAGTCGCGCTGCGCGGCGTCGCAACCTTCCTTTCTACGTTCTGCATGGCCTGGGTCGGTAACCATGTGGTGCTCAAGTTGCAGCAGCAGGTGTTCAATCATCTGATGGCCATGCCGATGAGCTTCTTCGACCGGCAGAATACCGGCGCCCTGCTCTCCAAGGTGACCTATGATGCGAGCCAGGTCTCCTCTGCGGCGAGCTCGACTCTGGTCTCCATCGTGCGAGAGGGGGCGACCGTTATTGGCCTGCTCGGCTTGATGTTCTGGCACTCCTGGCAGCTCTCCATCATCTTCCTGGTGGTGGGCCCCGTGGTCGGTGTCTTGATTAGCTTCATCAGCCGCCGTTTCCGCACCATCAGCCGTCAGATCCAGAAGGCGATGGGCAACATTACCACCTCGACCGAGCAGATGCTCAAGGGTCACAAGGAGGTGTTGATGTTCGGTGGCCAGGAGGTGGAGTCCAAGCGCTTCTTCCGTGTCAGCAACCATATGCGTCAGCAAAACATGAAAATGGTCGCGGCCAATGCCATCGGCACACCCGTGGTGCAGATGGTGGCGTCCATCGCCCTGGCCGTCTTCCTTTATGCGGCGACGGTCGACGGGGTGCGTGAGACCCTGACTGCTGGCACCTTCACTGTCATGATCACCTCGATGATGATGCTGCTCAAGCCGCTGAAAAGCCTGACCGACATCAACAACCAGTTCCAGAAGGGCATCACTGCCTGCCAGAGTCTGTTTGGCCTGCTCGACAGCGAACCTGAACCCGATACCGGTACGCGTCCTCTGGACAGGGCCCGGGGCGAGATCGAGTTTCGCAATGTCACCTTTACCTACCCGACCAAGCTGACCCCGGCGCTGCACAATGTCAGCTTCAAGGTCGAGGCGGGCAAGTCCGTGGCGCTGGTGGGGCGCTCGGGCTCTGGCAAGAGTACCATCGCCAGCCTGCTGACCCGTTTCTACGACATAGACGAAGGGGAAATCCTGCTCGATGGGATCAACATCCAGGAGTACCGCTTGAGCGATCTGCGCAAGCAATACGCCCTGGTTTCCCAACATGTGCATCTATTCAACGACAGTGTCGCCAACAACATCGCCTATGCTGCCGGAGATCGCTATAGCCTCGAGCAGATCCGTCATGCCGCCGTGGTGGCCCATGCCGATGAGTTCGTCAGCAAGATGAGCGAGGGTTACGATACCGTGGTGGGCGAGAATGGCGCCTCACTGTCCGGTGGCCAGCGCCAGCGTATCGCCATCGCCCGCGCCCTGTTGCGCGATGCCCCCGTGCTGCTGCTCGATGAAGCGACGTCCGCACTGGATACCGAATCCGAGCGCCACATCCAGGCCGCCATCGACGAGCTCTGCAAGG
>NZ_AQGQ01000037.1 GCF_000388115.1 Aeromonas molluscorum 848
GGGTGGGCACCGTCTGGGTGGCCGCCAATGTCTGCCCCTGGCGGGTGACGATGGAGACGACGGTGCCATCCATGGGGGCCTGGATCCCGGGTATAGCCAAGCTGGGTGCGGGAGCGCTCGACCTTGATGGCGGCACTGTCGATATTGGCCTGGGCATTTTGCAGCTCGGCCCGGGTGACGGCGAGCTGGGCTTCTGCGTTTTCGAGATCGGCCTTTGAACTGGCCTGCTGGCCAAACATCTGCTGCTGGCGGCGATAGGCGAGCTCATATTGCTTGAGCTGAGCCTGCTTGATCCTGAGCTGCGCCTGGCTACTGGCGAGCTCGGCTTGGGCCGTCTTGAGATCGTTCTGAGCGATCAGCGGGTCTATCTCGGCCAACAGCTCCCCCTGTTTGACTTGCTGACCATTCTCGACCAGCAGCCGGGTAACCTGGCCCGAAACCTGGGCACCCACGTCGACTTGTTCCACCGCCTCCAGTGCGCCGCTGGCCAACACGGCATCTTCTATGTCCTGGCGGGTCACCGAGGCGCTCAACAAGGGGGCGGCCGCTTTGTTCGGCCATAGCAGCCAGATGGAGAGAGCGACCAGCAAGGCGGCAATGAGCCAGCGCAGCATAGGGGGGAGGGACATCTTCATCGTGAATCTGGCATCCATGAACGCTAGGGGGAGATAAGAGGAAACATCCTGCCGTAAAAGGCGGCTAAAAGACAACGGAGATCCTGTAACAAAGCTTGTCAACGCAGGACACCTGGGGAGAAGCTTCTTGCGGGAGATGGTAGCCAGGGCCAACGGCACCGGGTTGACCCTGCTTATGTGGCCAGGGCTTGGCAGGGGCTCAGCCAGGAGAAATAGTGCACCGCCTATTGCCACTGGCTGAGCTCTGCAAGTCAGCCCTGACTGAGTTGAGCGGTCAGCCAAGGGAGCCCCTGCTTCTTGCGGCTCACCATACCGGGCAGGGTGATGGCTTGCTTGGGCAGCTGTGGCAGCGACCTTTTCGGGTGAGGGCAGGCGCAGATCCGGCTCGCCCCTTCGCCAAGATCCGTCACCATCAGCACGTAGGCATCCAGGTCATCGGTGTGCACTCGTTGCGCCATTTCGCGTTCGAGTTCCGCCATCATGGGTGTTATCTGGGCCAGGCTGCTGACTTCAATCTGACTCATCACCAGGTTGACCCCTGCCACCTGATAGCCCTTCTCGTCCTGGCGCAGCAACTGAGCGGCACTGAGTCCACTGAGATCGGTCTTGGCTGCCAGCAACTGCTGGCCAAATTCGGCAAGGCTCAACTCGGCCAGAGGCGCTAGCCGCTGACAGGCAGCCTCATCCAAGGGAGTGGTCGTCGGGGAGGTGAGGCAGAGGGTGTCGCTCATGATGGCACCAAGCAAGAGACGGGCCTGGGGGCGGGTCAGCTCGTCGAGCAGACTGAGCACTATGGTGGCCGAGCAACCTACTGCGCGGATCCAGGCATCGAAGGGCGCCTCGGTACGCAAGGAACCGAGTCTGTGGTGATCCACCAGACCTACGATGTTGGCGCGGGCCAGGCTCTCTGGTCCTTGCTCGAAATCGCTGAAGTCCACCAGCCAGACATCCAGCCCATCCAGCGGCTGGGTCAGCAGGGCCGGGGACTCCCTGCCGGCGCACTCCAGAATAAAGCGGGTTTCGGTGCGCAGCTCTCCCAGGCGCCAAGGAGTGGCGGGCCGCCCCTGACCGTTGAGCCAGTCTGCTAGTACCAGGGCACTGCAGATGCTGTCGCTGTCGGGATTGCGATGGCCGAATACGTGGATCATGAAAACCTCGGGCTGGATGACCTTATGCAAGATAGGTCGTCAGCATATCATCCCGGCACTGTGGCGGGGATTGATCCTGACGCCGGATGATGTCCGCAGGAGCGGGGGGAGATTAAAGAGGCCTCATGTGCAAAGAGATAAGCCAAGCCCGCTTCACCCGGGCCGCCCAAGGAGAACGAGAGATAGATTCTCTTGCGGCTGGAGCTGTTGGTGCTCAGCCCCTCTGGAGGGCGTGAGGCAGACCTGTTTCACCAAAGGTGAAAAGGCCTGCCTGCAGAAGATGGCTCTCTCTGGCGTCATGCCCGAGGAGTAGGTCACTATTCCACCCGCAGGCTGGCTGCAGGATCAGGCCTGCAGCAGCTCACGGGCATTGGCCAGGGTATTGTCGGTGATCTGATCGCCGCCAAGCAGACGGGCGAGTTCGTTGAGGCGGGCCTTGCTGTCGAGGGCACTCATCCGTGTCTCTGTGGTCTTGCCGTCGGTGTGCTTGCTCACCACCATGTGCTGATGACCATTGCCTGCCACCTGGGGCAAGTGAGTGACCACCATCACCTGGGTCGACTCGCCGAGCTGGCGTAGCAGGCGGCCCACTACGGCGGCGGTGGGGCCACTGATCCCCACGTCCACCTCATCAAAGATCAGAGTCGGAGTGGCAACCTTGCGGGCACTGATCACCACAATGGCGAGGCTGATGCGCGACAGTTCTCCCCCCGAGGCCACCTTGCCGAGCGGCTGCATGGGTTGGCCCGGGTTGGTGCTTACCACGAATTCTACCCTGTCTATCCCCAAGGGAGAGAGGCTGGCGTTGGCATCCGGCTTGATGTCGATGGCGAAACGGCCATCGGTCATGGAGAGTTCCTGCATGCTGGCCGTGACCAGGGTAGCCAGCTCGGCGCCATAGCGCTGGCGGCTCTGGCTCAGGGCATCGGCAGCTTGCAAGAAGGCGTTGCGAGCTTCGGCCAGTTCGGTTTCCATCCCCTCGAGGCGCTGCTCATCGGAGTTGAGCTGCGCCAGGTCACTGGCCAGTTCCTGATGGTAATGAGCCAGTTCGGCGGGTTTGACATGATGCTTGCGGGCCAGATTGATCGCCCGGGAGAGGCGGGCCTCGAGTTCGTTGAAGCGCTCGGGATCCAGCTCCAGCTTGTCCAGATAAACACGCAGCTCGCTGTGGCTCTCCTGCACACCGATCAGCGCCTCATTGAGCATGCCCAGTACCGGGGCAAGCCGGGCATCCATGTTGACCAGTCCCTCTGCTCTGTCCACCGCGATTTGCAGTAGGCCGGCGATGGTGGTCTCTTCGTTGTCATAGAGCAGATCCAGACAGAAGCCACACTCTTGCATCAGCTCGGTACCGTTGGCCAGCCGCTGGTGTTCCTCCTCGATCGCCTCGAACTCCGCGGGTTGCAGGGCGAATTCGTCGAGCTCCTGCACCTGGTATTCGATGAGTTGGCGGCGAGCTTCCCGCTGTTGCTGTTCGGCCTTGAGACGGTTCAGTTCGTTTTGCAGCTGACGCCAATGCTGGTAGTGGTGGCGAACGTCCGCCAGCAGCAGATGGTGGCCAGCGTAGCCGTCGAGCAGGGCGAGCTGGTAGTCGGGTTTGATCAGCAACTGGTGGGCATGCTGGCCGTGTACGTTGACCAGCAGTTGACCCAGGCTGCGCAATTGGGTCAGGGGCACTGGCACGCCATTGACATAGCTGCGTGAACGTCCCTCGGCCGAGACCACCCGTCGAACTATGCACTCCCCCTCGCTCTCAAGCTCATTGCCAGCCAGCCAGGCACGGGCCTGGGGATTGTCTTCAAGCAGGAAGCGGGCGCTGACTTCCGTCTTGTCATTGCCGGGGCGCACCATGGCCGCTTCGGCACGTTCGCCGAGACAGAGTCCAAGGGCATCGATGGCGATGGATTTGCCAGCACCCGTCTCCCCGGTGATACAGGTCATGCCGGGTTGCAGATCGAGCTCGAGAAACTTGACGATGGCGAAGTTGTTGACGGTCAGTTGGGTCAGCATGGTTTCATCCTGTCTGGGCCAAGATTACTGTGTATGCATCCAGTATATACTGGTCTTATATACAGTAAAGAGGGCGCGCGGATTTTTAGCGCCACGAGCTGAACTGGACCAGAGGGTGGCCATGCCAAGAGGGGCTTTCTTCCCTTGTCTGATGCCGTTACAACTTATTGATAGAATACACTTGTAGCGCAAGGGTGGCTCGGACACACTCATTAACATGCTTGGTCCTTGTGGGGCCCGGGCGCGCCTGGACGGCTGACCAAGGATTGGCAGCGATCCTCATCAAGGATGACTCATGACGATCCATACCCCGACGCTATTGCTCATCTCCCTGGCAATCAACTTGATGTCGGCTCTGCTCATGCTGTTCATTCATCGGCTCAAGCCGGGGCGGGGTAACTTCCTGCTCTGGTCCCTGTCGGCGTTCGTGTTCTCCTTTTCAATACTGCTGCTCTGCCTGGGGGTCATGACGGATCACGTGGCTCTTGGGCTGTTTTGGGGCGGTTTTACGTCTCTGATTTGTGTGTTGCTGCTGCTTGCAGGTTTCTATGCTCTTTATGACAACCCCTTGAATACGTGGCGTGTCCGGTGTTCTGTTAGCCTCTTTCTGCTCAGCTATCTGGTATTGGCCAGCCTGTTTGATGTGCGCTTGGTGCTGGCGCTTATCGAATCAGTCATCTATCTGTGGTGTGCCTGCCTGATCTTCTCCTTGAGCCAGACTCAGAAGCGGGTGCTGCATACCGTCTCTCTCATCTATCTGGTCCATTTCGTGATCCTGTTGAGTCAGGGCATCGCTCTGCTCGTGCAGGCATTGGGCCCGGACCAGCAAGCCAAGCAGTGGTTGCTGGATGTGATTTTCTTCATGCATATGACCCTGACCATAGGGTCCGTGCTTCTGCTGCCGTTGGTCGCGTATACGGAGAGCGAGCAGACGCTGCTCATGCTCTCGGAGCGGGACCCCCTCACTGGGGTGCTCAATCGACGTGGGCTGTTCAAGTCGGGCGATGGCCAGGCGGATGGGCTGTTAAGCGTGGTCGTACTCGACATTGATCACTTCAAGCAGGTCAATGACCGATTTGGACATGGGTGTGGCGACGAGGTGATCCGCTTCGTTGCCCAGACGCTGATATCCGAGGTGCGTAAAGACGATCTGGTCGGGCGGATCGGGGGTGAGGAGTTCGCCATCATCATGCGGGGGGTCAGCGATCAGGATGCGTTCTCCATCTGCGATCGCATTCGCAGCCAGATAGAGACGCGCTCCCGCCAAGGGGCCTGCCTACCCTGTGAGGGGATCACCGTCAGCGTGGGAGGGATCTGCTCTTGCGGCCAAGGCGATCTGGCGCAGTTGCTGCTGCGCGCCGACGAGGCCATGTACAGGGTCAAGGGGGAGGGGCGCAATGGCGTGCGTTTCTTGCCCGAGCTGGAGCGCCACCATCTACTGGTGTAGAAGTAGTATCAGCTGGGCCAGAGTCCCTGCCCGATCCGTACTGTGCGGGTCTGGCTGGAGTAAATGAGGGGGAGGCCAGCCTCTCCCTCGATGAGCTGACTTAGAACAGCTTGCTGCCCCAGCCTAGCTTGTTGCGCAGCACGTGGAAGTAGCTGTAATCGAGCGGGTGCACCAGATGCAACTTGTGGCTGCTCTTCTTGATGAGGATCTCGTCCCCCGGTTGCACCGCGAGCGTCACCTGGCCGTCACAGCTCACCTGCATGGCGTCATCCTGATTCTCGGGGGAGACCAGCAGCCGTACCTCGCTGTCGGCATCGAGCACTATGGGGCGACTGCTCAGGGTATGGGGGAACATGGGGACCAGCGTCATGGCATTGAGCTTGGGGGTGAGGATGGGGCCGCCCGCCGACAGGGAATAGGCGGTCGAGCCGGTCGGCGTTGCGATGATGATGCCGTCCGCCCGCTGGCTATACATGAAGCTGCCATCGATGTAGACCTCGAACTCTATCATATGGGCTATCTTGCCCGGGTGCAGCACCACCTCGTTCACCGCCAGATTGGCCGATTTGCGCTCCCCATGGCGGTAGACGGCGGCTTCCAGCAAGAAGCGGTGCTCGCTCTTGAAGTGGCCCGATAGCACCTGCTCCAGGGGCAGCAGGTAATCTTGCGGTGAGAGATCGGTCAAGAAGCCAAGGTTGCCCCGATTCACCCCGATCACCGCCACGTCGAACCGTGACAAGACTCGCGCCGCGCCCAGCATGTTGCCGTCTCCGCCCACGACGATGGCGAGATCCGCCTGCTCGCCAAGCTGGACCAGATCCATGACGCTGTCGTCCACTATACCGAGAGTCTGGGCGACCCGGCTCTCGATCAGCACCCGAAAACCCCGAGTGCTGAGATACTGATGCAGGCCGCTCAGCGTCTGGTTGGCGCCTTCGTGGTGAGGCTTGCCGATGAGGGCGATGGTTTTGAAAGGGGAGTCCATCATGGGTTCGAATGCTAGGTGAATGTGGCTGCAGTATACCTTGATTTGCTTCTCTTTTGTCTGCCTGCTCGCAAGATGCCCCCCCGTTTGTCATGGATAAAGCCGAGCCATCAACAGACCCTCATGGGGAAAGCGTCACGTCATCTCCCGCCAGAGTGCATCCGTTGCCAGCCAGTCAGACTGCGCATGGCGGAGAACGCCGCTGCCTCGCCTTGACCAGGGCAAAGGGCAGATGATCACCTTTTCCCCTTGAAAGCGGGGGATGCATCCCCATAATAAGCGGCAATGAACGAAGTAACCCCTAATTGGAGATGTCATGAACCACGAAGAACAAAAGGTTGAAGCGATGGAGCAAGTCGAAACCCAGCCAGTCGAGCCGACCGATGTAGACAGTGAAGTGACAGCCGAGCTGGTGCGTATCGCCGAGCTGGAGGCCAAGGTGGCCACTCTCGAAGCGGCTGCCGCCGAAGAGCGTGAACGCGCCATTCGTGCCGTCGCCGAGATGGAAAACCTGCGTCGCCGTGCCGCACTGGACGTCGAAAAGGCCCATAAATTCGCCCTGGAGAAATTCGCCACCGAGCTGCTGCCGGTGCTCGACAACCTGGAGCGTGCCATCGATCTTGCTGACAAAGAGAACGAGGCGCTGGCGCCGATGATCGAAGGTGTCGACCTGACGCTGAAATCCATGCAGAGCTCGGTGGCCAAATTTGGCCTGGTGGCACTGGATCCCACCAACCAGCCGTTCGATCCCAATGCCCATCAGGCGATGAGCATGATCGAGAATGGCGAGCTGGCGCCAAACACCGTGATGGCGGTGATGCAAAAAGGCTACGAGCTCAATGGCCGCGTCATTCGTCCGGCCATGGTCATGGTATCCAAGGCCCCTGCCTGATCCCCGCGCCATTGCCGAGCCCGTCGCGAGGCGGGCTTTTTGTTGGCTGGCGGTCAGCCAGCGGGGTCGGTCCCATGAGAAAAGCCCCTGGTTTTTTACGGTCAGCCCTTGAAGCTGAACGACCAGACCCCATATAGGTGACAAGGTACGGCGGTAGTAAGAATTTGCTACCGGGAGCTTGAAAGCACATTGCTTAGCCCCCACCTAGCCGTTAACGCATTAAGGCGAGCGATTCGTCTGTTTAATCTAAGTATTTGGAGATTCGTCAAATGGGTAAAATCATCGGTATTGACCTGGGTACTACCAACTCCTGCGTCGCCATTCTGGATGGCGACACTGCTCGCGTGATCGAGAACGCAGAAGGCGATCGTACTACTCCGTCCATCATTGCCTATGCCGATGATGGCGAGATCCTGGTTGGTCAGCCGGCCAAGCGTCAGGCCATCACCAACCCGAAGAACACCCTGTTCGCCATCAAGCGTCTGATCGGTCGCCGTTTCGAAGATGAAGAAGTGCAGCGTGACCTGAAAATCATGCCGTACGCCATCGCCAAGGCTGACAACGGTGATGCCTGGGTTGAAGTGAAAGGCAAGAAAATGGCACCGCCGCAGATCTCTGCCGAAGTGCTGAAGAAAATGAAGAAAACTGCCGAGGATTATCTGGGCGAGCCAGTGACCGAAGCCGTTATCACAGTACCGGCCTACTTCAACGATGCCCAGCGTCAGGCTACCAAAGATGCCGGTCGCATCGCGGGTCTGGACGTCAAGCGCATCATCAACGAACCGACCGCTGCGGCATTTGCCTACGGCGTGAACAAGGTCAAGGGTGAGCGCAAGGTTGCCGTCTATGACCTGGGTGGTGGTACTTTCGATATATCCATCATCGAGATCGACGAAGTTGAAGGGGAAACCACCTTCGAAGTACTGGCGACCAATGGTAACACCCACCTGGGTGGTGAAGATTTCGACAACCGCGTCATCAACTATCTGGTTGACGAGTTCAAGCGTGAGCAGGGCATTGACCTGCGCAACGACCAGCTGGCCCTGCAGCGTCTGAAAGATGCCGCCGAGAAAGCCAAGATTGAGCTCTCTTCCGCTCAGCAGACCGACGTGAATCTGCCGTACATCACCGCAGATGCCACCGGTCCCAAGCACATGAACATCAAGGTGACCCGCGCCAAGCTGGAGTCCCTGGTGGAAGACATGGTGAAAGACTCGCTCGAACCGGTCCGTACCGCACTGAAAGACTCCGGTCTGGCAGTTGGCGAAATCGACGACGTCATCCTGGTGGGTGGTCAGACCCGCATGCCAATGGTGCAGAAGACTGTGGCTGACTTCTTCGGCAAAGAGCCGCGCAAAGATGTCAACCCGGACGAAGCCGTGGCCATGGGTGCTGCCATTCAGGGTGCCGTACTGTCCGGTGAGAAGACCGACGTACTGCTGCTGGACGTCACTCCGCTCTCCCTGGGGATCGAAACCATGGGCAGCGTGATGACGGCGCTGATTGAGAAGAACACCACCATACCGACCAAGAAGTCCCAAGTGTTCTCTACCGCCGAAGACAACCAGTCTGCCGTGACCATTCACGTGCTGCAGGGTGAGCGCAAACGTGCCAGCGACAACAAGTCCCTGGGCCAGTTCAACCTGGAAGGTATTCGTCCGGCTCAGCGCGGTCTGCCGCAGATCGAAGTGACCTTCGACATCGATGCCAACGGTATCCTGCACGTCTCTGCCAAAGACAAAGAGACCAACAAGGAGCAGAAGATCACTATCCAGGCTTCTTCCGGTCTGTCTGATGAAGAGATTGAACGCATGGTACGCGAGGCCGAAGCCAACGCGGCCGAAGACAAGAAGTTTGAAGAGCTGGTGCAGACTCGCAACCAGGCTGACGGTCTGGTCCACTCGGTCCGCAAGCAGATTGCCGAAGCCGGTGATGCGCTGCCAAGCGATGACAAGACCAAGATCGAGACTGCCCTCTCCGAACTGGAAGCTGTCATCAAGGGTGACGACAAGGCCGTCATCGAAGCCAAACAACAGGCTCTGATGGAAGCGTCCCAGAAGTTGATGGAAATTGCCCAGCAGCAGGCTCAGGCGCAAGGCGCCGGTGCCGATGCAGGCCAGTCCTCCGCTTCTGCCAAGGCCGACGACGACGTGGTCGATGCCGAGTTCGAAGAAGTGAAAGACGACAAGAAATAAGCCACACCCAGATGGGCAGAGCCCGCTCTGCCCATCGGCTTGATCAATGAATTTACGGGCGTTGGGTGACCAACGCCCGTCTGCTTAACTGCTGACAACGCAATAGGATGAGTATGTCGAAGCGCGATTTCTATGAAGTGCTCGGGGTGGCCAAGGGTGCCGACGAGCGCGAGATCAAGAAGGCGTACAAGCGTCTGGCGATGAAGTATCACCCGGATCGTAACCAGGGCGATGCCGCATCCGAAGAGAAGTTCAAAGAGGTCAAGGAAGCTTACGAGATCCTGACCGACGAAAATCTGCGGGCCCGCTATGACCAGTACGGTCATGCCGGCGTGGATCAGAGCCAGGGTGGCGGTGGCCACGGTGGCTTTGGCGGCGGTGCCGATTTTGGTGATGCCTTCGGCGACATCTTTGGCGACATCTTCGGTGGTCGCAGCGGCGGTGGTCGTCGTGGCCCGGCCCGGGGTTCTGACCTGCGTTACACCATGGAACTGACCCTGGAAGAGGCCGTTCGTGGCGTCTCCAAGGAGATCAAGGTCCCGACTCAGGTGCACTGCGAGGTCTGCAACGGCTCGGGTGCCCACACCGGCAGCCATGCCCAGACCTGTCCGACCTGCCACGGTGCCGGTCAAGTACAGATGCGTCAGGGTTTCTTCGCCGTGCAGCAGGCCTGTCCTCACTGTCATGGCCGCGGCAAGATCATCAAGGATCCGTGCCGCAAGTGCCATGGCGAGGGTCGCTACCAGAAGACCAAGACACTGTCGGTCAAGATCCCGGCGGGCGTCGATACCGGCGATCGCATCCGTCTCTCCGGTGAAGGGGAAGCGGGAGAAGCCGGCGCACCGGCCGGGGATCTGTACGTACAGGTGCATGTCAAAGAGCACGGCATCTTCGTGCGCGATGGCAACGACCTCTACTGCGAAGTGCCCATCAGCTTCACCGCCGCCGCCCTGGGTGGCGAGATCGAAGTGCCGACCCTGGATGGCCGGGTCAAGCTGAAGGTGACCTCCGAGACCCAGACCGGCAAGATGTTCCGTCTGCGGGGCAAGGGCGTCAAGTCCGTGCGCTCCGGTCAGGTCGGCGATCTGATGTGCAAGGTGGTGGTCGAGACCCCGGTCAAGCTGACCGAGTCCCAGAAAGAGCTGTTGCGTCAACTGGACGAGTCGTTCAGCGGTGCCGCCGCCAAGACCCACAAGCCGAGATCGGAAGGCTTCTTCGAAGGGGTGAAACGCTTCTTCGACGATCTGACCCGCTGATCGTCGCCAACCGTGATAGCAAGCCGGCCTCTGTGCCGGCTTTCTTTTTGCCCGCCGTTTAGCCGGAACCTTTGCTATTGAGTGGATCCTGATGAGGGATCCACCTCACAACTCCCACCCATTCCTCCTGTACAAATGTTATTCCGCTCACAGACTGGCTGAAACGGTTTAGCTGATGTATTGAGTTAGCTAAAGCGGTTTAGCTATGCTCTCTTCGCCGATAAAAACAGATCCCGATTGGGCAACACACGACAGGTGAGGAAGATGATGATGTTCAAGAGCAGATTGGCGCTGGCGGTAGCGCTGGGATTAGGGATGAGTGGCCCGCTATGGGCGGCGCAGAGCGGTATCGAGGCCCGGCTGGCGGCGCTGGAGGCGCGGGTACAGGCAGCTGAAGCGAGAGCTGAGGCGGCAGAGAGCCGTGCCAGTCAGGCCGAGGTGAAGGCAAGTGCGGCCAGTGAGCAGGCCCAGGTCGCCAACAGCCGCAGCCAGCAGGTGGATGAGAAGACGGCGGGGGCACAGGGCTTCGAGTTTCACGGCTACGCCCGCTCTGGCCTGCTGGTCAACGGCAATGGCAACGGTGGGCGGGGCGGTCCCTACATCACGCCGGCAGGGTCAGTGGGGGGCGCAGTGGGCCGGCTTGGCAACGAAGACGACACCTACATGGAAGCTAATCTGCTCAAGACCCAGACGTTTGATGACGGCAGCTGGGCACGCTACAAGCTGATGCTGGCAGATGGCGTGGAGACCAGCAACGACTGGACCGCCAGCGATTCGAGCCTCAATACCCGCCAAGTGTTTGCCGAAATAGGCAATCTGGCGAGCTTCGATGGCGCTTTCAAGCATGCGGTGCTGTGGGCGGGCAAGCGCTTTGACCGCGACAACTTCGACATCCACTGGCTCGATTCTGACGTGGTGTTCCTGGCCGGTACTGGTGGCGGCGTCTATGACGTGCAACTGGCCGACAGCTGGAAGGCGAACTTCTCCCTTTATGGCCGCGACTATGGCGACATCAGTGCCAGCGGTCTGTCGGACATAGAGAGCCATATCCTCACCATGAACAACCGCTTCGGCAACTGGCAGTGGATGGTCAACGGCCTCTCGGCCAATGACAACGAGCAGCGCATCAACGACGGTGGCAAAGGAAGCGAGGCGGCAGACAAGGGTGCCCACACCCTGGTGGCTTATCACGCCGACAGCTTCTTTGGCATCAACCCCGGCTTCTCCAAGGCGGCGATCCTCTACGGTCATGGTCTGGGTGCCGAGCTCAAGGGCTTGGGCTCCGACAGCGAGCTGCTGCCCGATGCCGACGCGGTACGCATCGCCGTGTTCGGTGCCACCGATATCGCTCCGCGCTGGCGTTTCGCACCGGCATTGCTGGCCGAGCAGAGCCAGGATCGTTATGCGAAGGGGGACGAGTATCAATGGCTGACCCTCAACACCCGGGTGGCCCAGGTGGTGAGCCAGAACCTCGAGCTGGTCTATGAGGCGGCCTGGCAGTACATGGATCTGGATCCCAAGGGCTACCAGGGCCGCCAGGCGGTGAGCGGCAACTTCACCAAGCTCACCTTTGCTCCCACTTTCAAGGCACAGACCGCCGGCTTCTTCGAGCGCCCCGAGCTGCGGCTGTTTGCGACCTGGATGGACTGGTCCTCCGAGCTCGACAACTACGCCAGCGACGATGCCATGGGCCAGAGCAACTTCACCGCCGGTGGTGAGTGGAACTTCGGCGTGCAGATGGAAACCTGGTTCTAGTTCGTTATCCCGATCACAAAAATGGCAGGTGGCGCCGGGATCTGTTGGTTAGCTAAAACGGTTTAGCTGATAATGCCACCAAGAGAACAGAGCCCGGCTCTGGCAGTGGATCCGATGCAGCAGTGGAGTAGTAAGGTGGGGAATCGTGTGTGGGTAATGGGGGATGCGGTGGTGGACTTGATCCCGGAAGGGGAGCTGCACTACCTCAAGTGTCCGGGTGGCGCACCCGCCAATGTGGCGGTCGGGGTGGCGCGACTTGGCGGCGAGTCAGCCTTTATCGGCCGGGTCGGCGCCGATCCGTTTGGCCGCTTTATGGCTGATATCCTGGCAAGGGAAGGGGTGGATACCGCTTGTCTGCGGGCGGATCCTGATCATCGAACCTCTACAGTGCTGGTGGAGCTCGATGAAGAGGGGGAGCGCAGCTTCACCTTCATGGTGCGCCCCAGTGCGGATCAGTTCCTGACCCCGGATGAGTTGCCCGGCTTCCAGGCCAGTCAGTGGTTGCTCACCTGCTCCATCGCGCTCGCCAACGAGCCGGTACGCGGCAGTTGCCTGCAGGCCATGGCCGCCATCAAGGACGCGGGGGGACGGGTCTGTTTCGACCCCAACCTGAGGCCCGAGGTGTGGGGCAACCCCGCCGAGATGCTGCCAGTGGTGCGCCAGACCATAGCGCTGGCGGATGTGGTCAAGCTCTCGATTGACGAGCTGCAGCTGCTGA
The DNA here is from genome assembly GCF_000388115.1 of Aeromonas molluscorum 848. Classification (GTDB taxonomy): domain Bacteria; phylum Pseudomonadota; class Gammaproteobacteria; order Enterobacterales; family Aeromonadaceae; genus Aeromonas; species Aeromonas molluscorum. The sequence goes on from NZ_AQGQ01000037.1 coordinate 13,042, forward strand.
GCGGCGAGGATGATCTGGCCGCAGGGCTCGCCACTATCTCGGGCCCGGCGCTGGTGCTGGTGACCCGGGGGGCGGCCGGAGTGGTGGCCCGCCTCGAGGGCGAGCTGCTGGAGTGGGTGGGGCCGAAAGTGACCCCGCTTGACACCACGGGGGCGGGGGATGCCTTCGTCGCCGGACTCCTGGCGGCGCTGGCACAGGGCGAGCGGTTGCCTGTCTTGAGCGATCTGCCCGCCATCCTGGCCCAGGCCCACGGCTGCGGGGCGCTCGCCACCACCGCCAAGGGGGCCATGACGGCGCTGCCGACCCGCACCGAACTGGATGCCTTTTTGCGATTGGGCGCAATTGGCTGTTGAGCTGCGGCTAGAACCGTAGCTCAAGAGCCTCTACTCTCATGTGACAAGGGCCCGCCAGCGTGGCGGGCCACAAGAGGAATAATATGAATATCAGTGCGATAGCCAAGGATTTAGTGCCCCTGCTCGGGGGCAAGGAGAATATCGTCAGCGCTGCCCACTGCGCCACCCGGCTGCGGCTGGTGCTGGCCGATGACAGCAAGGTGAACAAGGCCGCCATCGACAAGCTGGAGGGGGTCAAGGGGTGCTTCAGCAACGCGGGCCAGATCCAGGTGATCTTCGGCACCGGCCTGGTCAACAAGGTCTATGCAGAGTTAGTGGCTATTACCGGGACAGGGACGGCCAGCAAGACGGAGCTGACCGACATCGCCAGCGCCAAGCTCAACGTTGCCCAGCGCTTGGCACGGACGCTGTCCAACATCTTCGTGCCCATCATTCCGGCCATCGTCGCGTCTGGTCTGCTGATGGGGCTGCTCGGCATGGTGCGCACCTATGGCTGGGTCAATGCCGACAGTGCCCTCTTCGTCATGCTCGACATGTTCAGCTCGGCGGCCTTTATCATACTGCCCATTCTGATCGGGTTCACGGCGGCGCGTGAGTTTGGCGGCAACCCCTATCTGGGGGCCACCATGGGGGGGATCCTCACCCACCCGGCCCTGACCAACGCCTGGGGTGTGGCCGGTGGCTTCAAGACCATGGATTTCTTCGGTATCGATGTCGCCATGATCGGCTATCAGGGCACCGTCTTCCCGGTGCTGCTGGCGGTCTGGTTCATGTCCCATCTGGAGAAACAGCTGAGAAGGCGCATTCCGGACGCCCTGGATCTGATCCTCACGCCGTTTCTCACAGTCATCATTACCGGCTTCGTGGCGCTGCTCTTCATCGGCCCGGCCGGACGGGTACTGGGGGATGGCATCTCCTTTGGTCTGAGCGCGCTTTATGAGCAGGCAGGCTGGCTGGCGGGGCTGGTGTTTGGCGGCACCTATTCGCTTATCGTCATCACCGGTATCCATCACAGCTTCCATGCCATAGAGGCGGGGCTGCTCACCAATCCGGCCATAGGCGTCAACTTCCTGCTGCCCATCTGGGCCATGGCCAACGTGGCCCAGGGTGGCGCCTGTCTAGCGGTCTACTTCAAGACCCGGGATCCGAAAATCAAAGCCATTACCGTGCCGGCGGCCATGTCCTGCTTGCTCGGCATCACCGAGGCGGCCATCTTCGGCGTCAACCTGCGCTACATCAAACCCTTCCTGGCGGGTCTGCTTGGCGGTGCCTGCGGCGGCGCCTACGTGGTGGCGGCCAAGGTTGGCATGACGGCGGTGGGACTGACCGGCATTCCGGGCATGGCCATCGTCCAGCCCATGAGCCTAATCCACTACGTTATCGGTCTGGTGATCGCCTTTGGCGCCGCCTTCGCCGCCTCCTGGCTGCTGAAATACAAGGTGGAGTGATGACCGAGAATCAGTTCCTGCGACAGATTGCCCGCCAGTTATTGGCGGGCCAGCTCAAGGCGGCGGCCGATCCCCATCGGCCCCGCTGGCACCTGGCAGCCCCGGTGGGGCTGCTCAATGACCCCAACGGCTTCATCGAACACGACGGGCGCTACCATCTCTTCTACCAGTGGAATCCGCTCGGCTGCGCACACGCCAACAAGGGCTGGGGTCACGTCACCTCCACCGATCTGCTGCACTGGCAGCACGAACCCGTGGCGCTCTTGCCCACCGAGGCCTATGAGAGTCACGGCTGCTATTCCGGCTCGGCGGTGAGCGACGAGCAGGGGCGCCTGACCCTCGTCTACACCGGCAACGTCAAATACCCGGACGGCAGCCGCACCGCCTACCAGTGCCTGGCCCGCGACGATGGCCAGGGTGGTTTCGAGAAGCTGGGTCCCGTGCTGGATCTGCCCCAAGGCTACAGCGGCCATGTGCGCGACCCCAAGGTATGGCACGACGGTCGGCAGTGGCTGATGGTGCTGGGAGCCCGCACCCTGGATGATAAGGGCGAAGTGCTGCTCTATCGCGGCGACAGGCTGGATGCCTGGACGCTGGTGGGCCCCATCGCCGGTAGCGGGCGCGGTGGTCTCGGGGACTTTGGCTATATGTGGGAGTGCCCGGACCTCTTCCCCCTAGGGGATCGCCATCTGCTGATCAGCTGCCCGCAGGGAATTGCTCCGCAAGGGGAGTATTACCGCAACCTCTACCAGTGCGGCTGGCTGGCTGGCAGCTTTGATGGCGAGCACTTCGCGCACGGGGATTTCCACGAGCTGGACAGGGGCTTCGAATTCTATGCGCCCCAGACCACGCTGGACAGTCAGGGACGCCGCCTGCTGTTTGGCTGGCTGGGGCTGCCGGAGGAGAACGAGATGAGTCAGCCGACCATCCCCTATGGCTGGATCCACCAGATGAGCTGCCCGCGGGAGCTGTTCTGGCAGGATGAGTGGCTCTGCCAGCGGCCGGTGGCAGAGCTGGCCGCCCTCAAGGGCGAACTGACCAGTTTCGAGGGGGTCGTCAGCGAGTTTCCGGGGATTGCTATCGACTCGGCCTGGCTGGATCTGACGCTGACCGGTGCGGGCAGTCTCTGGCTCGGGACAGTGGCAGAGCTGATCTGGCAACCGGGGCGCATCTTATTGCGTCGCCAAAACTGGCTGAGCGGTGAGTGGGAAGAGAGGTCAGCGCCCTGGCTGGGTGGCCGGATAACCGTCTTGTGCGACTGCTCCAGCCTCGAATGTTTTGTGGATGATGGGCGTCAGACCCTGTCGGCGCGCTATTTTCCCGGTGAAAAGCCGCAACTATCGGCAGGGGATGCGGGCGAGGGCGGCAAAATTTGCCTCAATCACTGGCCGCTGGCGGCATGCCTAGTACAATAGCCCGGTGCTAGTCAGCCGGGAGGCCAGGTGGAGAAGAAGAAACGGATCACGATTGCCCAGATAGCCGAATTGGCGGGAGTGTCCAAGGCGACCGCCAGCCTGGTGCTCAACGGCAAGAGTGTGGAGTACCGCATCGCCGACGACACCCGCAAGCGGATCCAGGCGGTGGCGGACGAGTGCCATTACCAGCCGAGCATCCATGCCCGCTCTTTGCGCGAGACCCGCAGCTACACCTGGGGACTGGTTATCCCCGATCTCACCAACTTCGGCTTCGCCAGCATTGCCCGGGCCCTGGAGGCCCACTGCCGGGAGGCGGGGATCCAGCTGCTGATCGCCTGCTCCGAGGATGACCCCACCCTGGAGCAGCGGGTGGTGGACAACCTCATCAGCCGCCAGGTGGATGGCCTTATCGTCGCCTCCAGCGGCCACAGCGATGACACCTATGCCCGGATTCACGACCGTTTGCCGGTGGTGCAGCTGGATCGCCACATCGGCGAGTCGCGCCTGCCCATGGTGATCTCGGACGCCTGCAAGGCGACCGCCGAGCTGGTGCAGGACATGGCCAACCAATGCGGCGAGGAGATCTACTACTTCGGCGGCTTGCTGGATCTCTCTCCCAGCCGCCATCGGCTGGCGGGCTATGAGCTGGGCCTGCACAGGGCCGGGCTGGAGGCGCCACAGAGCCAGGTGCGCCATCGGGACTATCAGCCCAGCTCAGGCTATCAGCTGATGGCCGAGTTGGTGACCGAGTTGGGGGCGCCCCCCAGAGGGCTCTTCACCGCCTCCTTCACCTTGCTTGAGGGGGTGCTGCGCTACCTCAACGAGGCGGGCCTGATGGAGACCGGGATGCGGCTGTGCACCTTCGACGATCACGACCTGCTCGACTGCATCCCGATGCGCATCGATTCGGTGGCCCAGGATTGTCCGGCCCTGGCCCGCGCCGCCTTTGAACTGATGCAGCAACTGATTGCTGGCAATCCGCCCGGTCAGACCGCCCAGGTCATCCCTCCCCGGGTACGCTGGCGAAGTCGCCACTAGTCGCGCACCGAGTGCCATTGCAATAGAAAAAGCCCCGGATTGACGGGGCTTTTTGCTGTCCGGGTTATGGTGGGCAGCGAGCCTATCTAGTGCAGGGCGCGATGGTCCTGGGTCAGCAGACCCGGTTATGTCAGGCCCATCCGCTTGAGGATCATGGCGGCGGGGCAGAAGCCGGTGAATGCACTCTGGATCAAGTTGACCCCGACAAAGACACTCAGCCAGACGAAGCCCGGGTGCACCCAGGCGGTGAGCAGCAGCGAGAGCAGCAAAATGCAGCCTGCGACTACTCTGACTCCGTTATCTACTGTCATTTATGTTCCCCTCCTATATTTAGAGTTTGCTAATTTAGTATTTATTTATAAAATAGAACAAATATCAGGAATTGCTAATTTAATCCTATGAGCCAATTCGACGAGATGAACAGACATGCGACAGCCGCCGCCTCCCTGCTCAAGGCGTTGGCTCACCCCGAACGCCTGATGGTGCTCTGCCAGTTGATCGAGGGAGAGAAGGGGGTCGGCGAGTTGCTGGCGCACAGCCAGCTAGGGCAATCGGCCTTCTCCCAGCAGTTGTCGGTATTGAGACGCAACGGACTCATCCGTTCGCGCAAGGTCTCCCAGCAGATCTACTACTCGCTGATGAGCGACGCGGTGGCCGATGTGCTGGGGGTATTGCAAACCCATTTTTGTCACTCAGATGAGGAATCGCGATGATGGAAAGTCAATGGCTGTTCTCGTTGGGCGGAGGCATGCTGACGGGTCTGTCTGCCCTGGTGTTGATGCTGTTCAACGGCCGGGTCGCCGGGATCAGCGGCATCCTGGCCGGTGCCTTGCAACACAAGGCGCCGTGGCGGCTGCTGTTTCTGTTGGGACTGGGGGCCGGTGCCTGGCTGGCGCTCAGCCTGGACTGGGCCACCATGCCCAGGTTCACCACCCTGCCGAGCTGGCCGGTGGTGCTGCTGGCCGGGCTATTGGTAGGGATAGGCACTCGCCTTGGCAATGGCTGCACCAGTGGTCACGGCATCTGCGGCATGGGGCGGCTCTCGATGCGCTCCATAGTCGCGACTCTTACCTTTATGGCGGTGGGCTTCCTGACCGTATTTTTGACTCACCATCTTTTTAGAGGCTGATTGCAATGAAGTTGCTGACAAGTGTGTTTGCGGGATTGTTGTTTGGTCTGGGCATGGCCATCTCCGGCATGATGGATCCGGCCCGTGTTATCGGCTTTCTCGATCTGGCGGGGGAGTGGGATCCCAGCCTCGCCTTCGTGATGGGTGGTGCCCTGCTGGTGTTCATGCCGGGTTATTTCCTGTTGGTGAAACCCCGTCGCCGCAGCCTGCTGGGGGAGCCCATCGTCGCCGTACCGGCCTCAGAGCTGGATCGCCGGTTGATCGGCGGGGCCGCCCTGTTCGGCCTGGGTTGGGGTCTGGTGGGTATCTGTCCAGGGCCCGCCTTGAGCCTCATTTCCAGCGGACAGCCCATGATAATGTTGTTCATTGCGGCCATGGTGACCGGGATCCTGCTGGTGGACAAGATCTGGGTCAGGGTGCGGGAGAGGGCTAGTCAGCACAGTGCTGCCTGAATGTTCAAGGCATCCATGAGCCAGGGAAGGAGAGTCATGATGAACACAATTCGGTTGCTGGTGACCACCCTGCTGGTCATGACGTCCACCCTGGTGGTGGCCGACGAGGCCGAGGCGCCCGTGACCCTGGCCCCGCAGCGGGTCACAGCGTGGCTCACCCTGGATGGCACCGTCAGCGCGATTCATCAGGGGACGGTGGCGGCCCAGACCAGTGGCCGGGTCTCCCGCATGCTGGTGGACGTGAACGACGAGGTGCAGGCCGGGCAGCCGCTACTCGAAATCAGCAGCAAGGAGCAGTTTGCCGCCGTGACCGGCGCCGAGGCGCGGGTGGCCCGGGCCCAGGCCCAGCAGGTGGAGGCCGGGCGCCAGCTCGCCCGCTTCGAGGCGCTGATTGCCAGGGGGGTGATCACTCGGGCCCAGCTCGACAACGCAGAGGCGACCGAGCGGGCCGCCCGCGCCGAGGTCAATGCCGCCGAGGCCGCCCTCACCCAGGCCCGGGAAGCCTACGGCTATACCCGCGTCCTCGCCCCCTACGCCGGTGTGGTCACCAGGCGACTGGTGGAGCTGGGGGAGACGGTCGCCCCCGGCACGCCGCTGCTCTCCGGTTTCTCCCTGGGCGAGCTGCGGGTGGAGCTGGAGCTGCCCCAGTCCGCCCTTGCCCTCGCGAGCCAGCCCGCGGATGTGCAGGTGCTGCTGCCCGATGGCAAGGTCGTTGTCCCCGTCAAACTGACCCGCTTCAACTATGCCGACAGCCAGAGCCACAGCTTTCGGCTGCGCCTCGACCTGCCGCCGAGCACGGCGGGGGTGCTGCCCGGCATGTGGCTCAAGGTGCAGCTCAGACAGGGTGAGCGTCAGGTGTTGCAAGTGCCGGAGCGCGCCCTGCTGCGGCAGGGGGAGTTCAACGGCGTCTATCTGCAGCAGCCGGATGGCTGGGCCCTGACGCCGGTGCGGGTCGGCCACTGCCTTAAAGGGCAGTGCGAGATCCTGGCTGGCCTCAACGCCGGTGATACCCTGGCCCCCGATGCCTGGGCCCGTCAACAGGAGATGCCCCATGAGTAGAGACCTGAACGGCAACAGGGAGAGACTGGGGCCTGCCGGTCGGCTGGCGGCCCTGTTTCAGGGCTCGGCCATCACGCCGCTGCTGGCGCTGGTGGGGCTCTTGCTCGGCCTGTTTGCCGTGCTGGTGACCCCCAAGGAGGAGGAGCCGCAGATCGATGTCACCTTCGCCGATGTCTACATTCCCTTCCCGGGTGCCAGCCCGGCCGAGGTCGAATCCCTCGTTACCACCCCTGCCGAGCAGGTGGTCTCCCAGATAAAGGGTATTGATACCCTCTACTCCTTCTCTCGCCCCGATGGCGCCCTGCTGGTGGTGGTGTTCAAGGTGGGGGTGAGCCGCGAGCAGGCCATCGTCGACCTCAACAACCAGCTCGACTCGAACCGGGACTGGCTGCCCCAGGGGCTTGGCGTCGGCCAGCCGCTGGTCAAACCCAGGGGGATCGATGATGTCCCCATCGTCAGTCTGACCTTATGGAGCAAAGAGGGGAGCAAGCAGCTAGGGGCCGCCGAGCTGACCCGGGTTGCCCACGAGCTGGAGACCGAGCTCAAGCGCCTGCCCGGCACCCGCGATATCTACAGCCTGGGCAGCCAGAGCAGCGTGCTGCGGGTGATGCCGGATCCGGTGGCCCTCAGCGCCCACGGCATCAGCTGGGGCGAGCTGAGCCCGCGACTTGCGGCCGCCAATCAGGTGGGCCCGACACAGGCCATCGAGCAAGATAACAGCGAGATCAAGGTACAGGTGGGGCAGCTCCTGCAAAGTGAGCAGGAGGCCCGGGAGCTGGTGGTGGGCGTGCACGACGGCAAGCCTGTCTATCTCGGCGATGTGGCAAAGGTTTCTCTGGGTCAGGAGACCCCGACCAATCGCAGCTGGATGGGGCAGGGTGAGCAGAGCTATCCGGCGGTGACCCTGGCTATCGGCAAGCAGCCGGGTCAGAACGCGGTCGATGTGGCCAAGCGGGTAGAGGCGCGGGTCGAGAGTCTCAAGAACCGGCTGATCCCGGCCGGGGTCGAGGTGACGGTGACCCGGGACTATGGCGTCACCGCCGAGACCAAATCCAACACTCTCATCGGCAAGCTGATTTTTGCCACCACGGCTGTGGTGCTGCTGGTACTGGTGAGTATGGGCTGGCGCGAGGCGCTGGTAGTTGGCGTTGCCATCGTCATCACCCTGGCACTGACTCTCTTTGCCAGCTGGGCCTGGGGTTTTACCCTCAACCGGGTGTCGCTGTTTGCGCTGATCTTCTCCATCGGCATTCTGGTGGATGACGCCATAGTCGTGGTGGAGAACATCCACCGCCATCGCGGCCTCGGCAAGGGGGCACTCAAGGATCTCATTCCGGGGGCGGTGGACGAGGTGGGGGGGCCGACCATACTGGCGACTCTGACCGTGATCGCGGCCCTGCTGCCGATGGCGTTTGTCAGCGGCCTGATGGGCCCCTACATGAGCCCCATCCCCATCAATGCCAGCATGGGGATGCTCATCTCCCTGCTGGTGGCCTTTATCTTCTCACCCTGGCTGGCGAGCCATTTGCTCAAGGGTGAGGTGCATGTTGTCCACGGCGAGGCCAAGGCCGGCCTCTTTCACCGGCTGATGACCCCTTTCCTGATCGGTGACGGCGCCAAGCGCGCCAGACGCAAACTCTGGCTGGTGGTGTTGCTGTTGGTCGGGGCGGCCGCCGCCATGCCGGTGGTGCAGTGGGTGGTGCTCAAGATGCTCCCCTTTGACAACAAGCCGGAATTCCAGCTGGTGCTCGACATGCCGGAGGGGGCGACCCTGGAGCAGACCGAGCGCACCCTGCTGGCGGTCGGGCGAGAGCTTGCCAGGGTGCCTGAGGTGAAGGATTACCAGATCTATGCCGGCAGCGCCGCCCCCATCAACTTCAACGGGTTGGTGCGCCACTACTTCATCCGCAGCGGCGCCAATGTGGGGGATATTCAGGTCAATCTGGTGGACAAACATGAGCGCCATCGCAGCAGCCACCAGATTGCCCAGTCGGTACGGGCGCCGCTGCAGGCCATCGCCAATGCGGCGGGGGGCAACCTCAAGGTGGTGGAGGTGCCCCCCGGCCCGCCGGTCTGGTCACCCATCGTTGCCGAGGTCTATGGCCCGACGCCTGCTGCCCGTGAGGCGGCGGCGCGCGCCGTACAGGCCCGCTTCGTGGCCACGGCCGATCTGGTGGATGTGGACATCTATCTGACCGACCCCCAGCCCAAGTGGCGGCTGGTGGTGGATCGCAGCAAGGCGGCCTTGCTCGGGGTCGATCTCGGAGATCTGGTGAGCACCCTCGATGGCGGGGTGGGCTATCAGGATGCCAGCTGGCTGCAGGGGCACGGCGCCAAGTATCCGGTGCCAGTGCGCATCGAACTCGCTCCCGGCGACAAGCGGGATCTGGCGGGTGTGCTGGCCCTCAAGGTGCGCAGCCAGAGCGGTCAGCTGGTGCGGGTCTCCGAGCTGGTGAGTCGCAAAGACGAGGTGGCCCCCGGCTATATCATGCACAAGAACATGCAGCCCATGGTGATGGTGGTGGCCGACATGGGTGGCCATACCGACAGCCCGCTCTACGGCATGTTTGCCGTCGGTGCCGACATCGCGCTGCCCCAATATTACGTGCGGCAGCCCGATAAATTGGGGGAGGTGGCGCTGTTGTGGGACGGGGAGTGGAAGGTAACTTACGAGACCTTCCGCGACATGGGGCTGGCCTACGGGGTGGGGATGATCCTCATCTACCTGCTGGTGGTGGCCCAGTTCCGCTCCTACCTGGTGCCGCTCATCATAATGGCGCCCATCCCGCTCACCCTGATCGGGGTGATGCCGGGCCACGCCCTGCTGGGGGCCCAGTTTACCGCCACCTCGATGATAGGGATGATAGCGCTGGCCGGGATCATAGTGCGCAACAGCATACTGCTGGTGGACTTTATCGAGCAGCAGCGCAGAGCCGGCATGGCGTTCGAGCAGGCGGTGATCGAAGCGGCGCAGGTGCGGGCCAAACCCATCATATTGACGGCATTGGCCGCCATGATAGGCGCCCTGTTCATCCTCGATGATCCCATCTTCAACGGACTGGCCATCAGTCTCATCTTCGGCATTCTGGTCTCCACCCTGCTTACCCTGGTGGTGATCCCGCTGCTCTACTACAGCCAGCTCTCTCATCGCCGCTGACATGGGCAGAGGTGATCGGTAGATGACCATCGATTGGCAAGCGCCTGCGTTCGATGGCCGCCACCATGCCAGTAAGGTGGTAATATCGCCCGGTATTGACTCGATTAAGGCCTGCCCATGACTGCTCTGCGTTTACTCATATCCGACTCCCATGACCCCTGGTTCAACCTCGCTGTGGAGGAGTGCATCTTCCGCCAGATGGATGCGGGCCAGCGGGTGCTCTTCCTGTGGCGCAATAATGATACCGTGGTCATTGGCCGCGGGCAGAATCCCTGGAAGGAGTGCAACACCCGCCGCATGGAGCGAGACGACATCAAGCTGGCCCGGCGCAGCAGCGGGGGCGGCGCCGTTTTTCATGATCTTGGCAACAGCTGCTTCACCTTCATGGCGGGCAAGCCCGAGTACGATAAGAGCGTCTCCACCGCCATCGTGCTGGCTGGCCTGGCGTCCCTGGGCATAGATGCGTTCGCCTCGGGGCGCAACGATCTGCTGGTCTCGACCCCGGACGGGGAGCGCAAGATCTCGGGCTCCGCCTATCGGGAGACCCAGGATCGCGGCTTTCACCATGGCACTGTGCTGCGCAGCGCCGATCTGGGCCGCCTTGCCGATTACCTCAACCCCGATCCCAAGAAGCTGGCAGCCAAGGGGATAAGTTCGGTGCGGGGCAGGGTCGCCAACCTGAGTGAGCTGGGCGCCGATATCAGCCATGCAGCGCTGGTCGATGCCCTGAGCGAGGCCTTCTTCGCCCATTATGGGGCCCGGGTCCTGCCCGAGCATATCTCCCCGGATAGCCTGCCGGACTTGCCAGGCTTTGCACCGCAGTTTGCGCACCAGGCCCGCTGGGAGTGGAATTTCGGCAAGGCCCCCGCCTTCAGTCATTCCCTGAGCGAGCGCTTCATCTGGGGTGGGGTCGAGCTGCACTTCGATGTGGTACAGGGGCAGATCAGTGCGGTGCAGCTGTTCAGCGACAGCCTGGATCTGGTACCCCTGGAAGCCCTGGCGCAGCGCCTGCATGGCATCGCCTACCGGCCGGAGGTCATCGAATCTCTCGGCCAGAAGGTGGTCGCTGAGTATCCTGATGCAGAGCCAATGCTCAAGGAGCTGATGGTCTGGTTGATGCAACAACTGCGCTAGCCTGTGTGGCAGGCCCACAGGCCCATGAACAGGCCGAGAGGGGGATAGGGCGAGTTCGGATAATAAAATCTAGGGGACATCATTAGATATTGTCTGTGTCACGGCGCAGAGCGTGGGCGTATAACAGGCCCACCCAAGTTGATTGGAATATTATAAAAATGAACCACTTGCTCTATCTGAAAGATGAAAACGTCAACGCCGTCCACCCCGAGTTTGCCGCGCGCTTCGCCGCCGTCAAAGCAAACTATTTCTCTCGTGATCCCGCCCTCTGGCCCGTGTTTCGCGAACCCGGGTTTGCCGCGATCAGTGCATTTCGGGCCCGGGGTCTGGCCCCGGCCGATCGCCTGGACGCCTGGCCAGAGGGGCGCGAGCGTCTCGCCGATCTTTGCGAGACCATGCCGGTGCCCCAAGCCATGCGCTCCCCGGGCGAGCCCATGGCCGAGCTGCTGTTTGCCGGCGCGCTTTCCAAAGACTGGGAGAGCCCCTCCAGCGTCGAGAACGTCATCACCATGCCGGCGGATCCCGCCATTTACGGTGCCCAGCTTGGCATCTTGGCCAACCCCAATCTGGTCTACTCCGAATATGCCGGGGTGGCCGAGGAGCTGGAGCGCAAGGTGGTGCGCCAGATAGCGCTGTTGGCAGGTTATGATCCGGCCCGCGCCACCGGCATCTTCACCCAGGGGGGGACATTCTGTAACCTCTACGGCTACCTGCTCGGCATTCGCAAGAGTCTGCCCGAGGCCAAGCACAAGGGGCTGGGTCACTATCAGGATTACCGCATCATCAACTCCCAGGGCGGCCACTACTCCAACATCACCAACCTCTCCCTGCTCGGGGTGGACATAGAGCACAAGACCATTCGCATCCAGGTCGGGGAGAACAACGACATCGATCTCGCGGATCTCGAGCGCACCCTCACCGCCTGCTTTGCCCTCAAGCACGTGGTGCCGACCATCATGCTGACCATGGGGACCACGGATACCTTCGGGGTGGATCAGGTGAAACCCGTGGTCGAGCTGCGGGACCGGTTGTGCGAGCGGTTCGAGGTGGTCGTCAAGCCGCACATCCACGTGGATGCGGCCATCGGCTGGTCGATGATCTTCTTCCTGGACTATGACTTTGCCACCAACCCGCTGGCCATCAACGGCGCCACCCTGGCGGGGATAGAGCGCAATGTTTGCCGCTTCGCCGAGCTGAAATACGCAGATTCGTTCACCGTGGACTTCCAGAAGTGGGGCTATGTGCCTTACACCTCCAGCCTGGTGATGATAAAAGAGCAGGATGACCTCAAGGCGATGGAGAACGATCCGGAGAACTTTTCCTATTTTGAGCGGGACATCCAGGGGCAGACCCACCTGCAGTCCACCATCGAATGTTCACGGGGGGCGAGCGGGCTGTTTGGCGCCTATGCGGCGTTAAATTACATGGGGGTGGAGGGGTATCGCACCGTGCTGGCCCACTGCCTGCAAAATGCCAACTACTTCCGCTACCAGTTGAGTCAGCTTGGCAACGTCAAGCTGGTGGCTCAGGAGAACCAGGGGCCGAGCGTGGGCTTCAAGATTTACAACCCCGAGTGGGTGGCGGATCCTGAGGCCGAGTTTGCCTTCGAGCTGGCCCGCTCATCTGATCCTGCCTACAAGGCACGCTTGCAGCGCAACACCGAATATCACCGCGGCCTCTTTACCGGCCGGGGCAAGGTGGGGCTCTATACCAACTGGGTGGAGGCCATCGCGCGTTCCGATTACGATGCCCGCGGCAAGTACTCTTATATCGCCGGGGAGAAGGCGGTCTTCATGAACCCGGCCTGTGGCCGAGCACAGATAGACGCCTTTATCGCCCACATTCGCGGTTGAACGGGAACCGGCCAAGATGGCCTGACGAAAAGCAAAACGGCGGGAATATCCCGCCGTTTTGCTGGGTGCCAGCCGGCTTACTGCCTTTGCAGCCGGGTCAGGGTCAGCTTGCCTCCTTGTTGTTCGGCGTGGAAGCGGACCGCGTCATTGACGCGGAATCCCTGAAGCTGCGCCGGATCGGCCAGGATGAACACCATGGTCATGGGCGGCATCTTGAGGTTAGTGATGGCCTCATGCTTTATCCCCACCTTGTGATTGGCTTCATCAATGCGGGTGATGACCCCCTTGGTCATCACCTTCTCCGCCATGTCGTTCATGCCCTGCATGTCGGTCATCTGGCTCATGTCATGACCCTCATGGCTCATCATCTCCTCGGCCTGGAGCTGGGTGCTGACGGCGATGCCGAGCAGCAGTGCAAGCGTCTTGTAGTTCATCATCTCTCCTTCTCGTTGTTTATTCGCGACATTCGGTATTGGCAGGTGCAGATGGCGCAGGCCGGTCAAGGCCGCGGCTGCGCCAGAGGTAGTAGGCGGCAGGCAGCACCAGCAGGGTCAACACCAGTGCGCTCACCATGCCACCGATCATGGGGGCGGCGATGCGTTGCATTACCTCCGAGCCGGTACCCTGGCTCCACATGATGGGCAGGAGGCCGGCGATGATGGTGACCACAGTCATCATCTTGGGACGCAGGCGCAGGGCCGCGCCCTGGATGACGGCCTTGTGCAGCCCGGCTCTGTCCGGCTTGCCTTGGGCGATCAGGTCATCCCAGGCGTGGTTGAGGTAGACCAGCATCAGTACCCCGGTCTCTACCGCCACCCCGGCCAGGGCAATGAAACCGACCCCGACCGCCACCGAGAGGTTGAAATCGAGCAGCCAGACGGTCCAGATACCGCCCACTACCGCCAGCGGCAGGGTGATGAGGATGAGCAGCACCTCCTGGATGCGGCGAAATGCCAGATAGAGCAGCAGCACAATGATGGCGACCGTGAGCGGCACCACCGTAGGCCGAGGCGTGCCTTGGCCCGCTCCATGTACTCATATTGCCCGGACCAGTTCAGGGAGTAGCCGGGAGGCAACACCAGTGCCTCGGCGACTTGCGCCTTGGCATCCGCCACGAAGGAGCCGATATCCCGCTGTCTGATGTCGATATAGACCCAGCCACCGAGTCGGGCATTTTCGCTGCGCAGCATGGGCGCCTCGTCACTGATATGGACCCGGGCCAGATCAGCCAGGGCGATACGCTCCCCCTTGGGGATCACCAGAGGCAGCAACGACAGGCTTGCCACCGAATCCCGGTAGCTCTGGGGGTAGCGCAGGTTGATGGGATAGCGCTCGCGCC
>NZ_AQGQ01000038.1 GCF_000388115.1 Aeromonas molluscorum 848
ATGGGATCGATCTCGCCGGGAGTAGCTGGGATCGTAGTTGCGCAGATAGATGCGCCACTCCTCGAGGCTTGGGGCCATCGATACTCATGGCCAGGGTCATCCGGCTGAAACCGGACAGATCCAGCCCCTGACCTGGCTCGCTCAGGGTGAACACTATCTCGCAAAACGGGTAACGATAGTCGGCGCGCAACTGGCAGTCGATACCAGCGGGCTCATCTGGCAGCAAGCTGGCCTTGGAGCCCCCCTGATGAACGCCGTCATCCAGCGCGCTAATGACAACCCGCTCCCTCTCCAGCACATTCAACTGCCGTTCGGGTCCGTACTCGAACAGGGCGATCGCCACCAGGGTCAAGAGCAACAAAGGCCAGAACAGGCTATCGATCAGCAAGGGGCGAGGTGAATTCATGACAACTCCGAGACGATGAGAGGCTTACTCTACATCAGTCAGGGGCACACTGCCCTGATCCAAACCCGCTCTCTCGACAAAAATGTTAGTAGTCCAGCGTCTACCGCAAGCCCCTCCCGCCAGATAGCCCGCAGCCCAGAACGCACTCACCACATCAGCGCCTTACACGACGCCCTTGCGTGCCAGACGCCGATAGAGGGTAGTGCGACTGATACCTAGTCGCCGCGCAGCCTTGCTCACGTTGCCATCACATTCGGCCAGGGTACTGGCGATTTGCCTGTGGCCGGCCTCACGCAAGCCATGAGGCACATCCTCCGCGACCAAGTCGCCTGGCAGTTGCAAGTGTGCTGGGCGGATCCACCCCTCCCCCTCGGCCAGCACGCAAGCCACCTCGAGGGACTGCTTGAGCTGACGCACATTGCCAGGCAGGGGGTGAGCCAGCAACCGCTGCGCGGCCTCCTCCGTCAGCTGCAATGCGGGATCCATCTCGGCCAGCAAGCGGCCCAACAATTGACGTCTCTCCTGGGGTGGCCACTCCCGCCAGGGAGCGAGCCGCTGGCGCCAGCCGCACAGCCGGTAGTAGAGATCTTCCCGAAAGGTACCGGCACTGACCATGGCGCCAAGATCCCTGTGGCTGGCGCAGATCAGCCAGAAATCCACCGCCTCGGGCCTGTGGCTGCCAAGGGGGGTCACGGCGCGCTCCTGCAATACCCGCAGCAGCCGGGTCTGGGCGAGCAGCGGCAACTCGCCTATCTCATCGAGCATCAGAATGCCCCCATGGGCGGCGCGCAGATAACCGGCGCTGCCCTGGCTGCGCGCGCCACTGAAGGCTCCGCCCACATAGCCAAACAGTTCGGCCTCCACCAGATCGGCGGGCAAAGCACCGCAGTTGACGCACACCAGAGGGGCGGCGGCCCGGCTCGATGCTTGATGCAGGCGTCTGGCCATGTGCTCCTTGCCGCTGCCCGTCTCCCCCTCCAGCAGCAAAGAGATGCCCCGCTCCAACATCTTGAGGGGCACATTCTCCTTGCCTTCTACCTGCAATCGAGGAGGCGGGATCCGACAGATCTGATGTTCACGCAGCAGTTGACGACCATCGAAGGCATGCTGGCCTAGCCAGAGCCGACCGGCCCGATTGGCACCAAGCAGCTCTCCGGCTTCCCCGAGTAGCAGGCGCGGTGACCACAGGGTCTGGGGATCGAGATCCACCAGCCAGCCGGGACGGCGGGCCAGCAGGGCATTTTCCAGCGTCATGGCCAGCAGACGCACCGTGCCCAGCATGTCGCCACCGTGATGCCGGGCATCCGAGGAGATATCCAGTACGCCAAGCAGGTTGCCGTCCGGCGCCAACAGCGGGCAGGCACTGCAACTGAGAAAGCTGTGCTGGGCGAAGAAGTGCTGACTGCCAAGCACTTGCACCTCATTGCCCTCGGCCAGGGCTGTGCCGATGGCATTGGTGCCCTTGCTACCCTCCCCCCAGCGGGCACCGCTGCGCAAGAAGATACGTTCGGCGTGGCGGGCAAAGCTGTCATCGCCGCTGGCGGCGAGTATGGCGCCTTCACCGTCACAGAGCAGCAACCGACAGGGTCTTCCTGCCAGCAGCTGGATGAACAGGGGCAGCACGAATCGCTCGAAACAGAGCACCAGCTCCCGACTCGCCTCCAGCCGGGCAGACAACTCCCCCTGAGGCAGCAGATCCAGTTCTGCGCTCTGCTGGCGACTGAGCCCCTGATGCAGGCAACGCTGCCAGGAGCGGTGAATGGGGTCGGACACGGGTAGTTCGCGCATGATGCCTCCTGTTCAGAATCGTGACAGTCGTTACAGCGTGTGTCCCGTTTTGGAACAATAGGGGACGACTTGCCAGGGTCACTGGTTAAACAAGATACGCCGCCAACCGATGTTTGATAACGTTTTTGTAACTTTTAATGGGCAATGCTGACCCTTGGCACGACCCTTGCGATGTAAGTGCGATGACAAGTTTGCAAGCAAGCTGCGGCTCATCCCGGCACGGACCGGGTAACACACACCACACACAAGGAAGATGCCATGATCTATACCGCACCCGGCCAGGCAGGCGCCCTGGTCAACTTCAAGTCCCGTTACGACAACTTCATCGGAGGCGACTGGGTCGCCCCCCGCAGTGGCCGTTACTTTGAGAACATCTCACCGGTGGATGGCCGTGTGTTCTGCGAGGTGGCCCGCTCCGATGCCGCCGATATCGAGCTGGCGCTGGATGCCGCCCACAAGGCCTTCGCCAGCTGGAGCAAGACCAGCGTCACCGAGCGCAGCAACCTGCTGCTGCGCATCGCCGATCGCATCGAGCAGAACATCGAGGTGCTGGCCATCGCCGAGACCTGGGAAAATGGCAAGGCGGTGCGCGAGACCCTGGCTGCCGACCTGCCGTTGGTGGTGGATCACTTCCGCTACTTCGCCGGCTGCATCCGTGCCCAGGAGGGATCGGCTGCCGAGCTGGATCAACACACCGCCAGCTATCACTTCAAGGAGCCCATCGGCGTGGTCGGCCAGATCATTCCCTGGAACTTCCCGCTGTTGATGGCGGCCTGGAAGCTGGCACCGGTGCTGGCCGCAGGCTGTTGCAGCATACTCAAGCCCGCCGAGCAGACCCCGGTCACCATCATGCTGCTGATGGATCTCATCAAGGACATTCTGCCCCCCGGCGTGGTTAACGTGGTCAACGGCTTTGGCGCCGAGGCGGGTCAGGCACTGGCCACCAGCGACCGGGTCCAGAAGCTCGCCTTCACCGGTTCCACCGAGGTGGGTGCCCACATACTGCGCTGCGCCGCCGACAAGCTGATCCCTTCCACCGTCGAGCTGGGTGGCAAGTCCCCCAACATCTATTTTGCCGACGTGATGGACCATGAGAGCCAGTACATCGACAAGGCGGTGGAAGGCATGCTGATGACCTTCTTCAACCAGGGCGAGGTATGCACCTGCCCCTCCCGCGCCCTGGTGCACGAGAAGATCTACGACGACTTCATGGACCGTGTGCTGGTGCGCGCCCGGGCCATAGTGCAGGGCAACCCCCTGGACACCGCCACCCAGGTGGGGGCGCAGGTGTCCCGCGAGCAATACGACAAGATCTTGAGTTACATGGCAATCGGCCGCGGCGAAGGTGCCAACATGCTGATCGGCGGCAATGCCGCCAAGGTAGCGGGCCTGGAGGGGGGCTTCTACATCCAGCCCACCATCTTCTTTGGCCAGAACAAGATGCGGGTATTCCAGGAGGAGATCTTCGGGCCCGCCCTCGGCGTTACCACCTTCAAGAACGAGGCCGAAGCCCTGGCCATTGCCAACGACACCCAGTATGGGTTGGGGGCAGGCCTGTGGACTCGCGACAGCAATCTGGCCTGGCGCATGGGCCGCGGCATCCAGGCTGGTCGGGTCTGGGTCAACTGCTATCACGCCTACCCGGCCCACGCGGCCTTTGGCGGCTACAAGAAGTCGGGGATAGGCCGCGAAACCCACAAGATGATGCTGGATCACTACCAGAACACCAAGAACCTGCTGGTGAGCTACGACATCAATCCCCTCGGCTTCTTCTAGAGCGATCACCACCATGACAAGGGCGCCTTCAGGCGCCCTTGTTGTTCAGGTCAGCTTTCCCGCTCGCTCCCCATCCCTCCCAGCTGCTGGCGATAGCGCTGGGGCGAGCAGCCCAGCTCCCGATTGAACATGGCGATGAAGGCCGAGGTGGAACCATACCCGAGCCGCCAGCCTATCTCCTGCACCGGCAGCTCGCCCTTGAGCCAAGCCAGCGCCCTGAGCAGACGCAGTCTCGCCCGCCACTGGCCAAAATTCATGCCGAGTTCACGCACGCAGCGCCGGGCCAGGGTGCGCTCAGTGCTGTGCAGCTGCTGCGCCCACTGGGCCAGGGTACGCGGGTCGGCAGGATCGCTGCGCAGCGCCGCCAGCATGGGCGCCAGCAGCTTGTCCTGACTCATGGGCAGATAGCTGTCCTGGCAGCGGGTGCGGGTCAGCTTCTCGATCAACAACTCGGCCTGATGCACGTCCCAATCATCGGTCATGTGGCCGACGCGGCGATCGCAAAAATCCGCCAGCAGTGCCTTGAGCAGGGGAGTCAGCTCCAGCAATCTGGGCTCGGGGGGCAAGCGCCGGGCCAGCGCCTCGCTCACATAGATGGAGGTGTAATCCAGAGCCTGCTGGTTGTAAGCCGAGTGCAGCATGCCCGCGGGCACCCAGATGAGGTAATCGGCCGGGGCCACCAGTCGATGCTCGCCCACCACTATCTCCATGACTCCCAGACTGATCAGGCTGAGCTGGCCCCAGGGGTGGCTGTGGGCAAGGCAGGCATTGCCCGCCTGGATCTGGCTGTAACGAAAATAGAGGGGGTTGGGAGGCGCCAGGGCGCTATCCAGCGCCAGATAGGGGTGGGATGACACGGCTTGTCCTTTTCACGGGATGAGTTGTCAGTTTTACGTTACTTGCAATGATAAAGACAAGAGTAGACTGGCGCTATTATCATGAGGAGTCTGTGATGCCCCTGTTTTCCCCCCTGCTGTTCCCACTGATGGCCGTATTGATCTGGGCCACCAACACCGTGGTCTCCAAGGCCGCCGCCACCCTGGTCGATCCCGCAGCCATCTCCTTCTATCGCTGGCTGATCGCTGCCCTGGTGCTGACCCCCTTCTGCCTGCCCCAGCTGTGGCGCCGTCGCCATGAGATACGCCCCTGGCTTGGCAAGCTGCTGGTACTGGCCTCTCTTGGCATGGTGCTCTATCAGTGCCTGGCCTATTACGCAGCCCACAGCACCTCGGCCACCAACATGGGGGTAATAGGCTCCCTCATCCCCCTGCTGACCCTGCTGCTGGCCACCCTGCTCTTTCGTCAACGTCCCGGACGCCAGGCCTTCATCGGCATGAGCCTCTCCCTGGTGGGCGTGCTCTGGCTACTCGGTCAGGGAGACCCTCTGAGCCTGCTGCGCCAAGGGATCAACCCGGGGGATGCCATGATGTTGCTCGGATCGGCCAGCTATGCCCTCTACGGTCTGCTGATCCGCCGCTGGCAATTGCCATTTGGCCCCTGGCTCAACCTCTACCTGCAGGTGCTGCTGGCCGTCGTTCTACTCGTACCGGTCGCCGCCAGCGCCGATTCTCTGGCGGTCTCGGTCCAGGCCTGGCCCCTGGTGCTGTTTGCCGGGATCGCCTCCTCCCTGCTTGCGGCCTACTGCTGGCTGCAAGGGGTGACCAAGTTGGGCGCCGAGCGCACTTCTGTCTTCATGAACCTGATGCCGCTGTGCACGGCGCTGATCGCCGTCATCACTCTGGGAGAGCCCATCCATGGCTATCACCTGCTGGGGGGCGGCCTGATCCTGGCGGGGGTCATGCTCTCCCAGTTCAAGCCAAGGACGCGCCCCGCTCTGGCAGAAAGGGCATAAGCTGGCGTGAACGGCCATGACAGCACAATACAAAAAGGGAGCCTGGGCTCCCTTTTTGTATTGTGCTGTCAAAGAGGCGCCGACTCAGCTGCCCTGGCGCCAGTGGTAGCGCCGCTCCGGCCGACCACGCTGGCCGTAGTTGAGATCCACATCGACCCTGTCTTCGGACTCCAGATACTCCAGATAACGGCGCGCCGTGGTGCGGCTCAGGGAGAGTCGCAGCGCCACCGTATCGGTGGAAAATGCGGTCTCCGGCTCACCGGCCAGCAGTTCCAGCACCTGGCGCAGGGTGATGGCATCGATCCCCTTGGGGGTATCGCGTACCTCCCTGGCCTGGGGCCGCCCCTTGCCCATCAGCTTGTCCAGATCGCTCTGCTCAAACGGACCCTGTTCGCACAGGCGGCGATGCAGGGTGAGGATCTCGTCCAGGCTCTGCTGAACGCGAAACAGCCGCAGCGGCTTGATGATGTAATCTTGCACCCCCAGATTGAGGGCCTGCTGTATGGTCTCAACGTCGCAGGAGGCAGTCACCATGATGACGTAGGCCTCACGATTGTGGCTGCGCAGCCGGTTTACCCATTCGAGGCCTGATCCATCGGGCAGGGAGATATCCACCAACAGCAGTTGCGGCTGGGCCGCACGCATCATGAGGTCAGCCTGGGTCAGGCTTTCGGCCCGCCCCAACAGGGAAAATCCGGGGGTGGAGGAGACCAGCTCGGCCAAGATGGCACCAATCCGTTCGTCATCCTCGATCACCAGCGTGAAAATGGGCGCCATAACTCACACCAATTGGTTTTTATTCAAATAGATACCGAACAGAGTGGTCTGCTCGGCGGTGCGACGCCATTCTATCACACCCCCTCGTCTGGCCACCGTCTCCTTGACCAGGAAGAGGCCCACCCCATGATCGCCGGTCTGGCGGCTGACGCCGTAATCAAACAGGTGATCCGCCTGCGCCTCATCCGGCCCCTCACCACTGTCCTCCACCTCGATCACCAATCGCCGCCCGAAGTCATCCAGCGAGATGAGCACCCGGGGGGGGCGCTGCTGGCGGTTGGTCCAGGCGGCGCGAATACCGTTGTCGAGCAGGTTGCCGATGAGGGTGATGAGATCCGCCGACACCGCCGCCGGATACTCCCCTAGCGCAGAGTCGGGATCCAGCACCAGCTCCACCCCCAGCTCCCGCGCCCGGCTGAACTTGCCGAGGATGAGCCCCGCCACCGGCTTGTCTTCGATGGCTCGCAGCAGATCCTGCAGCATGGTCTGGCAGGCCTCGTTCTCCTGCTGGATAAGCTCCACCGCCTGATCCACATGACCCAGCTGCAACAGCCCGGATAGGCTGCTGAGCTTGTTGGCGAACTCGTGGGTCTGCATCCGCAGCATCTCGGCATACTGGCGCAGATGGGTCACCTGCATGCCGAGGCTGCCAGTCACCTCGGGTCGACTGAAGATGAGCAGACGACCGGGCACCTTGCCCTCCACCGCCTGCCAGCGCCCCACGAATGCTTCCCCGTGCACGGTGAAACCCAGCTCGGTCTCCATCTGGGTCAACACCGGGGCCAGCAGCGGCGACAGCTCCGCCAGGGGCTGCCCCAGCAGGGCATGACGCCCGGTGCCGGGCAGACGCAGCTGGTAAACCGCGGCGCTGTTGAGCATGCGAATGCGACCCCTGTTGTCCAGGGCAATCACCCCCTCCGAAATATGCTCCAGTACCAGATCCTGCAACATGAAGCGATTGACGATGGCCTCGGGTTCCAGATCCAGCAGGGTGCGGCGCAGCAGATGCAGTACCCACAGAGCCAGCAGCAGGCCACAGCCCAGCACGGCAAGGATGGCGCAGACCAGCAGAGTGATCCGCTCCAGATAGATGCCCTCCACCGTCTGCATCAGGTAACCCACCACCACGGCGCCGAGGGCGCGTCCATCCGCCCCTATCACGGGGGAGAAACAGCGGATAGACGGCCCAAGGGTGCCAGTATCCTTGGAGCAGTAGCTGAGCCGCTCGTTGAGCGCAGGCCAGATATCCTCACCACGGAACAGGCCGCCGATGCGCTCGGGCGAGGGGTGACTGAGGCGGCGGGCATGCGCGTCGGTCACCACCATGTAGGCCGCGTCGGTGCGATTGCGGATCCCCTCCACATAGTCGCGCAAACCGGGATCGCTGCCCTGCTGCAGGGCCTGCACCACCCGGTTGTCCGCCGCCAGCACCCGTGCCAGATCGCCACCGCTCTCCTGCAAGTTGCTCTCCAGCAGGTGGCGGATAAAGAGGGCGAGCAGGCTGCCAAGGATCAGGATCAGCAGCAAGGAGAGCCCGAGGGAGAGGGTGACCAGTTGGTGACGCAGTTTCATCGATTAGCCTTGCAACATCAGGACGCTGACCAATAGTGCGGACGCCACCAGGTCTGGTCAATGAGCGGCGCGGGATCGCCGCCAAAATCCGCCAGTCCTTCGTCACGGGCGGTGAGGGCCACGGCCCTGGCAACCGCGCGCGCCACCTCCCCCACCTGCTCGATGGGGGGCAATAGCCGCCCCTCGGTCAGCGGGTAGGCGCCTACCGCCCGCACCGCCGCCTGCAACATGCCGTCACTGATGCGGCGCGCCTTGACGGCGCAGGCCCCCAGACCAATGCCCGGGAAGACATAGACGTTGTTGCACTGGGAGACCACCCGCGCCTCCCCATCCACGGTGACGGGGGCAAAGGGGCTGCCGGTGGCGAGCAGGGCGCGCCCTCCGATGGCCTGCCACACCTGCTCCGGTGTCGCTTCGGCGCTGCGGGTCGGGTTGGAGAGCGGCAGGATCACGGGGCGCTCGCACGCTTCTCCCATGGCGATAAGCACGGCCTCGTCAAACAGGCCGCCCTGGCCGCTCACCCCGATCAGCACGCCGGGGCGCAGCCGCTCAATGAGCCCGGGCAGCTCGGCGCAGGCCTCTTGTGGAGGGCGGGCAAAGGGGCGCTGGGAGGAGGTCAGATTGGCGCGGTCCAGGCAGACCAGTCCATCCTGATCAAACAGCTGCACCCGATCCGGGCTGCCCGCCAGCCTGGCCAGCATGGCGGCGATGCCGCAGCCCGCCGAACCGGCACCGACGATCAGCACAGGGGTATCGGCCAGGGCACTGCCAGCTTGTTGCAAACCTGCCAGCACGCAGGCCGAAGCCACTGCCGCCGTGCCCTGAATATCATCGTTGAACATGCACAGTTCATCGCGATAACGGGCCAGGAGATTGGCGGCATGCTTGCCGGCGAAGTCTTCGAACTGTAACACCACCTCGGGCCAGCGGGTACGAATGGCCGCCACCACCTTGTCCATAAAGTGGTAATAGGGTTCGCCATCGACCCGGTTGGCCTGCCAGCCGAGGTAGGAGTCATCCTCCAACAGCTCGGGGTTGTTGGTACCCACATCGACGCACAACGGCAGGGTTCGCGCCGGGTTGATGCCGCCAGCGGCGGAGTAGATCGCCAGCTTGCCGATGCAGATCCCCATGCCGCCGATGCCGAGATCGCCGAGCCCCAGCACCCGCTCGCCATCGGAGATGACGATGACGTCCACCTCCTGCTCCACCGACGCGAAGATGGCGTCCAGATCGTCCCTGTCATGCCAGGAGAGATAGAGCCCGTGGCTGCGCAGATAGAGATCGCTGTGGCGCTGACACGCCTCCCCCACCACCGGGGTGTAGATGATGGGCAACAGCTCCGGCAGGTGGTGGCGTACCAGATCATAAAACAGCACAGGGTTGTCTTCTTGCAATTGGCGCAGCAGCAGGTGCTGATCGAACGGACTCTGCATGGCGCAGATCAGACGGTAGATACGGCGGCGCTGTTGGGCCAGGGACTCTTCTTTATGGGGCATGCGCCCCATCAGACCCTGTCGCTTGCGTTCTGCATAGGGCAGGCTGGTGCCCATCATGATGTCGTTCATATTCGTTTCCTGTATCAGGTTTTCAAGCGAGCAGAGAGATAAGTCCGGTGGCCAGGATAAGCATCACGGCCCCCCCGAGGCGGGAAGAGATCTGGGCAAAGGGCATCAGCTTCATGCGCTGGGCCGCCGACAGCACGGCCACATCGCCCGTGCCGCCCATGTTGGCCATGCAGAGACCACCGGTGATGGCCGCCTCTATGGGATAGAAACCTATCATGCGCCCCACCAGCGCCGCGCCCAGGGCACCGCCCATGACGGTGACCAGCACCATGATGAAGTAGTTGACGGAGAAGGCACCGATGAGCTCGGGGATGCTGGTATAAGCGACGCCTATCCCCACCAGCAGGGAGGGGGTCAGATTGGTGACGACGAACTGGTAC
Organism: Aeromonas molluscorum 848; assembly: GCF_000388115.1. Classification (GTDB taxonomy): domain Bacteria; phylum Pseudomonadota; class Gammaproteobacteria; order Enterobacterales; family Aeromonadaceae; genus Aeromonas; species Aeromonas molluscorum. The sequence goes on from NZ_AQGQ01000038.1 coordinate 10,120, forward strand.
CAATCGGCGGCGGCGCGCTCGTAACGGCGGGGCAGCAGGCCGCTCACCTTGATGAAGGCCACCGCCAGTATCATCAGGGCGAAGGGGTGCATGGGGATGAATTTTCCGAGCAGGGATCCGAGCACGAACATGCTGGAGCTGATGAAGAGCCCCATGCCGAGGCTCTCCAGGGTCGGCGCCTCAACCTGCTCCTCGACAACCTCCTGTTCTATCTCCTTGATCATCAGCTGGCCATTGCCGGTCAGGGAGGGGTAGCGACGACCGAGCCTTACCAGCAGAGTGCCGACCAGAATGGCCAGGGTGTTGGCGATCACCACGGCGGGAACCATGCGCGACAGCAGATCCGCACTGGACATCTGCAACGGGCCAGAGAGGATCTCCACCAGCGGCACGGCACCCGCGCCCATGCCGCCCCCCATGATGGGCAGGCCGATGAGCAACACCGCATTCTTGAAGCCGTAACCCATCAGGCTACCAACCAGACCGACACTGAGCAGGGCCAGGGCGACCCCCCCGAGGATCACCGGCAGGTAACGCATGGCGGCATTTTTAAGCAGGGCACTGCTCATGCCAAGCACTGAGCCGGTCACCAGGCTGGCGATGAAGAAGTTGAGAAAGCCGCCCTCCTTCATGAAGCCGATGATCACCTGACCCGCCTCGACCGGCAGGATCCGGTATTCGAACAGGGCGGCGCCACCGAAGATGGCAAGTATGGTGCCGCCCCCCAGGTACTCCCGGATGGGCATGATGCGATCCCCCAGCTCGGTCAGCAGGGTACCGAGCACGAACATCAGCGCCAAGGCGCCGACCATGCCGAGCGGCAGGGATCCGTTCCAGCCTGAAAAGAGGACGCAAGCAGCAAGCCCGAGAAAGATCATCATGGGCATGCCGGCGATTTGTTGATTGCCCCAGGAGGCGGCTTTCGAGGTAGAGAGGCTTTTCATTGTTATGCTCCAGCGTGTGAGGTGGCGCTACTCTAGTGCTCCTCCCCCTGCCTGTCGGTTAGCCCGGCTACAAAGGCATATAAAATCATTAAAACCTTAAACGCCATGGCCTTGCCGCCATTCGCCAGCGGCGCTGACCAATCCCCCCCTCACCACACCGCCGCCTCTCCCAGGCTCCATGCCCCGCTTAAACAAGATCTAGATCACACTATTTACTTAGCCTGCTAATTAAATATAATGGTTAGCATGCTAAGTAAGTGGAGGGTGAAATATGGTCAAGGATCTGGAAATACTGCGTGAGTTGTCATTGGCAGAGCAGCTGGGACGACTCAGCCGACTGTGGCGCACCGTGGCCGATCACGAGCTGGCCCCCCTTGGCCTGACCCATCCCCGCTGGACCGCCTTGTGGAAGCTCTCTCGCCTGGGCGATCGCCTCAGCCAAAAGACATTGGCCGAAGCCCTGGAGATAGAACTCCCCTCCCTGATGCGCACCCTGGGCCAGCTGGAAGAGCAGGGATTGATCGAGCGTCACTGCTGCCATCAGGACAAGCGGGCCCGCATCGTCAGCCTGACTGCGCAGGGCAAGGCGCTGCTCGATCAGATAGAGGATCGCATCATGGTGGTACGCCGCGAGCTGCTCGGCGGCATCAGCAAGCAGGAGCTGGCCAAATTCGAAGAGATCATTACCCGCATATCGACCAATGCCATCGACAAGCTGGAACAACAGAGTGAAGAGAGAGAATAAGATGACACCGGATCAACAATTTGCCCGCTGGATAAAGTACTCAATGGTGGGCTTCGTGCTGGTTTTTGCCTATTTCCTGCTGGCCGACATTCAGATGCCACTCACTCCCCAGGCCATGGCAACCCGGACAGTCACTCGCATCACTCCCCAGGTCAGCGGCAAGATAGCCGAGGTGGCGGTGCACAACAACCAGGCGGTCAAGCAAGGTGATCTGCTGTTTGCCCTGGATGTCGAGCCGTTTCGCCTGGCGGTAGAGCAGGCCCAGCTCGCCCTCGATCAGGCCATGCAGGACAACCGCCAGCTCGATGCCAGCCTGGAGGCCGCCAAGGCGGATGTCAGTGCCAACCAGACAGACTTGGATCAGAAGGCCCGAGATGCCCGTCGCCTGGATACCTTGTTCGCCCAGAAGCTGGTTTCCACCCAGCAGCGGGATCAGGCCAACAGCGCCTGGCTAACCGCCCGCGCCAACCTGATGGCAAGTCAGGCTCGTCTCGAGCAGATCAAGGTAAGTCGCGGCCTGGCTGGGGCCGACAACCTTCGCCTGCGTCAAGCCCGCAACAAGCTGGCCCAGGCCGAACTCAATCTCGCCTATAGCCAGGTCATGGCTCCTCAGGATGGCATAGTGACCAATATGCAGCTCAAGCACGGCAGCTTCGCTGCGGCTGGCTCGCCCCTGCTGGCGCTGGTATCGGACAAGGTAGATCTCATTGCCGATTTTCGCGAGAAGAGTCTGCGCAATGTCGGCCCGAACGCCCAGGCACTGGTTGCCTTCGACGGTGAGCCGGGCCAGATCTTTCAGGCCAGGGTCAGCAGCCTGGATGCCGGGGTCAGTGCCGGCCAGTTCGATGCCAACGGCCTGCTCGCCAACCCGATCGAATCGGATCGCTGGGTCCGCGATGCCCAGCGCCTGCGCCTGCACCTGACCCTGGACAAGATGCCGCTGGGACTGCCCACCGGTGCCCGCGCCACCGTCCAGCTGCTACCGGACAATGGGCTGGCAGCCCTGTTCGCCCGTGGTCAGATCCGGCTGCTCAGCCTGCTGCACTACATCTATTGATTCATGACTGACCGAGCCCGCACCATGGCAAGCAGCACAGTGATAAACCCGGTTTTATGGCACAGGCCCCTGACGGGCAACGAATTGCGCCAATGTCTGCGCATCGCCTTTGGCTGCACCATCGGCTTTCTGCTCTGCAAGCTGTTTGGTTGGAACTACGGTGTCTTCTTCACCGTCACCCCCATGCTGCTGCTGGGCATGGTGCCTGTGATGAACGGCCATGCCGCCCGTCAGCTGATCGCCTCTGCGGTCACCTGTGGTCTGGAGGTCGGACTGCTCGGCGGCCTGTTTGGGGCTCATCCCGCCCTGATGACTCCCATTGCCTTCCTGCTGTTCCTCTATCGTTTTGCCGCCATGTCCAGAGGCAGTCTGTTTCTGTTCGGTGCCAACGGCGTGCTCAGTCTCAGCATCATGCTGCACTTTGCCAGCTACCCCAGTACGGATCTCAATGATCTCATCTTCAGCAATATATGGGCGAGCGTGCTCTCAGTGCTGATTGCCTACCTGATGACCGCCCTGCTGCCGGATGTGGAGCCCCGCCCCCGTCCCACGGCCCAGCCCAAGGCGCCACACCGGATGCGACATGAAGCGCTGCTGGGGGCTGGCGTTGCGACGCTCTCCTTCATGGTGTTCCAGATATTCGACCTGCGCGACTCCATGTCGGCCCAGGCCACCACACTGCTGGTGCTGTTTCCCATGCACTGGAACGGTGCCCTCGGTTATGCACGGCGCCGTGCCATGGGCACCCTGCTCGGTGTCAGCTTCGGGATCCTGAGCCAACTGGTGCTCTATGACTGGTCAGGGCAGCTGATCCTGGTCGCCCCTCTGCTCTGGCTGGGCGCCATGTTGTTCAGCCACGCCCATGTCAAGGAAGCCAGCGGTTCCGGGGTCGGTTTCGGCGCGCTCACCACCCTGGGCATCCTGTTCGGCCAGTACCTGACACCGGGTAACGATCTGGTGTTCAGTGCCCTCTATCGGGTCAGCAGTATCATGTTTGCCATCGTGGCGACCCTGCTGGTTTGCTACTTGCTCCATCATCTCCTCAATCGATTCGAGGCGACCCGCTTCGGGCACTGACCCCTATTCGACTACTGTAATGAGCCCATGGATGAGCTTTGTTTTGCCCCGACACCTGTCGGGGCTTTTTTTGGGAAAGATGCGGCCCCCACCATCATGAACAGAGCCGCCGGTGGGGCCGCATCAGCTCAAAAATGTCGCAACCTGGTCCCTGATGTCATGGTACGACCGACCCGGCCCCCTTAGCCCTTGCCTGAATATTCTGCTCTGTTAGGCTTTAGGGTCAGGCTATGGGTTCAGTCGAACCCGAACCTCATTGATGGAGTCTTCATTGTGATATTTCTGCGCTTTTCTCTGCCGGGCGCCCTGCTGCTCGGTCTCGCTGGCTGTGCCCCGGCCCCCCATACTCTCACCGTCACAGGAGGCGACCCCATCGCCTATCAATGTGCCAATGATCAGAAGGTCCAGGTGAGCTATTTTGGCCTCTCTGATGACAGCCTCAGCTTCGTCAAACTGGCCCTGCCAAATGGCAAGGATTACACCCTTCCCCAGGTCGTCTCGGCCTCGGGGGTCCGCTATACCGATGAGCATGAGGCCGTCTGGTGGAACAAGGGAGAGGAAGGCTTTGTCGAGATGCGCGACAAGGCTGGGGAGTGGCAAAACGTCTACAGCGACTGCAAACAGCAATAATGAAAAATCCCGGCCTGGCCGGGATTTGTTATTTCACCTCGATGTTGAAGCGACTCACGACGCGTACCGGTATGGCGCCCGGGTTCTGCTCGGCGGCCCGATAGCGCACCTTGGCCAAGCCCGACAAGGCGGGTGCCGCATGCCGGGGGCTCAGATGCCAGGATCTCCGGGCTGAACAGCTTGCCATTGGAGTCGATAAGGCCGCGGATCGCCACATGCCCCTTCATTGCCCCCCTTGCCGCAACCCCCACGGGGCGACTGATCCCAGGTCATATCGAGCGGCGGCTGGTTCAGCGTCACTGTGGGGCTCGGGGCCGCAGCCCCCAAGCAGGCCGAGCACGGCGGCCCAAGCTGGACATTCACACGCATTCAACGCGCCCTGTTGCATCAGACTAGGATGAAACGGCGCCAGCAACCGCCATCGCTGTCCGCCGGTTGCTGGCACAAACCGACCCCATTTGAGCACAATAAAAAGCCAACCCGGTCGGGTTGGCTCAAAACGCAAAGGACTTGCTTGGATCAGGCGCGCTTGTCGCTGACCACCAGCCAGAGCGCATGCACCATGCCGGGCAGGCCGCCGAGCAGGGTCAGCACTATGTTGATCAGAAAATGCAGGCTAAATCCTACTTGGATAAAGGCACAGACCGGGGGTAAAAAGATGGCAAGCAAGATTTTAAGCACGTTGTTCATCACATTCTCCTGTGTGTTTGATGCCTAACAGTAAGCCCACAGTCAGCAATTGGCAAAGGCTAAGTCGGGGCCAAATGACAGCAGCGCCCTAGGATTGCTACATCATCGGACCGGAAAAACACCACCCCCCAGCCCTGTCAGAGCATATTGCGCAATGGCACAGAGCGGGTCAGCTGCGCGATCTGGTGAACCTGCTGATTACTGCTGCCCCGCCACAACAAGCCAGGATCGGCCAGCGTCTGCTCGAATCGACCATCCACCAGCACGTCCAGCAGGGCTGCCAGCTGCCACTGCGCCTCATCAAGCTCCTCGAGCCGATAACCGGTCCAGCACCAGATATCCTTGCCCGGGCACTCGGCTCGTACCCGCTTCACCAGCGCCAGCACCTGAGGCACATTGGCAGGATGGAGCGGATCGCCCCCCGAGAGCGTCAAGCCACGACGCTTGATCCGGCCATCGTTGAGATCATGGATGATGCGATCGCTCATGGCTGAATCGAATGCTTTGCCACCATCGAGGCGCCAGGTGCTCTGGTTGTAACAGCCGGGACACTGGTGCACGCAGCCGGAGACAAACAGACTGGCGCGGGTGCCGGGACCATTGACCACATCGACCGGGTAATATTTGTGGTAGTGCATCTCACCCCCTCTTCTTCTCGCATCCAATACCGGTTAAAGAGCCGATAACGGCGGCCTCCGGCATTACTGTCGAGCCAGCGCCGCCATCTTCGGGGCTGACCGCAATCAACAAGGGCTCAAAAAGAGCCCTTTCATTTCCATCAGCAACCAACGGCCCCGTCATGCTCGATCACAGGTGTTTGACCCGGCGTTTCACTTCTTCCTGCTTGCCCGCATTGAAGGGACGCGCATCCGGGCTGCCGAGGTAGCCGCACACCCGCCGAGTCACGGAGACCTTGGCCGGATCGTGGTTGCCGCAGCGCGGGCAGGTGAATCCCTTGGAGGTACACTCGAACTCACCGGTGAAGTCGCACTCGTAGCACTCGTCGATGGGGGTGTTGGTGCCGTAATAGGGCACCTTGTCATAGCTGTAGTCCCAGACGTTCTCCAGCGCCTCCAGATTGTGCTGCAAGTTGGGATACTCGCCGTAGCAAATGAAGCCACCATTGGCCAGCGGCGGGTAGACGGCCTCGAAGTCGAGCTTGTCATAGGGATTCACCTGCTTCTCCACATCCAGGTGGAAGCTGTTGGTGTAATAACCCTTGTCGGTCACCCCGGGCACTAGGCCGAACTCCTTGGCATCCATGCGGCAAAAACGCGAGCAGAGGTTCTCGCTCGGGGTGGAATAGAGGCTGAAGCCATAGCCGGTCTGCTCCTTCCACTGCTCAGTCGCGGCCTTGAGGCGGGCGATGATGGCAATGGCCTTCTGCTGCAACTCTACGCTGTCAAACAGGTGGACATCGGTGCCAAACAGGGCGTTGATGGTCTCGTGCACCCCGATGTAGCCGAGGGAGATGGAGGCGCGGCCATGTTTGAAGATCTCGCTGACGTTGTCATCGGCCTTGAGACGTACCCCGCAGGCTCCTTCCATGTAGAGGATGGGAGCGACCCGGGCCTTGACTCCCTCCAAGCGCTCGATGCGATACATGAGGGCTTCTCTTGCCACCTCAAGCACCTCATCCAGCCGTGACCAGAAATCACTCTCATCCCTGGACTTGAGCGCGATACGCGGCAGATTGAGGCTCACCACCCCGATGTTGTTGCGCCCCTCGTGGACCAGCTCGCCCTTCTCTTCGAAGGCACCGAGGAAGGAGCGACAGCCCATGGGCGTCTTGAAGGAGCCGGTTACCTCGACCACCTGATCGTGGTTGAGGATGTCCGGGTACATGCGCTTGGTGGCGCACTCCAGGGCCAGCTGTTTGATGTCGTAGTTGGGATCCCCCACCTTGTGGTTGAGACCGTCTTTGATGGCAAACACCAGTTTCGGGAACACCGCCGTCTTCCGGTTCTTACCCAGACCCGCGATGCGGTTGCTGAGGATGGCGCACTGGATCATCCGCGACTCCCAGCTGTCCCCCAGACCAAAGCCAAAGGTGACGAAGGGGGTCTGACCGTTGGCGGTGTGCAGGGTATTGACCTCGTACTCCAGGGACTGGAAGGCGTCGTAGCACTCCTTCTCGGTGCGCGCCATGGCGTAGGCATCCACGTCCTTGATCCCCCACTCCGCGGCCACCTCCCTGTGCTTGTGCCAACTGATGGTGACATAGGGCGCCAGCACCTCGTCGATGCGGTTGATGGTGGTGCCACCATAGATGTGGCTCGCCACCTGGGCAATGATCTGGGCCGTGACGGCGGTCGCCGTGCTGATCGACTTGGGCGTATCTATCTCGGCGTTGCCCATCTTGAAGCCGTGGGTCAGCATGCCCTTGAGATCGATCAGCATGCAGTTGAACATGGGGAAGAAAGGGGAGTAATCGAGGTCGTGGAAGTGCAGATCGCCGCGCTCATGGGCCTGCACCACGGCTTTGGGCAGCATGTGGCTGATGGCGTAGTGCTTGGCGACGATACCGGCCAGCAAGTCGCGCTGAGTCGGGATCACCTTGGCATCCTTGTTGGCATTCTCGTTGAGCAGAGCCGCATTGGTCTGCTCCACCAGGCCACGGATCTCCTGGGCCAGGCGGCCACGGGCCTCGCGAGCCTGATCCCGGTCGTGACGGTATTCGATATAGGCACGGGCGATGGCCTTGTCGTCGGAGGCCATCAGATGATTCTCGACCCGGTTCTGGATCTCGTGAATATCGACCTCGGCGCGCCCCTCAAGCTCCCTCGCCACGGCCATGGCGACCGTATTAGCCAACCCGAGATCCCCCTGGCCGACCGCTTGGGCTGCTCGCCCGACGGCGGCTGCAATCAGTTCGACAGCAAAAGGCGCACGGCATCCATCACGTTTGATCACTACCGGTTTCATTTCTCATCCCCGCAAAATGGCCGCACCTCGTCGACCCGATAAACGCTCCCGGCCTGCCTCGGCTCGCGAGGGCGAGACGAGACCAGCCGGGCCCTGGGCCCCTGGCTGGCATCTGGGAGTGCTGAGGTTATCCACAGCTTACAAACACAACATATGGGATATTTATCAATTTAATTCCCTATATGTGGTGGCTATTAGGCCCCAAAGCCGAAGGCGCTTTCTTGATCCAGGACAGGTTTTTCGCCAGCTGCTCAGTTAGGAAACAGCGTCAAAAGAGCACTTTTTACCGCTAGGCCAGAGCCACTCTGGCCTAGGAGCTGATCCCTCCCCCACAAAGATTTGTGGTCCTGATGCCAACCGCGATCACTGCCGATCTGCGACCAGCAGGGCAACACGGCGGCGCCAGAATGGGAGACTGTATAGCGACAGCAATGTGCTGCCGCAGCAGATGAAAGAGGGGTTGAATGGATTGGGCGTCGTGGGCGCCGCTCACAGGCGCGGGCAGACAAGGGGCAGAACCCATCAACAAAAAGACCCGGCCAAGGCCGGGTCTGCAGCGTCTCAGGCAAGGGATCCTGCTCAGGGCTGGATAGCGGCTTGCAACTGCTCCTCGGTCCAGATGGTGATGCCGAGCTCCTGAGCCTTGATGAGCTTGGAGCCCGCCGCCTCACCGGCCACCAGCACGTCCGTCTTGGCCGACACAGAACCGGCCACCTTGGCGCCAAGGGCCTGCAGGGCCGCCTTGGCATCGTTGCGTGACAGGGTGGTGAGGGTGCCGGTCAGCACGAAGGTCTTGCCCGCGAAAGGTTGTTCGGCCGCCTCTTTGCGCTCAATCTCCGGCCAGTGGATACCGGCGGCCAGCAAGGCATCCAGCACCTCGATGTTGTGGGGCTGGCGCAGGAAGTAGTAGACATGCTTGGCGACTACCTCTCCCACATCCGGCACGGCTAGCAGCTGCTCGACGCTGGCGGCGCGCAGGGCATCCAGGGTCAGGAAATGATTGGCCAGGTTCAGGGCCGTCGCCTCGCCCACTTCGCGAATGCCAAGGGCAAACAGGAAACGGGGCAGGGTGGTACTGCGAGCCTTGTCGATGGCGGCCACCAGATTGAGGGCGGATTTGGGTCCCATCCGCTCCAGACCCGCCAACTGGATGGCGTTGAGGCCAAACAGATCCGCTGGCGTCTTGACCAGCCCTTTGTCCACCAGTTGATCCACTATCTTGTCACCCAGACCATCCACATCCATGGCGCGGCGAGCGGCGAAATGCTTGATGGCAGCGGCCCGCTGCGCCTCGCAGAACAGGCCACCGGCGCAGCGGGCCACCGCCTCGCCCTCGTGTCGCTCCACCGCCGAGCCGCACACGGGGCAGGCGCTGGGGAAAAGGATCTCCCGGGCATCCGCGGGACGCTGGGCAGCCACCACGGCCACCACCTGGGGGATCACGTCCCCGGCCCTGCGTACTATCACGGTATCGCCGATCATGACGCCAAGACGCTCGATTTCATCGGCATTATGCAAGGTCGCGTTGGAGACGGTGACGCCGCCGACGAACACGGGCTTGAGCTTGGCCACCGGGGTGATGGCACCGGTACGACCGACCTGGAACTCGACGTTCTCCAGCAGGGTCATCTCCTCCTGGGCCGGGAACTTGTGGGCGGTGGCCCAGCGCGGGGCGCGGGCCACGAAGCCGAGTTCTTGCTGAAGAGGAATGCTGTCAACCTTGTAGACGACCCCGTCAATTTCATATTTCAGGGCGTCACGGCGAGTCAGAATGTCGTCGTGGAATGCCTGACAACCCGCCGCCCCCTCCATCAACTTGACCTCGGGGCTCATGGGCAGGCCCCACTCCTTGAGTTGGCAGAGCCGGGCAAAGTGGGAATCGCCTAACAGCTCGCCGCCAATGCCAACCCCGTAGGCATAGAAGCTCAAGGGGCGGCTCGCCGTGATGCGGGAGTCGAGTTGTCGCAGGCTGCCAGCAGCGGCATTGCGCGGGTTGACGAACACCTTCTCCCCCTCGGCCAGGGCTTTCTCATTCATCGCCTCAAAACCGGCCTTGGGCATGAATACCTCACCGCGCACTTCCAGCCGGGAGGGCCAATCCTGGCCACGCAGCTGCAGCGGGATCGCCTTGATGGTGCGCACGTTGTCGGTGATCTCCTCCCCCGTGCTGCCATCGCCCCGGGTCGCCGCCTGCACCAGCCGCCCCTCCACATAGAGCAGGCTCACCGCCAGACCGTCCAGTTTGGGCTCGCAGCAGAAGGTGAAGCTCACCTCGCGCTTGAGGCGATCCCTCATGCGCTGCTCGAACGCCACCAGCTCTTCGCTGCTGAACACATTGTCCAGACTCAACATGGGGATCTCGTGACGCACCTGATTGAAGGCCGTCAGTGGCGCACCGCCGACCCGCACGCTGGGGGAGCTTGGGGTTTTCAGCTCGGGGTGCTCGCTTTCCAGCGCGATCAGCTCGCGCATCAGGCGGTCATATTCGGCATCAGGCACAGTGGGATTATCCAGCACATAGTACTGATGGCCATAGTCGATAAGCAGTTCACACAGTTGACGGTGGCGGGTGAGGGATTCGCTCATGAAAAAATCTCGACTGTGGTGGAAATAATAAGTTAGGCGGACAAATAAAAATGCGGCACCCAGGTACCGCACTTTTTATTCACTCGACAGCGCGGGACTCTCAGTCGCGGCTGGCCTCGAAGGCAGCCAATTCACGGCGATACCGGTCGATAGTCTCATCGCTGAGCGGGCTGCGCTCCATGTCGGTCAGCATGGCATCCAGATCGCTTGCCAGCTGATCGGCGGCTTGCAACAGGTGTTCGAAGGCGAAGGCCACATTGCTGCGCAAGGGCAGCTGCATGAACAGGGAGACCCCAGGCGTATTGAACTGCTCCATACGGTACGGATTGAAGGTACCTGGCTTGACCATATTGATCATGGAGAACAGCACTTCACCGTGCCCATCGAGCCCTTCGTGGCGGTGGAAGATATCCATTTCGCCGAACTTGAATGCCAGGGATTGCAGGGAGGCCAACAAGGCAGCCCCTTGCAGCTCCTGACCGGGGCGAGCCATCAGGTTGATCACATAGACATCCTGCCAAATCTTTTCGACGGGGGCGCGATCCTGCTCTGGCTCGTCATAGACGGGGGCGTAGACAGGTGCCTGCACGGGAGCGACCCTTGCCTCGGCGCGGGGCTGCACTCTCGCCTCTGCCCTTGGCTCAAACTGGGGCTCATCAAACTGCGGTTCGACATGCTTTGGCGCCTGACGGGGTTCGGCACGCACGGTCTGTTCCCCAAAGCTGAGGCCACTGGTGTAGGCCGGCTCGGGCTGAGGTTCGTCGTCAAACGGCTGCAACGCGGGTTCGTGCTGGGGACGAGAGCGATAGACAGGGGTGCGGCGATTGACCTGGGCGGGCTTGCGCACAGGCTCCGCAGGCGCTGGCTCCTCGTAGATCTCCTCCTCCTCGTCATAGACAGGAGGCGGCGCGACGGGACGGGCGACCGGTTTGCGCGGGGCTGGCGGCGGCAACTCGTCCTCATCATCATCGAGGTAGTCATGGCTAGGCGCGGCTTCGGGCTGCAGCTTGGGCTCAGCACGGCGGCCAGCACTGACCACGCGAACCTGGCCAACGCCGTCGCTATCGAAGGCATCGCTATCACGATCCCGTGCTTTGGTGTCCATCCGGTTCAAGGGTTTCTCCTTGATCGGGGACTGACGATTCTTCCTGTTGCTCCACAACCCGTGAATGAGCAATGCCGCTATGGCAATCCCGCCCAAGGCGACCAAGATGTAACGCAATTCCTGCATTAGCTGCTTCTCTTTCTAGTTTTGCTCAGCCAAAGCGACGGCTTCACCGATATCAACCGAGACAATGCGTGAGACACCAGGCTCTTGCATCGTTACGCCGATCAGTTGTTCAGCCATCTCCATGGAGACCTTGTTATGACTGATGTAAACGAACTGTACTGTGCTCGACATCTCTTTGACAAGAGAACAGAAGCGACCGACGTTCACTTCATCGAGCGGTGCATCCACCTCATCCAGCAAACAGAAAGGCGCTGGATTGAGTCTGAAGATGGCAAAAACCAGCGCCAGCGCGGTCAAGGCCTTCTCCCCCCCGGAAAGCAGGGCAATGGTAGCATTCTTCTTACCCGGAGGTCTTGCCATGATACTCACCCCGGCCTCTAAAAGATCGTCGGATGTGAGCTCCAGCCAGGCGCTCCCGCCCCCAAACACCTTGGGGAACAGGGATTTTAAATCTTCATTGACCTTATCGAAAGTGTCACGGAAGCGTATTTGTGTCTCTTTATCAATTCTTTTAATGGCTTGGCCCAAGGTTTCCAAGGCTTGCTCGAGATCCTGGCACTGATTTTCCAGGTAGCTGGCCCGGGTTTTCGCCTCCTCATATTCCGCCAGTGCCGCCAGATTGATGGCACCAAGTGCAGCCACCTGACTCTCCAGAGTCTGGATCTCCTGGCGCAGGGCCGTGCGATTGGCGGCGATCAGCACCGCCTGGTCGAGATCGATCAGCCGCACCCCCAACTCCTCGAATTGCTCATGCAGCCCCTGACGACGGGTCAGGTTGCGTTCACGCTCGAGGCGCAGCTGGGCCAACTGCTCTTGCAGCGTCACCAGCACGTTGCGATCCGCTGCCCGGGTCAGCTCCAGCTCGGCCAACGTCTGATCAAGCTCGGCGATGCGTTGATGGCAGGCCAGTTGCGCCGTCTCCAGACTGCGCTGTTCATTGAGCAGGGGCGACAGATCCTGACCCACTGTCTGTTGCGGGGCCTTGAGCTGCGCCAATTCCAAGCCGAGCCTTGCCAGCTCTTGCTCGCGCAGCGCAATGATCTGCTGCTGATTCTGACGTGCCAGCTGCAAGCGTTGGCTGCTCGCCAGTTGCTGCTCGCGGCGCCCCCGCGCAGCCTCCAGCTCCTGCTCTGCTCGCCGTCCCAGCTCCTCTGCCAGTTGCCGCGCTTCACGCTCAGCCTCTCCTTGCGCCAGATGCTCCTGCAACTGGGCATCAATCAACTCAAACTCCCGGGCAAGCGCTTCGCTTCGACTGGACTCAGATGCCTGCTCGGCATCGAGGCGGCGCAGCTCCTCACCAAGCTGGCCCAGGCGCAGTAACCGCTCCTGGCGCTGCCCCTGCTGCTGACTCCAGGCTTCGCGCTGGCGCTGCCAGTTCAGCTCCTGCTCGGCCAGCATCCGGCTTTGCGCTTCATGGGATGCCTGCTGTTGCACTCGCAGTCTATCGGCCTCTTGCAGGGCACTGATCAGCCTGCGGCGCTCACCATCGGCCTGGCTGCGTTCCTGGTGCAATCGTTCCCACTCCCCTTGCAGAGCCAGGGGACCCAGAGCACCATCCTGACCCAAATCGGCCCAGTTGCGCCCGAGCCAGTCTCCTGCGGGGGTGAGCACAGACTCCGCCGCCGCCAGCTGTGTTTGCTGCTGATGGGCCGCCGCCAAATCCTGCGCCAGCCAGATGCCATTGAGAAATGCCGGGATATGCGTCCCCGCCACTTCAGCCCCCAGCGTGCCTGGCACAGCGGGTTCCGCCGGGCCAATCCAGAGCCCTTCATGACCCTCGGGGCAAGTATCGGCCGCGCTGGCCGTGATCCAGCGACCCAGTACCTTGTCCAGGGCCTGGGCCCAGGTTGACGAAACCTGCAAGCCATCGGCCAATTTGTCGCCGCCCAGTTGCGGACCCAGGATCTGATCCAGGGTGGTGAGCCGGGCATCGAGCTCGCGCAGCAGACTGGTCTGTTGCTGCTGCCGTTCATTGAGCCTCTGATGATGGGCACTGCTCGCGCGGACTAACTCGGCCAGCTCCCCGTTCTTGGCGCGGGTCAGCTCGAGCTCGCGGCCCAGAGCCTCCAGTGCGGGTTGCAAGTCCGGTTGACCGGCCAGGGGATCCCCTTGCTCCTCCTCGAGCTTGAGGCGAGCAAGCCGGGTCTTGGCCTGCAGCTCCTGCAGACCATTTTGCTGAGTGCGAGTCTGATTGAGGTTGGATTGCAGCTGAGCCTGTTGCTGCAACCATTGCTGTTGCCGCGCCCGGGCGCCCTCCAGGGCTTCGCTTGCAGCCAAGCGCCGCACCTGCTGCTCCTCAAATAACTGCTCACATTGCTCGAGCCGGGCCTCCTCCTGCTCGGCCGTCAGCGCCTGGGTGGCCTGTTCGGTCAAGAGTTCGGCCAGTTGCCCCTTGAGCCCTTCGATGCGCTCGGTCAGTGCGATGCTGCGCGTCTGCCAGTCACGCCCCAGCTCATCGCGATGAAGTTGCTGCTGCTCGAGACGTGCGATGGCCTGCCCTCCGAGGAAGAGCTGCTGCTGGCGCGCCGTCTGCTCGGCCTGGGCCTCCTGGCGGGCCACCGACAGGCTGATGTGGTGGCTATCGTCCTGGCTGCGCTTGGCATCGAGGGCGGCAATGGCAAGGTCCACCTTGGCCAGCTCCTCCTTGGCCTGGGCCAAGCGGGTCTCTAGCGCCCACAGCTCGGAGCCAATCAGTTCGGCGCGGGCGGCGCGCGAGCGGCTCTTGAGCTGGGTGTAGTGTTCGGCGGTCTGTGCCTGGGCTCGCAGATGGTCGAGCCTGCTGCCCAGCTCGCTGCGAATGTCGCCGAGCCGTTCCAGGTTCTCCTGGGTATGACGAATGCGCAGTTCGGTCTCCCGGCGCCGCTCCTTGTAGCGAGAGACCCCTGCGGCCTCCTCCATGAACAGCTTGAGATCTGCCGGGCGCGACTCCACCAGGCGACTGACGGTACCCTGCTCTATGATGGCGTAGCTGCGCGGGCCAAGGCCCGTGCCGAGGAAGAGATCGGTGACATCCTTGCGCCGACATTTCTGGCCATTGATTTCGTAATGGTTGCTGCCATCTCGCAGCACCTCGCGGCGCACCGAGATTTCGCTGAAACGGCCAAACTCACCTGGCACTCTGTTGTGGGGATTGTCGAACACCAGTTCGACCGAGGCGCGGCCATGGGGGCTGCGATTGAGAGAGCCATTGAAGATGACGTCTGTCATGTTCTCGCCGCGCAGATGGCGGGCCGAGCTCTCCCCCAGCACCCAGCGCACGGCGTCTATCACATTGGATTTGCCGCAGCCGTTGGGACCCACTATGGCGGTCATGTCAGCACTGAGCACTATCTTGGTCGGCTCGACAAACGACTTGAAGCCGGCGAGCTTGATCAATTTCAGACGCATGTAGGCCTATATCCGGACTAAATAGTGGGGCGGCGGGTCGATGACTTTACCAAATCAATGGCTTGTTTGTAATATGCAGGCTGTTCCCTGTCATGGATGGAGCTCATATGAGCCAATCACGCCCCCTAGTCAAAGACTCAATCAGCGGTGCAGACTACTTCCTGCGCGGTTTCTCGCTGATCCGTCAACCGGGTATCCGCACCTTCGTGCTGATCCCGCTGCTGGTCAACTTCCTGCTGTTTTCCGGTGCCTTCTACGCCCTGCTGCTGCAGCTCGATGGCCTGTTCGCCTGGTTGCACCAGCAGATCCCCTCCTGGCTATCCTGGCTCGATTACCTGCTCTGGCCCATCGCCCTGCTGACCATACTGGTGGTCTTCTCCTTCCTGTTCAGCTCGGTAGCAAACTGGGTGGCCGCTCCCTTCAACGGCCTGCTGGCCGAGAAGGTAGAGCAGCAGCTCACCGGCCAGACCAGCGCCGAAACTGGCATGCTCGACGTCGTCCGGGATGTGCCGCGCACTTTTGGCCGCGAATGGACCAAGCTGAAATATTACCTGCCCAAGGCGATTGGCTGCCTGATCCTGTTCCTGATCCCGGTCGTGGGCCAGACCCTGGCCCCGCTGATCTGGTTCCTGTTCAGCGCCTGGATGATGGCCATCCAGTATGTGGACTACCCCTTTGACAACCACAAGATAGACTTCGTCACCATGCGCGATGCCCTCAAGCAGCGCCGTGGCAAGTGCCTGAGTTTCGGCGCCCTGGTGACCCTCTTCTCCGCCATTCCCGTGGTGAACCTGTTCGTGATGCCGGTGGCCATCTGTGGCGCCACCGCCATGTGGGTCGATCAGTACCGGGATGAGCAGATCAGAGATTAAGAGGATAGTTTCATAAGTAAAAGAGGGGGCGACAGCCCCCTTTTCATTACTTAATCTAATGTGAATATGAGAGTGCTTGTAGGGCTGGCAAAGGCTTGTTAGGATGCGGACCTTTCTCGAACCCGGGTATTTCTTATGTTACATGCACTCTTCTTGCTCGGCCTGGTCGCCGAAGGAATGACGGGCGCGCTGGCGGCGGGCCGTAGGCGAATGGACCTGTTTGGCGTCGTCATCATAGCGTCGGCGACGGCCATCGGCGGCGGTACCATACGAGACGTGCTGCTGGGACATTATCCCCTGCTCTGGGTCGAGCATCCCCTCTACGTGGTGCTGGTCGCTGGCGCCGCCCTGGTCAGCGTCATCTGCGCCCCCTTGATGCGCTACCTCGGCAAGCTGTTCATGGCCCTCGATGCCCTGGGACTGGTGGTCTTCTCCATCTTTGGCGCAGCAAGGGCGCTGGAGATGGGCCATGGCGCAGGTATCGCCTGCATCATGGCCGTGGTCACCGGGGTCTTCGGCGGTGTGCTGCGCGATTTGCTGTGCCAGCGTATCCCGCTGGTGTTTCGCCGTGAGCTCTATGCCGGCGTCTCCCTCATCACGGCCGGGCTTTACTGCCTGGCTCTTGCACAGGGTCTGCCTAATGATTGGGCGGCATTCGGCGCCATTGGTATTGGCTTCGTGCTGCGGCTGCTCGCGGTTCGCTTCAAATGGGGACTGCCCACCTTCAACTACCAGTATG
>NZ_AQGQ01000039.1 GCF_000388115.1 Aeromonas molluscorum 848
CCCTTCCATCAGGATGTAGGAGGTGGTCACCAGGGCCGGGGCAGGGCGCCCAGCTCATGATGCAGGGTACTGATCAGCCGATAGCCTTCGGCGCGGGAGAAGTGCAGTCCCTCGCACAGATGATACTGGGCATTGCACCCCGCAAGGGCTTGCAAGAAACCGAGCCGGCGCTCCTGACTGATCGTCAGGCTCGGTAGTGCGGTGATCAAGGCGATGTGGGCAAGGTCTGGCTGGAGCAGGGAAGCGGTCAGCTCCTCGCATGCCTTGCGGTTCTCACTGGCCACACTGATGAAGTGTTCCGGCGCCATGGTCCGATCGATGGCAATGATCTGGGTGCCACTGGCCTGCTTGGTCTGATACCAGGGATCTTCCGGCGACAGGCAACTTGCCACCAGCAAGGCATCCACATGGCGACTTACCAGCATGTCGCACAGCGCCTTCTCGGTATCCGGCTCATCTTCCGAGCAGACGATAAGCAATTGGTAGCCACGGGCACGGGCACCTTGCTCGAGCCGCTTGGCCAGTTTGGCATAACTGGCGTTTTCCAGATCCGGCAGTATGAAACCCAGGGTTCGGGTCTGGCCGCCACGCAAGGAGGCGGCGCGACTGTCGGGTCTATAGTTGTGGGCATCGACCACGGCCATCACCTTGTCACGGGTCGCCTGACTGATGCGGTGCTGATCGGCCTTGCCGTTGATCACATAGCTGGCCGTGGTGCGCGAGACACCAGCGAGGGCTGCCACTTCATCCAGTTTCATCTTGTTGGCCCTGTCTTGTTTGGCTCTCTCCGGTAACAATATCCCGCCCTCCTGACCCTGTTCTGACTCGAAAAGTGTGCGCCGGATCATATCATTGAACAAGGTGAAGTGCGGGGACTTGATCAAATAGCTGAAACGATTCAGTCTGAGTGTAAGTGAAACGATTCAGCTTGTCAGTAGACAAAGACAAACAGAGGACAGATCCACCAGTGGGATGCGATCCGGTCTATTGTGAGCAGGGCAAGCGTGGGTCATCCGACCCCTAGTCACAGAGCATTATCATTGAGCGCAATCCAGGTGGCCGCCTCGGCCGCCTCAAGCGGATGGAGAGAGAGCATGTTGAAGTTGGCGCAAGAGCAGATCCTGTTGAACCAGACCGCGCGAGCAAGGAGGAGGCCATTGCGTTGCTGGCCGAGCGACTGACCCAGGCAGGTTTGGTCGAGGCGGGCTATGTGGATGGCATGCTGGCTCGTGAAGCCCAGCACGCAACCTACCTTGGCAGCGGTATTGCCATTCCCCATGGCACCACGGATACCCGTGAGCTGGTGAAAGAGACGGGGGTCATGGTGGCGCAGTTCCCAGGGGGAATTGAGTGGGATCAAGGCCAGATTGCCTATGTGGCCATCGGCATCGCCGCCAAGTCAGATGAACACCTCGGCATCTTGCGCCAGCTCACTCATGTGCTGGGGGACGAGCTGGCAGCCCAGGCCCTCAAGGATGCCAAAGATGCCGCCACCATCATCGACATCCTCACGGGGGCGAGCGCACCGACCGAGGTGCAGTACCTGAGTCTCGCCGATTTTCCGGCCGATGATGCCGACCAGCTGCTGCTGGGCGCAGCGGCTCGTGCCAAGTCAGCGGGTTGGGGGGGGCCGAGATGGTGACCGCCCTGATGGCGAGCAAGCCAACGGCGCTGGGGCAAGGCATCTGGCTGGCCAGCGCCAAGGCGCAGCAATGTGGTTGGGTCCTGGCCACACCGAGCCATGCCATCTGCCAGCAAGCGGCTGAGGTGAAGGCCTTGCTGCTGTTGTGCGGCAAAGATGAATCTCACCTGAGTCAGCTCGACAACCTGGCGGCCCTGGCCGCTGCCGGTCAACTTGACGCCCTGGCGGGAAGTGACGGGATAGCACTGCTGCAAAACGGGCCAGCCAAGGGATTGGCAGACACCTTCACCATCATCAATCCCCATGGTCTGCATGCTCGTCCCGGTGCCATGCTGGTCAAGGTCGCCAAGGAGTATGGTTCGGATATTCGGGTCGCCAACCTGGATGGCAGCGGTGAAGCCGTCTCCGCCAAGAGCCTGATGAAGGTCATCGGCCTGGGGGTGAAGTGCGGCCACCGACTCGAGTTTCGTGCCGAAGGGGCTGACGCAGAGGCCGCACTGCGTGGCATTGGCGAGGCCATTGCTGCCGGGCTGGGGGAGGGGGCGCACTGATGAACATCGTCACCATCACCCTCAATCCGGCCCTGGATCTCACCGCCTCCCTCGACCAATTGCAGGCTGGTGAAGTGAATCTGGTGCGTGAAGCCTCCCTGCGCGCGGCCGGCAAGGGCATCAATGTCGCCATGGTGCTCAAGGATCTGGGCCGCGATGTGGCCCTTACTGGCTGGCTCGGTGCCGACAATCAACACGCCTTCGTCGATTTGTTTGCCCAGAAGGGGCTGGAGGATCATTTCGTTCGCGTCCCGGGTAGCACCCGTATCAACGTCAAAGTGTCCGAGCACTCCGGCCGCGTCACGGATCTCAACTTGCCGGGGCTCGACATTGCACCCGAAGCCATTGCGGCCCTTGATCTCCTGCTTGATGAGCTGGCCGAAAAGGCTGACTGGTTTGTGCTGGCGGGCAGCTTGCCCAAAGGCGTCGAGACAGCACACGTTGCCCACCTCATCACGGCCCTCAAGCTGCGTGGCAAGCAGGTCATCTTTGACTGCAGCGGCGCGGCTCTGAGTGCCGGGATCAGCGCAGGGCCCACCCTGATCAAACCCAATCTGGAGGAGCTCAGTCAGTGGGCAGGACGTCCCATCCGCACCCTCAATGAGCAGGCCGAGTGCGCCCGCGCCTTGCTGGCGCAAGGGGTGAGCCAGGTGGTGATCTCCAATGGCGCCGAGGGGGTGATCTGGTTTGGCGATGGCGAGACGTGGCAGGCCAGACCGCCACGTATGCAGGTGGTGAGCACGGTTGGTGCCGGTGACTCGCTCGTGGCAGGCCTTGCCCATGGCCTGAGCCTGGGCTGGCCCATGGCGCAGACCCTGCGTCTGGCCACTGCCGTTTCGGCCCTGGCGGTGAGCCAGGTTGCCGTCGGCTTTGCCAGTCAAGACGAATTGACCCCCATTCTTGAACAAATAACCATCACGCAACTGGATGACGAAACCGCCATGGATACTCGGCGGGCAGGTGCCCAGGATGCGACACCATACACACCCACAGGAGATGCCCAATGAAAGCTATCTTGGTAACGGCCTGCCCGGCGGGCATCGCCACCAGCTTCCTCGTCGCCAAACGACTCACTCAACAGGCCGAACAGGCTGGTTGGAGTCTGGTCGGTGACATCCACTCCACCATAGCGGCGCACAGTGCGCCGACGGCGGCCCAGATTGCCGAGGCCGACCTTGTCATAGTGGCGGCCAGCACTCCGGTAGACTTGTCCGCTTATGAGGGCAAGCGGCTCTACCGCGCCGAGATGGACGCCGCATTGCAAGATCCCGCCGCCGTGCTGGAGGCCGCCCGGGAAGGCGCCAAGCCTTACCATCATGTGGCGAGCGCAACGGCACCCGCTGCCGTCAGTGCGGGCAAGCGTATCGTCGCCGTCACCGCCTGCCCGACCGGGGTGGCCCACACCTTCATGTCTGCCGAAGCGCTGGAAAATACCGCCAAGCAACTCGGTTATGAGATCCGCGTCGAGACGCAAGGCTCGGTCGGTGCGCAAAATGCCCTGACGGCGGAGGAGATTGCCGCCGCCGATCTGGTGTTCCTCGCCACCGATATCGAGGTGGACATGGCTCGCTTCGATGGCAAACCGCTCTACCACACCAGTACCGGGGCTGCGCTCAAGAAGACTCGCAGCGAACTGGACAAGGCGTGGCAGCAGGCCAGCGTTTATCGTCACAGTGGTGGTGCTGTGACCAAGAAAGAGGAGAAGGCCGGTCCCTACAAGCATCTGCTGACCGGGGTCTCCTTCATGTTGCCCATGGTGGTGGCAGGAGGGCTTATCATCGCCATCTCCTTCATCTTCGGGATTGAGGCGTTCAAGGAAGAGGGCACACTGGCGGCCGCACTGATGAAGATTGGAGGTGCCTCGGCCTTTGCCCTGATGATCCCTGTGCTGGCAGGTTATATCGCTTACTCCATCGCCGATCGTCCCGGTCTGGCACCTGGCATGATAGGCGGTATGCTGGCCAGCTCCCTGGGTGCCGGCTTCCTCGGCGGCATCGTCGCGGGTTTCCTGGCCGGTTACTGCGCCAAGTTCTTGAGTGACAAGGTACGTCTGCCGGTGACCCTGGAGGCGCTCAAACCCATTCTTATCATTCCCCTGGTGGCGAGCCTGTTTACCGGTCTGGTGATGATCTACGTAGTTGGTGGCCCGGTTGCCGACATCATGAATGCCATGACCACCTTCCTCAACAACATGGGCTCGGCCAATGCCGTGCTGCTGGGGGTCATCATCGGTGCCATGATGTGCTTCGACATGGGTGGCCCGGTCAACAAGGCGGCCTACGCCTTCGGGGTCGGCCTGCTCGCCTCCAAGACCTATGCGCCTATGGCGGCGGTGATGGCGGCGGGCATGGTACCGGCGCTGGGCATGGGGATTGCTACCTTCCTGGCGAGCAAGAAGTTCATCAAGACGGAGCAGGAAGCGGGCAAGGCCTCCTTCGTGCTGGGCCTGTGCTTCATCTCCGAGGGGGCCATTCCTTTCGCGGCCAAGGATCCGATGCGGGTCATCCCGGCCTGCATGGTGGGCGGCGCCCTGACAGGTGCACTCTCCATGCTGTTTGCCTGTGAGTTGGTGGCGCCCCACGGTGGTCTCTTTGTGCTCTTTATCCCCAATGCCATCAGTCATGTGTGGCTCTACATCGTGGCCATCGCGGCGGGCTCCCTGCTGACCGGGGTGAGCTACGCCATGCTCAAACGCGCCGAGACGCCAGCTACCTTGGCCACGGCATAATGCCGTGTCCTCGGCTGCATCCGCGGCAGAGAAGTATGATTAGAAAGGCGGCCCTGGGGCCGCCTTTTTTTGTGAAGGAAGAGAAAAGGTCGAAGAGGATCGCCCTGACCCTGTAGATGGCGCGGCGCCCGAAAGCCGGGGTTAGAAGTCCCAACCCTGCTGCTGCGAAGGTGGCTCTTGTTCCTGGGCTTTGCGCATGGCGGCCAGTATCCGGGCCTTGCGTCCCCGGCATAACCGCATCACATCCTGCTGCTGATCCGGGCTCATGTTGAGCCAGTTGAAACGCTCTTCCCTGCTGCGAAAGCATCCCTTGCAGTAGCCCTTGTTGTTTGCCTGACAGACCCCGATACAGGGGCTCTGTAGCGGGAAGATTTCCAGCTGTTCCATGCCTGGCTCCTCATGCTTTGTTACCCTGTTATAACCCAGATGATATGGTTTGGAAAAATAGTCTGCCGCAGGGAGCTGGCCGTTTGCTTTCCAGAGGTAAATTTGGCATCTTCCACGCCGGATCTGGCACTCGGTGTTAAATGAGGACTTATGAATAGACACGCATACTGGTTAGCGGCAACAGTGCTGGGGTTGGCCGGTTGTGCCGGCGACCCGCAGCCGGCGCCACTCTCTCAACCCAAGGCCGACGAACAAGCCTGTTTTCTCAACTGCACTCCGGCCGAGAACCTGGGCAAGCAGTACCTCGACGGCACCTTGCCCAGCGACCTGGTGCATGTCACAGGGGTCAACAGCCAGGCCCCTCATGATTTCAGCCGCTTTCAGGCCCAGAGCCAGCTGGTCATAAATCGTTCTACCCGGATGGCGAACCGTTATGGTGAGCTTTACCGTCAGCTGTCACGCTGGGCCGCTCAGGGAGGGGATCCTGCCCGCATCGGTCAGTACGGTATCAGCCTGGCGCAGATGGGCGGCGCAGATCGACAGGGTAACGTGCTGTTCACCGGCTACTATTCGCCGGTGCTGGAAGTGCGCCATCGTCCGGATGGCGAGTTCAAGTACCCCATCTACGCCATGCCCAACTGCGGTGGCCGTTGCCCCTCCCGCGCCCAGATCCATCAAGGCGCCCTGGCCCATCGTGGCCTGGAGCTGGGTTACAGCAAGTCACTCATCGATAACTTCCTGATGGATGTCCAGGGATCGGGCTTCGTGCACTATGGCGATGATAACCGCCTGCAGTATTTGGGTTACAGCGGCAAGAACGGTCATGGCTACGTCAGCATTGGCCGGGTGTTGATCGACAGGGGGGAAGTACCCAAGGCGCAGAGTGTCCCGTCAAGGCCATCAAGGATTGGGCCAACAGCCAGCCGGAAGCCAACGTGAAAGAGTTGGTGGAGCAGAACCCCTCCTATGTCTTCTTCGAGCGGCGCCCAACCAATGACGTGATTGGTTCTGCCGGTATCCCGCTGCTTGCCATGGCGTCGGTCGCTGCCGATCGCAGCTTGCTGCCCATGGGTACTCCCATACTGGCCGAAGTACCCCTGCTCGATGGGGAGGGCAACTGGACCGGCAAACACCAACTGCGCCTGCTCATCGCCCTGGATACCGGTGGAGCCGTCAAACGCGGTCATCTGGACCTCTACCATGGGATGGGGGAGAAAGCGGGCGTGGCCGCCGGTCACTACAAGCATTTTGGCCGGGTCTGGAAGCTGGGTCTGGGGCATGGCCCCACGGCCGCGCCCTGGCTCTGACAGCGAAGGCCTCTGGCTGGTCGTCAGAGGCTGAGTTTAGCCACGCTAACACCGCCGTTATCGGCGGTTTTTTTTGACCAATCATTGGCAAAATAGCCCTGCAAGGGTGAGCCTGTGATAGAGCGCATCACGACAGGAGAGCCCTATGCAGAGACGTTGGCACGACACATTGAGCGTCAGATCCCTCTGGCTGAGCCTGCTGCTTATGCTGTTGATGGTTGTCCCGGTGCGAGCAGAGGTGAAGGTCATTACCGTCTTTGAGCCGGAGGGATTGATACACACTTTGCGCGAGCTCAATCCCAGCCTAGGGGTGAGTGCCATGGGTAACCAGTTGGTGCTCAGCGGCAGCCCACAACAACTCGAGGAGGCAGAGCAGTTGGTGGCGCGCCTCAACCAGCCACCACAGATGTTGCTTATCGAGTGGCGGGTCTCGCAGCAGCGCGCTACCCAAGGTGCGGCCTTGGGGGTCAGGCAGCGTCGCAGTGGTGACTGGCACGCGGGAGGCGCCTTGGAGCAAGGCAGTGCACAGGGCCGGCAAGCCTGGCAGGTTCGTGGCCTGTCGGGGCGACCCGTATTGTTGCAGATGGGCAGCTATCAGCCCGTCAGTCTCTATTGCTGGCGTGCAGGCAGAGTCACAGCACTACTGCCCATCGTCAATGGCCTCTATGCCAGCGCGACCCTGGTAGGAGAACAGGTGTTGATCCGGCTCTCTAGCGAGCAGACCAGCCTGCGGCAAGGGTTGCCGGAGCGGGGGCAGAGCGATATCGAGCTCAATGTCGCCCCTGGGCAATGGGTCGAGGTGGGGGCACTGGCCAACAGTCAGCAGAGTCAAGGGGTTGGGGTCGGGGCCATCTCAGGAGCCGAGATACGCCAGGATAGCCAGCAGCAGACCCTCGCCATTCGGGTGACGCCTGTCCAGTGATCTTTATTGCCCTGTTCGGGGCAATCCTATGTTGATCAGCTCGGGTTGTCGGGAACGGATCACGGCGCTGTCTCGGCTAGATGGCACAGACTCAAGCATTCGGGATGTGGGGTTTGTCCGCCGCGTATTCACGCAGCTGACGACTCCTGAGCAGATACCAGAGGCACCAGAGGCTGGCGATCAGTACCAGCGCGTTGGCCCAGCTAAATTGCCAGCCAAGGCTTATCAGGGCATGGCACTGGATGATGAGGCCGGTGAGGGTCGAGCTGAGTAGCAGGCCAGGGCTAAAGCGGCGCAGGCGAGCACGCCAGCCATTGGGATTGGAGAAGGTGCCGCCACAGGCCAACAGAGCCAGGAGCGCGGGCAGGTCGGTGAGCAGGCTCACGTAGAGACTCCAGCGCTCCGGGTAGAGCAGGGCCAGGATGTCGCTGCCCCCCTGGCGGCTGGCGCCAGCCATCACGAACAACCAGACGGAGCGGGTCAGCAGCAGGCTGATGGGCCAGAACCACAGCGGCGGGCGCAGCTGACCATGGTCATCGTAACGGTGTTCGGGATAGAGGGTCATGGGTGGCGAAGCGGATCATGGATGAGTTGTGCAACAGATATGGGGACTGGGACCCGGCTTGCAAGAGGTTGAAGCGAAAAAGACCGGGATGGCGCAACGGCTTCAGGGACACAAAACGAAAGGGGCCTTGGGCCCCTTCGTACCATAATGCCGTGCCAAAGCTGCTACAGCCAGCCTTTGCGTTTGAAGAAGAGTCCAGTGCCGAGGGAGGAGAGCACCATGAGCACCAGGGACATGGAGTAGCCATATTCCCACTGCAGCTCTGGCATGCGACCGAAGTTCATGCCGTAGATACTGGCGATCAGGGTCGGCGGCAGGAAGATGACGGCGGCAACCGAGAAGATCTTGATTACCTTGTTCTGCTCCAGATTGGTTACCCCCATGGAGGCCTCGAGCTGGAAGTTGATCTTGTCGAACAGGAACTGGGTGTGGGGCAGCAGAGACTCCACGTCGTGGAGCATCTCGTCGATCCACTTGTTCTGCTCGTTGGTCATCTTCTGGCGCAGACTGCGCTTGAGAAAACGCAACGCGCGCCGGGTATCGTGCAGCGAGAGGCGGATCTGGCCATTGGCCTCTTCCTGGGCCATCAGCTCTTTGAGCATGGCGTTGATCTGATCGGGTTCGAAGATCTGATCGGCGGTATTTTCCAGGGTCTTGTAGCCATCTTCGATGAGATCGGACAGGTATTCGACCTTGAGATTTTGCACCTCGAGCAGGACATCCAGGGCATCTTCCACCTCCAGTCTGTCCTGACGCATATAGTGGCGCATCAGTCGTACCAGGCCGATGTCGTCTTCGCGAATGCTGATCAGCAGATTGTTGCGCAGGGTAAAGGAGACATGGACACCCTTGGTGTCACGGCCGATTCGCTGGGGGAACAGCGAGTGGATATGCAGGCCGTCCGTGTCCCAATAGAAACGGGCAGAAGCCTCGATATCATCGAGCTCCTCTTTGTCTGGGACTTCTTCCAGAAAGAGTCCCGTCAACCATTCTCGCTCCGCCGCGTCAGGCTTGTAGGCATCGAGCCAGACGGTGTTGTCGGGCAGGATATCGTCAGGACCGAGCGTGACGATGTCGAGCACCTTGTTGTTGAGGATGTAGGCGGTGATCATCTGTCCCCCTTAAAGTCTTGGGTTATCAGGGATGGTTGAACAGGTTCATGCGGCTTTGATCCCAAGAAGGGGATCGTATGAAGCATAGCGGGGCCGATGGGCAACCTGACTGCGGCGAACTATACAGGCGCTCGCCGCCATTGTCAGGGCTTATTCAGCTGATATTCATCCCGTTTGTCCAAAAAACGACCCTGGTCGGATCACATGTTGGGGTAGTTGGGTCCACTGCCGCCCTGTGGGGGGGTCCAGATGATGTTTTGGCTCGGATCCTTGATATCGCAGGTCTTGCAGTGGATACAGTTGGCGCTGTTTATCTGCAGGTGGGGCTGTTCAGCCAGGGTCACCAGCTCGAATACCCCGGCCGGGCAGTATCGCACTGCGGGCTCGGCCCAGGTGGGCAGATTGACCTCGACGGGGATGCGCGCATCCTGCAACCGCAGATGGCAGGGCTGGTCTTCGTCATGGTTGGTGTTGGCCAGATAGACGGACGAGAGCTTGTCAAAGCTCAGCACCCCGTCGGGCTTGGGATAGATGATGGGCTGGCAGCGATTGGCCGCCTTGAGGGCGCGGTAATCTTCACCCTTGTCCAGCAGTTGAAACGGGGAGCGTCCCTTGAACAACCGCTGCTCCAGCCAATTGAAGGCGCCGCCGAGCCAGGGGCCGGTGCTGTGCAAGGCGGCGCCGAAGTTGCGGGCCTGCTTGAGATCCGCACCGAGCCAGCTGCTCGCCAGGGCCTGGTCATAGTCGGCGAGTTCCCGTCCCCCTTGCTCCTTTTTACCCAAGTGGGGCAGCAGGGTTTCGGCCGCCAGCAGGCCACTCTTCATCGCGGAATGAATGCCCTTGATGCGGGAAAAATCCAGGGTACCTGCGTCACAGCCGAGCAACAGGCCGCCGGGAAAGTGCATGCGCGGCAGTGAATGCCAGCCGCCCTTGGTGATGGCGCGGGCACCATAGCTGATGCGCTCGCCCCCTTGCAGGACTTGTTTGAGCAGAGGGTGCTGTTTCAAACGCTGAAACTCGTCGAAGGGGCTGAGCCAGGGATTTTGGTAGTTGAGATCGACAATGAGCCCGACCGAGACCTGATTGTCCGCCAGATGATAGAGATAGAAGCCGCCATGGCTGCGAGTCTTGCCCGCTTGAACGCCGAGCGGCCAGCCGCTGCCATGCAGCACCTGTCCGGGCCGGGATTGAGCCGCAGGCACCTGCCATAGCTCCTTGAAACCGAGGGCATAGTGCTGGGGCTGGGTGGGGCTTGCCAGTTCAAATTGCTGGATGGCTTGCTTGCCGAGGTGCCCGCGCGCGCCCTCCGCCAGCAGGGTATAGCGCCCGAGCAGCGCCATGCCGGGCACATGATCCGCCTTGGGCTTGCCAGCCTTGTCCAGACCCAGATCGCCGGTGAGCACGCCCTTGACCACCCCGGCTTCGATGATGAGCTCGCTAGCAGCAAACCCCGGGTAGATCTCGACCCCAAGGGACTCGGCCTCCTTGGCGAGCCAGCGGCAGAGAGTGCCCAAGCTGATGATGCGGCAACCCTGATTGTTCATGCTGGGGGGCAAGGCCCAGTGGGGCAACCGAGTGGCGCGACTGTCACTTTGCAGCAGCCAGAGCTGATCTTCGCTGACTTCGGTGCCAAGGGGCGCCTGCTGCCAGCGCGCGGGCAACAGCTCCTGCAGGGCGCGGGGATCGAGCAGGGCGCCAGAGAGCAGATGAGCCCCTATTTCTGCCCCTTTTTCCAGCAGACAGACGCTGCAATCCGGCGCGCGTTGCTTGAGGGCGATGGCGGCACTGAGCCCCGCGGGGCCACCTCCCACGATGACCACATCGTATTCCATTGCTTCTCGTTCCATCTTGCCTCCGTGCTCGACTTGGCCTAGGGTGGCGTTAGTTTACGTAAACGTCAACCTTACTGTAAACTCTCAATACGGAATTATTCATGGATGGTAGTGGCGCAAGCCTACCGAACAACAGGATGAGGAGTGACCGAATGAAGCTGCTGGTCGCAGTCAAACGGGTCGTCGACTACAACGTCAAGATCCGGGTCAAGAGCGATGGCTCCGACGTGGAGCTGGCCAACGTCAAGATGGGCATCAATCCATTCTGCGAGATCGCGGTGGAGCAGGGAGTCAGGCTGCGTGAAGCGGGCCTTGCCAGCGAATTGGTGGTGGTGACCCTGGGGCCGGCCGCGGCAAGCGAACAGCTACGCCATGCCTTGGCACTGGGGGCGGATCGCGCCCTGCACTATGTCACATCGGATAGCGGTTCCACGCCGGGGACCAGCGACGAGCGACTCGATCCCCTGACCGTGGCCCGGGCCCTGCAGGTCGTTTGCGAGCGTGAACAACCGGATCTGGTGCTGCTTGGCAAGCAGTCCATCGATTCGGACAACAATCAGGTCGGCCAGATGCTGGCGGCGCTGTGCGACTGGCCCCTGGCCACTTTTGCCTCGGCCATCGAATGGGCGGGGGATGAGCTGTTGGTGACCCGTGAGGTGGATGGCGGGCTGGAGACGCTGGGGATGGCGCTGCCGGCGGTGGTGACGGTGGACTTGCGTCTCAACGAGCCGCGGTTTGCCTCCTTGCCCAACATCATGAAGGCCAAACGCAAGCCGCTGGAGACGGAGCCCTTTGCCGCGCTGGGCATCAGCCCACTCGCTCAGAACCGGCAGTTGGGGGTCATGGCCCCCCCGGTGCGCAGCGGCGGGGCAAGGGTTGGCTCGGTGGATGAACTTATCGACAAACTCAAGCATGAGGCGAAGGTACTGCCATGAGCATATTGATCATTGCGCAGCAAGCGAAGGGCCCGCTGGCGGTCAGCACGGCCCAGCTGGTCGGGGCTGCCAAGGCCCTGCAGGGCGACATTCATCTGCTGCTGCTGGGTGACCAGATCACCCAGGCGGCCACGGAGGCTGCCCGCCTGCAAGGGGTAACCCGGGTGCGGCTGGCGGAGCTTGGCTGCAACTGGTGCGATGGCCTGGACAAGCCCCTCGCAGCCCTGGCCCAGGACTACCACTATGTGTTGATGGCGGCGAGTTCGACGGCAAAGGATCTGTTGCCCCGCATGGCGGCGCGTCTTGGCATGGAGATGCTCTCCGAGGTTATCGCCATCGAGGGCAAGGACAGCTTCTTGCGTCCCATCTATGCGGGCAATGCCATCGCCCGGGTGCAGAGCAGTGCGCCCATCAAGCTGATGACGCTGCGTGCCAGCAGCTTCCCCACGGCGGTCATGGGAGAGGTGAGTGCGCCCGTTGAGGCCCTGCCGTCCCTGACCATCGCGACGCGTACCCGCCTGGTTTCCCGCCAGGCCGTGGTGTCGAGCCGCCCGGAGCTTGGCAGTGCCCGGGTGGTGGTCTCCGGGGGGCGGGCCCTGGGCTCAAAGGCGCAATTCGCGCTGATTGAAGCCTTGGCCGACAAGCTGGGCGGGGCGGTGGGGGCCTCGCGCGCCGCCGTGGATGCGGGTTTTGTCGGCAACGATCTGCAGGTGGGACAGACCGGCAAGGTGGTGGCCCCCGAACTCTACATCGCCGTCGGGATCTCGGGCGCCATCCAGCATCTGGCGGGTATGAAGGAGTCAAAGGTGATCGTGGCCATCAACAAGGATGGGGAAGCACCCATCTTCCAGATTGCCGATTATGGCCTGGTAGGGGATCTGTTTACCCTGCTTCCCGAGCTGACCGCCAAGCTCTGAGCCCGGGGCGAGCAGCCGGGACTGGCCCTTGAAAACGTCGTGGTTCTGACCACAGACCCTGCCTCGGCGGGGTTTGTGCCGTTATGGACACTCGCTCATCTGCCTGGCCTTTGGGTCAGCCGCTTTCACCTGATCGATATTGACGAGCTGCAAGGCCTGGGCGGCAAAACCTTGAGCCAGCTCCCAAAAACCCTTTGCCGAAGGGGCGCTGTTTCGTGTAAAAACGGGGAAGTCCTTCACTCTTTACCACCTCACGGAAAGTGTCATGAGCAAACAGGTTTACAACTTCTGCGCCGGCCCCGCCATGTTGCCGGTCGAAGTCATGGAACGCGCCCAGCGCGAATTTTGTAATTTCCAGGGATTGGGTGCCTCTGTCATGGAGCTTTCCCATCGCGGCAAACCCTTCATGGCGGTCGCCGAGAAGGCCGAGGCGGATTTGCGCGAGTTGCTCGCCATTCCGGCCAACTACAAGGTGCTGTTCATGCATGGCGGTGGTCGCGGCCAGTTCTCTGCCGTACCCATGAACCTGCTCGGCGGTGCCAACAAGAAAGCCGACTACCTGCTAACTGGTGTGTGGGCCCAGAGCGCCGTGGATGAGGCGCACAAGTTCGGCGACATCCTGACCCACGCCGGTGTGGCCAAGACGGCGCAAGGGATAAGCCACCTGCTGCCGACTCCGGCATTTCGCAGCGAGGCCGCTTATGTCCATTACTGCCCGAATGAAACTATCGACGGCATAGAGATGTTCGACATCCCGGCCACCGGAGACGTGCCGCTGGTGGCGGATCTCTCCTCCACTATCCTATCCCGTCCCATCGACGTGAGCCGCTTCGGCATCCTCTATGCCGGTGCCCAGAAGAATATCGGTCCCTCTGGCCTCGCCATCGCCATCGTCCGGGACGATCTGTTGGCCCAGGCCCGGGCGGATGTGCCCGCGGTGTTTGATTACGCCCTGACCGCCAAGCATGACTCCATGTTCAACACCCCGCCCACCTATGCCTGGTATCTGGCCGCACTGGTGTTCGAGTGGTTGAAAGAACAAGGGGGCCTGACCGAGATAGAGGCGCGCAACCGTGCCAAGGCCGAGTTGCTCTATGGCTACATAGATGACTCCAGCTTCTATGCCAATCAGGTGGACCCGGCCTGCCGCTCGCGCATGAACGTGCCCTTCCAGCTCAAGGATGACACCCTGGACAAGTTGTTCCTGGCCGAATCCGAGGCCGCGGGCCTGCTGGCACTCAAGGGGCATCGCATCGTCGGTGGCATGCGGGCCAGCCTCTACAACGCCATGCCGCTGGCCGGGGTCGAAGCCCTGGTGGGTTTCATGGAGCGCTTTGCCAAGCAGCACGGTTGAGCCAGGTCAGCTGAATGACTCAGCGCTGGCGCGCCTCTGAGCGTGGCCGCGGCCACGTTTATGCAACGGCGCTCCTCGGGGCGCCGTCTCGTTTCACTTTGGCACCCACCCTGCAAGTTAGGGGAGAGAGGGGGGCAAGCAAGAGCCTTGCCCTCACTCTCCTTGGCTGATAACGTCCGGGCAGGTGTTTTTTGATATCAGTACAGGAAGGCTATGAATTCGTTGCGTTTGGAACCTATCGCCCGTGTCGAAGGGGTCGTGAATCTACCCGGCTCCAAGAGTGTCTCTAACCGAGCCCTGCTGCTGGCAGCCCTGGCTCGGGGCACCACCCGCCTCACCAACCTGCTCGACAGCGATGACATTCGCCACATGCTGGCGGCCCTCGGCCAGCTCGGGGTCAAATACAAACTCTCCGCCGACAAAACGGTGTGTGAAGTGCAAGGCCTGGGCCGTAGCTTCGCGGTGAGCGAATCTGTCACGCTCTTTCTCGGCAATGCCGGTACCGCCATGCGCCCACTCTGTGCCGCCCTCTGCCTGGGTTCAGGCGAATACATGCTGACCGGCGAGCCGCGCATGGAGGAGCGCCCCATTGGTCACCTGGTCGATGCCCTGCGCGAGGCCGGTGCCCATGTGCAGTACCTCAAGCGCGATGGTTTCCCGCCGCTGGCCATCGATGCCAAAGGCCTCTGGGGCGGCGACGTTCACATAGATGGCTCCGTCTCCAGCCAGTTCCTGACCGCCTTCCTGATGGCCGCGCCCATGGCCGCCGGGGATACGCGTATCCACATCAAGGGCGAACTGGTCTCCAAGCCCTACATCGACATCACCCTGCACATCATGAAGCAGTTTGGTGTGGTGATTGAGCACGACAACTACCAGACCTTCTACATCAAGGGCAACCAGAGCTATGTCAGCCCGGGGGATTTCCTGGTGGAGGGGGATGCATCGAGCGCCTCCTACTTCCTGGCAGCAGGCGCCATCAAGGGCAAGGTGCGAGTCACCGGTATCGGCAAACACAGCATTCAGGGCGACATTCACTTTGCCGACGTGCTGGAGAAGATGGGCGCCCGCATCACCTGGGGCGATGACTTCATCGAGGCCGAGCAGGCGCCGCTTCATGGTATTGACATGGACATGAACCAGATCCCGGATGCGGCCATGACCATAGCCACCACGGCGCTGTTTGCGAAGGGACCCACCTCCATTCGCAATATCTACAACTGGCGGGTGAAGGAGACGGATCGTCTCTTTGCCATGGCGACCGAGCTGCGCAAGCTGGGCGTCGAGGTGGAGGAGGGTCACGACTTTATCACCGTGACCCCGGCTGCCCAGTTGCAGCATGCGGCCATCGATACCTACAACGATCACCGCATCGCCATGTGTTTCTCTCTGGTGGCGCTGTCGGACACCGCGGTGACCATCAATGATCCGGGTTGCACCTCCAAGACCTTCCCCGATTACTTCGAGAAGCTCGCCAGCATTAGCCAGGTTGCTTGACGGGCAGCCTGCTGCCCCTGACATCTTGAGCAAAGGCCCGCATTTCGCGGGCCTTTTTCATGGGCTTGGCACACCGCCCATGACTGACTAGCATCATTTCAATAACATGCAATGATCCGCTTGAAGATATTTTATTGTGTGATGTAATTTTCTATTTACACTCTGGGGTTGCTCGGGCTAGATTGGTGCAAGCAATGTGTCTAGCCAAGCAGGAAGCCGAAGTATGCAGCATCAAACCGACGACGTTCGTATCAGTGAAATCAAAGAGTTATTGCCCCCGGTTGCGGTGCTTGAGAAGTTTCCGGCGACCGAGGCGGCCGTCTCCACCGTATTTGAGTCCCGCCAGGGGATCCACAAGATCCTGACCGATGAAGATCAGCGCCTGCTGGTGGTGATTGGTCCTTGTTCCATCCATGATCCGGTCGCCGCCATCGAATACGGCAAGCGTCTCAAGATCCTGCGAGATCAGTACAAGGATCAGCTGGAGATAGTGATGCGGGTCTATTTCGAGAAGCCGCGCACCACTGTTGGTTGGAAGGGATTGATCAACGACCCCCATCTGGACAACAGTTTCAAGATCAATGACGGCCTGCGCATCGGTCGCAAGCTGCTGCTTGAGCTCAACGATCTGGGCATGCCGACCGCCTCCGAGTTCCTCGACATGATCACCCCGCAATACGTGGCGGATCTGATGAGCTGGGGTGCCATCGGTGCCCGTACCACCGAATCCCAGGTACACCGTGAGCTGGCCTCCGGTCTCTCCTGCCCGGTGGGCTTCAAGAATGGCACCGACGGCACCATCAAGGTCGCCATCGACGCCATCGGCGCCGCCAGCGCGCCACACCACTTCCTGTCGGTGACCAAGTATGGCCACTCCGCCATCGTCTCCACCGCCGGCAACCCGGACTGTCATATCATCTTGCGCGGTGGCCGTGAACCGAACTACAGCGCCGCACATGTGGATGAGGTCGTGAAGGGATTGGACAAGGCGGGTCTGCCCCAGAAGGTGATGATCGACTTCAGCCATGCCAACAGCAGCAAGCAATACAAGAACCAGATGCTGGTGGCCGAGGATGTGGCTGGCCAGATCCGTGCCGGCAGCAAGGCCGTATTCGGGGTCATGGTCGAGAGCCATCTGGTGGAAGGTCGCCAGGATCTGGTGGAAGGATGCCAGCTCACCTTCGGTCAGAGCATCACCGATGCCTGCATCGGTTGGGACGATACCGAAAGCCTGTTGCGCACCCTGGCAGAGGCAGTGGCCGAACGCAACGCACGCTGATCACCCTATTGATGGCTTGCAACGAAAAAGCGCGACCGAGGTCGCGCTTTTTTTATGGCTGCCCGGCAATGGCTGAAACCGCAGGCACTGTGTGGTTCATCACCAGCGGTAGGTCTTGAGCAGGGCTTCGAGCTTCTGGCACTGGGTGACCAGCTGCTCGCTGGCGAGATTGGCGCTGTGGGCCTGGCTCAGGGTATCGTTCGATGTGCTGCGGATCTCGTTCACGGCGCCATCGACCTCCTGACAGACTCTGTCCTGCTCCTGGGCTGACTGTGCCATCTGGGCATTGAGATCATTGATATTGGCGATGCGATCGATGATGGTCTGCATTGCCGCCAACGTGGCTTCCGTCTTTTGAATGCTGTCATTCGCCTTGAGCTTGGCATCGCCAATGACCTGTACGGCACTCTGGGCTTCCTGCTGCAGGGCGGCAATCATCCGGGCTATCTCCTCACTGGCGGTGCGGCTGCGGCTGGAGAGCGCCCTGACTTCATCGGCCACCACGGCAAAGCCGCGTCCCTGTTCACCGGCACGGGCGGCCTCGATGGCCGCGTTGAGGGCCAGCAAGTTGGTCTGATCGGCAATCCCCTTGATCACCTCCAATACCCCATCCACGGCGAGGCAGCGGCTATCGAGTTGCTGGATCACGGTGTCGACCCGGGCAATTTCGGCTGACATCTCACCCATGTCGGTGATGGAGTGCCGGGCGAGGCGGCTGGTGTTGGCGGCATCGTCATTGGTGAGGGTCGAGAGCTCGGCGCTGTGGCGAGCATGTTCGCGGACTTCGTGGGAGCTGGCGGCCAGCTCGCTCACCGCGGTGGCGACCTGGGTCGTCATCTGTTCCTGCTGGCGAGCCGAACCTTCTGTCTGGGTCGCGACCTGGCGGATCTGGTTCGACTCCCGGTATAGCTCGGCGGTGGCACCCTCAACCTCGGCCAGACTGTGGCGAAAGCCTTGCACCATGTCGTTGACCGCGCGGGTCATCTGACCCAGCTCATCCTGACTCTGGTTGACCAGGGGCAGGGAGAGATCCCGCTCCTTGGCCATCTGCACCATGGTGCGCTGCAGCCGATAGACGGGACGTTTGACGTAACGCTGCAGCACCCACCACAGCAGGCCAAAGCCTAAGCCAAATACCAACCCCAGGCACCCGCTCAGCAGCCAGTTGTTGTCGCGGATCTCGGCAAAGATGTGACTCAAGTCGTAACTGATGCGCACGGCTCCCATGACGGTTCCCTCGGCGACCTGATGACAGGTGAGGCACTGGGTGCCACGGTACTCTTGGTACGCCTTGAAGGGTTTTATCAGGGTGAGCTGGTTGCCTTTTTGTTCGAGCAAGGTCTCTCCCTGTTCGATGGCACGCTTGTCCCACCCATCGACGATCTGTTGATCCGGATGACCTGGGCCAAACAGCGAGCTGACGGCAGGGGCGCGGATCAGCCTAGCCTCCGTGATCCCGGCCTCGCTCATTATCTTGGTCTGTACTATGGCGCGGTTGGCGATGACCCCCGTCATCATCATGACGTTGAGCTGATCCATGTAGCTGTTGGCCGTGCTCTCCACCTTCTCGCCCGCCAGGCGCAGGGCCAGATCGCGTTGCAACCAAGCTGAGAGCTCGAAGCTGAGCGCGAAACTGGCGCCTATTACCAGGGCCAGGGGGAGAAAGATCTTCCAGTTGAGCGAGAGGTTTTGCATGGGTAACTGAGTCCAGATACGGGGAAGGGGTCTATCACTTGGCAGGCATGGCAATGCAGCAAGCTTGGTACTCTATCGGCTCACATTACCCCGGCTTTAGTAAGGATTCTGTTAACTGGATCCATGAATGGCGTTAACCAGGGGTAGCCAGGTGTTGTTATTGGTCAGGGTGTTGATCTGGCGCAAGTTTCGTGGTTATTGATAGTGGTTATCATTCGTATAAATATTCCCTAGCAGATCCCACCTCCGATGATACTGACGCCAACCATGACCGGACTGTCCAGCCCGGATCCCCTTAAATTTGCCTTTACCGCCAAAATAGCGGCCCATGCCAGTCGGGGAGGTGCCAGACCCCTGGCTCTGGATGACAAGGGGTGGCAGCGCTGGTGGCAAGAGGCGACCGGGGCCAGGGATCGCGCCCTTTATATTCATATCCCCTTTTGCAAAAAGCGCTGCAGCTTCTGCAATTTCTTCGAAAATGGGGCAAATCCGGCGCGGATGAGCCGTTATATGGCGGCTCTTTGCGAAAACCTGCGACAGGGGGCAGAGACTCCCCTGGCGCAAAGTGCCCCCTTTGCGGCGGTCTATGTGGGCGGCGGCACGCCGACCGACATGGCGGCCGGGGATCTGGCCCGCTTGGCTGAGGTCATACAACGTTTCCCCCTTACCCAGGATGCAGAGCTGACCCTTGAGGGGCGGCTTAACGGGTTCGATGAGCAGAAGTGGCAGACGGCCCTGGCGGGCGGGTTCAACCGTTTCTCGTTCGGGGTACAGAGCTTTGACACGCAAGTTCGCCAACAGGCGGCTCGTATCGATGAGAGGGGGCGGGTGCTGGCGCGACTTGCCGAGTTGACCCGGGTCGATGAGGCCGTGATAGTGGCGGATCTTATCTTTGGTCTACCCGGTCAGGATGATGCCATCTGGCGCCAGGACATCGCGGATGTGATGGCCAGCGGTGTGCACGGCGTGGATCTCTATCAGCTGATCCCCATGCCGGGCACCCACCTGGACAGGG
Organism: Aeromonas molluscorum 848; assembly: GCF_000388115.1. Lineage (GTDB taxonomy): Bacteria > Pseudomonadota > Gammaproteobacteria > Enterobacterales > Aeromonadaceae > Aeromonas > Aeromonas molluscorum. The sequence goes on from NZ_AQGQ01000039.1 coordinate 19,739, forward strand.
TGCAGGAGAAAGGCCGGCTCGGCTGGGCGGCCGATGGCCCGCAGCGGGCAACCATGTACGGGTATGGCGCTCAAACCCTGGAGCAGGGCGGTTGGCAGCGCCTCTCTTGCAGCCATTGGCGACGCACAGACAGCGAGCAGAGTCGTTATAACCAGATGGCCAAAGGTGGCGCCGAGATCCTGCCGTTTGGGGCGGGGGCGGGGGGTAATGTGCACGGGCATGGCCTGATGTACGGCCGGGACTTGACGCCTTGGCATCAGGCGCTGGCCGCGGGGAGGCGGGCTCCCGGCATGGTCATGGGGCGCAATCCCCATGCCGAGCTGGATGCGCTGCTGCGCGGTGCCCTCGACACTGGCGGGTTGGTGCTGGCACTTTTACCTGACGATGTGAAGGCGCAGCTGCTGCCGCTTTTTCAGACCTGGCAGCAACATGGCTTGGCTGTGCTGATCGGAGAGCGGCTTGAGCTGACCCTGGCGGGGCGTTTTTGGACCGTCAATCTACAGGCGGGTCTGTTCGAATATGTGCAACTCAATCCACTGGCGGGAGCCGACGCGGCATCTGCCCACCCGACCGGGGCCGCGGGTCACTCGCTGGTGTGACAGTGCTGCGCCAACAAAAAGGAGGGGATAAAACGGGGGCGCTGCAAAGCCCCCCGTTGTTAGTTATCGGTTGTGCACCTCTTCTACCCGCACCAGCAAGTGGCCCTCTGCCAGGGTAGTGACCAGCGACTGCCCGGCACTCACCTGGCGGGCATGACTCACAACCTCACCCTGCTGGCTGCGGGTGATGGAGTAGCCGCGCCCCAGGGTGGCGAGGGGGCTGACTCCATCGAGGCGGGCACTGAGCATGGCCAGTTTATGTTCGGCCTGCTCGCGCCGCTTGCTCATCAGGCTATGCAAGCGCGCCTCTGCCAGTTGATGGCGCCGCCGACCCTGTGCCAGACGCCGTTCAGGGCTCTGGGATTGCAGCCGTTGCGCGAGCTGGTTGAGCCGTCGCTCCCCCTGATGCAGGCGCTGACTCAGCAATTGCTGCAAGCGGTTACCCAGTTCATCGAGGCGCTGGGACTGCTGCTCGAGGCGGCGTTTGGGGTCTTGATGCTCAAGCCTTTTCGCGAGCAGGGTGAAGTGGTGGACCTGCTGGGTCTGCTGGCGGGCCATGGCTTGACTCAGGCGCTGGGTGAGGCGATTGAGCTGATTGATGCGCTCGCTCTGATCCGGCGCCACCAGTTCGGCAGCGGCGGAGGGGGTGGGCGCGCGCAAGTCAGCCACCAGATCGCTGATGGTGATATCCACCTCATGACCCACGGCGCTCACCACAGGGATGGCCGAGCCGTGAATGGCCCGGGCGACCCGCTCCTCGTTGAAGCACCAGAGATCTTCGAGGGCGCCACCACCACGGCCGACGATCAGCACGTCCACCTCGGCGCGGCGATTGGCGAGCTCGATGGCGGCCACTATTTGGCCACTGGCCATGTTGCCCTGCACCTGCGTCGGATAGATGAAGATGGGCAGTGAGGGGGCGCGGCGTCCCAGCACGGTGAGGATATCGTGCAGGGCCGCCCCGGTGGCCGAGGTGATTATGCCCACCGCCTTGGGATTGGTGGGGAGCGGGCGTTTGCGGGCTGCATCAAAGAGGCCCTCTGCGGCGAGGCGGCGTTTGAGCTCCTCGAAGCGCAGGGCCAGGGCGCCATCCCCGGCCGGTTGCATGGACTCGATGATCAACTGATATTCGCCGCGGGGCTCATAGAGGGAGACCCGGGCCTGCACCAGCACCTGCATGCCATCTTGCGGGCGAAACGGTACCCGGCGGTTGTTGCCCTTGAACATGGCGCAACGTACCTGGGCCGAGATGTCTTTCAAGGAGAAGTACCAGTGCCCCGAACTTGGCATCGCCAGGTTGGAGAGCTCTCCGGTCAGCCACACCAGCCCCAGATCCTGCTCCAGTATCATGCGTACTGCGCTATTGAGGCGGGTGACGGTAAACACTTGCTGTTGATTGGACTGGCTCACGCTGGGCCCTTCTGCTGTCCCACTGTCCATGGTGGACTCGGGGAGGTGAGACGATGGCACCATCTTAGCGCAGTTCAGGCCAGGAGCCGAGCACCTCCCCCGGCTTTGGCCACAGGATGATCACTTGCTGCCCAGCAACTGGCTCGGTATGGGCTTGGCCGGACTGACCACCAGCCAGACCGAGAGGCAAACGATGACACCGCCGAGCATGAAGCCTTCGGTGAGGGTCTCGCCCAACACCAGATAACCCCAGAATATGCCAAAGGGAGGGATGAGGAAGGTTACCGTCAGGGAACGCAGCGGCCCAATGTCGGCGATCAGCCTGAAATAGATAAGATAGGCGAGTGCGGTACAGATAAAGCCGACGGCCAATATGCTGGCCCACACCTCGGGAATGGCCCAATCAACCACGGGGCCGGCCGTCACCCCATAGCCAAAGAAGGGCAGCAGGAAGAGGGTGGCGCCCAGCTGGCTGCCAAAGGCGACCAGCTTGACATCCAGGCCGCCGCGCGCCGTGATCCAGCGCCGGGTCAGGAAACCCGCACAGCCGTAGCAGGCGGTGGCAATCAGGCAGGCCAGTACCCCCGTGATGACGGTTTCGCTCAGCGCAACCTCGCCAGTCGTGGTGATCAGGGTGATACCAAGGAGCCCCAACACGACCCCCAGCCACTTGCGGCCACTTAACTGTTCGCTGAAGCAGGAAAAACCGATCAGGGCGCCCATCAAGGGGGTGGTCGCATTCAAGATCGCCGAGTAGCCGGCGGGTAACCAGAGTGCGGCGATGGCGTACATCAGAAAAGGGATGCCTGAGTTGATGATCCCAAGCAGCATGATGGGCTTGAGCTTGCCTTCAAAGCGCAGAGGAGATCGCATCAGCAGCAAGATGATGGCTAACCCGATCAGAGCGAACAAGACCCGTAAAAAAGCGGTGTTGATTGAGCCAAACGCAGGGGCGGCAATACGCATAAACAGAAAGCTGGCTCCCCAGATGGCGGCCAGCAATAACAGCCTTGCATAATCCGATGTTCTCATCTTACTTCCTTGAAATAGTTGCAATCATGTACGCCCAGGCGCAGGCATAGCCCGCATCATGGAGGGCGGACTAGCCGATGACAACTACCGGATTGGGCTATGGATGACGACACTGTCGGCGCGATACGTCCCCGTCTGTTGTGTCAATCTTGCGGCGCTGGGCATTGAGCGTGGATCACGGGGCTCTGGCTAAGAGCCTCATCACATGAGCCGCCACTTTTTTGATGGCAGATGAGCCTCCGTTTGGCGCCTATTCAATCCCCATCCTTACGACTGCTGTCTGATTCTTGGGCTCTGGTGAAGATGCTCCGCAGTCATCGTTCAATAGTGCGTCTGCACCACCAAGGTGCTGTGTTGTACCAAAATGGTGCATGTTTGGCGCTAGTCATTAGGATTGCCGAGTCATCAAGTTCGCTCTCAATGCACTCTTTGCCAAGGCACCCATGCCAGCCCCACCACCTGGATCATCTTTTGAGTAGCCAGTCCTTGTCTGGCAAGGGTTGTGGTTGAGAGGGGACGATGCGGGGAGTCCATCAGATGGGGCTTATTACCCAATAAATCCTGTTCATGCTGGTTGGCCCACGTTGGGGGTCGCCGGGGTGGATTAAAATGCTAATCAAAGTAGTAATGGTGGTGTAATAAACCAAATTTATGCGCAAAGCGCAGCGACTTGTCACGGTTGGCGTCATTTTTGCTGCGTCATCAAGACGCAAGTACCGCGTTAGCTCAGATCTGGCGCTGACGCCTTTCCCTGACGGCAGGGTCTCTATCGGTCCATCACAAGGAGTCTTATGGTAAACGGCATGGCAAACGAGGCGACATTACCGCCAGCAGGCATCAATGCCGGGCTTGTCCATAACGTCAAGGATGATGTCTATGGCCTGACACTGGGGGTCATGTTCATTGCCATCGGTCTTTACATGCTCAAGCTGGCCGGCATGATCACCGGCGGCGTGGCGGGCATGGCGCTGCTGTTCTCCTATCTGGTCGAGCTGCCCATCGGCTTGCTGTTCATTTTGACCAATATCCCCTTCATGCTGTTTTGCTATGTCCGCATGGGGCGCGCCTTCACCTTGAAGACGCTGATTGTCAATATCGCCCTCGCGGCGACCAGCCAGATAGTGCCCCATCTGCAGACGGTCACCTACATACATCCGCTGTTTGCCGCCCTGGTCGGAGGTACCTTCATCGGCATGGGGGTCTTGTCACTCGCCCGTCACAATGCCTCGGTCGGTGGTACTGGCGTGGTGACTCTCTGGCTGCAGGCCAGGTTTGGCATCAATGCAGGCAAGACCCAAATGCTGCTGGATCTGTTGCTGTTTGCGCTCTCCTCGAGCCTGCTGCCAGCCTCCTTGCTGCTCTGGTCGGCCTTGAGTGCCCTGGCCATGAATGCCATGTTGATGAACTGGCACAAGCCCGGTCGCTACCAGGGGTAATTCTCGCGACACAAGACTCATGAGGTGCTTGATAAGTCGAGGCTCATTGCGACGGTGTCAGCCGAAGAGATCGGGGGAGGGCGCTAAGCGTGCCTTGGTGCCCATCTGAAATCACTCGGGCTGCGCCGGAACATTATTCGGCGTAAAAAGGGCCATTTTACGACTGAATTTGTGAGGTTTTTGCCTGTTTGGCTTTCTAAAAGCGGGCAATGCCACAAAAATTAAAAAATACTTCTTTACCAACCGGTAAACCATGAGTAAAATTTGTCGGCAATATTTTCCACCCCCACTCCTCAACGGTGAGATATTGCCATGCTCAGGATTGCCAAAGAAGCGCTGACCTTCGACGATGTACTGTTGGTTCCAGCCCACTCCACTGTTCTTCCTAATACAGCCGATCTGCGTACTCAGCTGACGTCTGCTATCTCCCTGAATATCCCGATGATTTCCGCTGCCATGGACACAGTGACCGAAGCCCGTCTGGCTATCGCACTGGCCCAGGAAGGCGGTATCGGCTTCATTCACAAGAACATGTCCATCGAGCAGCAGGCTGCCGAAGTCCGCAAGGTCAAGAAGTACGAAAGTGGTGTCGTTTCCGACCCCGTGACCGTGCGTCCCGACATGACCATTGCCCAGGTCAAGGAGCTGAGCCACAAGAACGGTTTCGCCGGTTACCCTGTGGTGACCGAGGGCAACCTGCTGGTCGGTATCATCACCGGCCGTGACGTGCGCTTCGTGATAGACCTCTCCCAGACCGTCGAACAAGTCATGACCCAGAAAGACCGGTTGGTGACAGTGCGCGAAGGGGCTCCTCGTGAAGAGGTGGTGGCCCTGATGCAGAAACACCGCATCGAGAAGGTGCTGGTGGTCAACGCCGATTTCAAACTCAAGGGCATGATCACCGTTAAAGACTTCCAGAAAGCCGAGCGCAAGCCGAACGCCTGTAAAGACGACAAGGGTCGTCTGCGGGTTGGCGCTGCCGTCGGTGCCGGTGCCGGTAACGAAGAGCGCGTTGCCGCCCTGGTGGAAGCCGGTGTGGATGTGCTGCTGATTGACTCCTCCCACGGCCACTCCCAGGGCGTGCTGGATCGCATCAAAGCGACCCGCGATGCCTATCCCGAGCTGCAAATCATCGGTGGCAACGTGGCCACCGCCGCTGGCGCCCTGGCGCTGGTCGCCGCAGGCGTCAATGCCGTCAAGGTGGGTATCGGGCCGGGTTCCATCTGTACTACTCGCATCGTGACCGGTGTCGGCGTTCCCCAAATTACTGCCATCTCCGACGCCGTTGACGCCCTGGAAGGCACTGGCGTTCCCGTGATCGCCGATGGCGGCATCCGCTTCTCCGGCGACGTGGCCAAGGCCATCGCCGCAGGTGCCAGCTGTGTTATGGTCGGTTCCATGTTCGCAGGTACTGAAGAGGCGCCGGGCGACATCGAGCTCTATCAGGGCCGCTCCTTCAAATCCTACCGTGGCATGGGTTCTCTGGGCGCCATGTCCAAGGGCTCCAGCGACCGTTATTTCCAGACCGATAACGCCGCTGACAAGCTGGTGCCGGAAGGGATCGAAGGGCGCGTACCTTACAAGGGCCGCCTCAAAGAGATCATCCATCAGCAGATGGGTGGCCTGCGCTCCTCCATGGGCTTGACTGGCTGCGCCACCATCGACGAAATGCGCACCAAGGCCGAGTTCGTGCGCATCTCCGGCGCCGGGATGAAAGAGTCCCACGTTCACGATGTGACCATTACCAAAGAAGCCCCCAACTACCGGATGGGCTGATAAAACGGGGCTGCGGCCCCGTTTCTACACCGTTTTTTATCCCCGAGCCTTTTGTTACAACATCAGCCTGATGCAGGAATAAAATGACTAAAAATATTCACGCTCACCGTATCCTGATCCTGGATTTCGGTTCTCAGTACACCCAGCTTATCGCCCGCCGTGTCCGTGAAATCGGCGTTTACTGCGAGCTGTGGGCCTGGGATGTGACCGAAGCGCAGATCCGCGAATTCAACCCGAACGGCATCATCCTCTCCGGCGGCCCGGAATCCGTGACCGAGGCGGGCAGCCCCCGTGCCCCCGAATACGTGTTCAACGCCGGTGTGCCCGTGTTTGGTATCTGCTACGGCATGCAGACCATGGCCGAGCAGCTCGGTGGCAAGGTGCAATCCTCCACCGAACGTGAATTCGGTTATGCCCAGGTCGAAGTGCTGGGTCAGTCCGGCCAGACCAGTGCGCTGCTGCGCAACATCGAAGATGCCATTGCCCCCAATGGCAATGCCCTGCTGGATGTCTGGATGAGTCACGGCGACAAGGTCACCGAGATCCCGGCCGGTTTCACCACCATCGCCCAGACCGCGACTTGCCCCCATGCCGCCATGGCCGATGAGGCCAAGCGCTTCTACGGCGTGCAGTTCCACCCGGAAGTGACTCACACCCGTCAGGGCGCGCGTCTGCTCGAGCATTTCGTCAAAGAGATCTGCGGCTGCCAATGCCTGTGGACCCCGGCCACCATCATAGATGATGCCGTGGCCCGCATTCGTGCACAGGTGGGCGACGACGAAGTGATCCTCGGCCTCTCCGGCGGCGTGGACTCCTCCGTGGTTGCCATGTTGGTGCACCGCGCCATCGGCGATCGCCTGACCTGCGTCTTTGTCGACAACGGTCTGCTGCGTTTGAACGAAGGCGTTCAGGTGATGGAGATGTTTGGCGATCACTTTGGTCTCAAGATCATCAAGGTTGATGCCG
>NZ_AQGQ01000040.1 GCF_000388115.1 Aeromonas molluscorum 848
TTTTTTATTGTGGCTGACACGCCAGGTCAGCCGGTCTGGGCTTGGGGCTTAGTAGCCTCTGTCGAAGTCGATACGCCCATCCAGAGGCTGACCGTCGATGAAATGGATGTAGTTGCGCACGAAGATCTGGGCCACGTCTTCGGGAAAGCTGTAGGCGCTGTTGTGGGGCGTGATGATGAGGTTGGGGGTTGACCAGAGCGGACTGTCGGCGGGCAAGGGCTCTTGCTCGAACACATCCAACACGGCATGGGCCAGCTTGCCGGCAGCCAGGGCATCGAGCAAATCCTGGGTGTGGATGGCCGTGCCGCGACCGACATTAAACAGGATGGCGTTCGGCTTGCAGTGTTCGAAGCGTTCCCGGGTGAACAGATGACGGGTCTCGCGGGTTGCTGGCAACACGCTCACTATAACATCGCTCTGGCTCAGTAATCGATTCAGCGCGGCCAGCTGGTACACCTCATCAAAGCCAACGCGCTCGTGGCCACTGCGACTGACCCCGAGCACCCGCATGCCGAAATGCCGACCGGTCTGGGCGATATGCTGGCCTATGCTGCCGGTGCCAAGCACCAGTAGTGTCTTGCCCTTGAGTCCCTGATAGGGATGGCTCTGCCAACGTTGCTGCGCCTGTTGCTCGCGGTAGCAGGCGAGTTGACGGGTCAGGCTGAGCAGGTAGCCGAACACATATTCACTCATCAGGGGGCCGAAGATGCCACGCACATTGGTGAGTTGATAATCGTGGCGACAGTCGTTGCCCAGCAGTACATCCACCCCTGCGTAGCTCGATTGCAGCCAGCTCAGCTTGTTTGCTCGTGCCAGCAAGGGTTTGGCGCGTGCAGGCTCGGCGAGCAGAATATGAGCCTCGCCGATGAGGGACTCGGCTTCACTTGGGTTGTCGGCTCGCAGGATGCGAAGATGAGGCAGACGCGCGGCCTGCAACAGACGCTGGTAGTGGGCATTGTCCTGACTGAGCAGTAGCAGGGTTCGTTGGCTCATTGGCGAATTCCTCATAAGGCAGGCGGCGAGGGAGGGGAGGCCGCTCTTTTCATCTTACCCGACTTGTCAGGGCAACAAAGTCGACCAGCTCGCTTTTTCGTTTTCGCCGCGTCCCCCCGTGGGCTACAATCTGCCCCACATTTTATGAAGGATCTCCTGCCGTGTTTGGTGACAAGTTTTATAAGCGACTGGCCGAGTTACAACCTTGGCAGCAAACCGTCTATACCCTGGCTCTGGCCGAGCGTATGTATCCGAATTATGCCTTGTTCGCCCAGGCCTCGGGTTTTGGTGATGCCAAGGCCTATCGCCACGCTCTGGATCAGATGTGGAGCTACCTTACGGTCAAGGGGTCTCGCGTCAATCTGGGGGCTATCCTGGAGGCGTTTGAGGTCTATATTCCCGAGCCAGGCAAATTCGAATCCTACGGTGCCTATCCTGCACTGGATGCCTGCGTGGCCCTGGGCTGTGCCTATAACTCGGTGATCTGCCGGGTTGGCGAAGAGGCAATGGATGCCAGCCACGCTTCGGTCGGTACGGTAGCGGGTTTCATCGAACTGCTGGAAGAGCGCGATCTGACCGAAGAAGAGCTCTATGAGCACGAGTATATGGAGGCGGAATTGGAGTTCCAGGTCGAGCTGCTCAAGCGGGTCGCCCATGAGCGTGACAGCGACCGGATCCTCGCCATCAAAGCCTTCGCGGCTCAGGATGGTGTATCCAATATCGGTATCTCGCTGGAAGAGTAAGACGCTTGCGCGATGAGATTGCAAAAAGCCCCCGTCGGGGGCTTTTTGCATATATGTCACTCAGTCGGTGAGTGAATTCACGCTCAGCACGGGGGCGGCATCTATCCCGCTGGCATTCATCATGTGGGAGATGCGTTGCAGCGAAGAGAGCAGCAGGGTCTGCTCCCAGACTTCCAGCGACTGAAAGCGCTGAATAAAGTGCACCTGCAAGGGCGTCGGAGCCTGAGCCAGCAGCAGTTGACCCTGCTCGGTCACAGTGGCATGTACCTTGCGCTTATCGGTCTGACTGCGGATCCGTTGCACCAGACCACGACTCTCCAGCCTGTCCATGATGGTCGTGGCGGTGGCCTGACTCATATTGGTGTGGTTGGCCAGCTGGCGCATCGAGATCTGCCCCAGCTCATTTATTCCTTTGAGCAGCAATAATTGTGGTGCCGTTAGACCCGCCTCCTTGATCAAACGCTTCGAGTGCATATCGATGGCTCGAATGATTTGGCGCAGCGCGACCAAGACTTCATCATGTTTTTCCATGGTATCAGACCATTAAAGAGGCGTTGTAGGGTGCGGATTCTCGGGCCAATCAACACTTGGGTCAAGAGGCCTATGTGTCATTTAGTTTCAGCTCAAAGCATTTTCGTGGTATTTTATGCGGCCTTTACCAAATTTAAACCTGATATTTGAGGAACAAGATGATGACAAACGATCTGGACATCAAGTCTCTGGTTACCGAGTTAACCGTGGTGCGCGTGCGCTACGAGTTGCCCGACACCTCTGCTTTCATTCGTTATCAGCCCCGTTACGATGAAGACCCCAACACCCTCAAAGTACACCACTATGATGGTGAAATCCCCCTCTCCTGTACCAACACCGGCCGTTTCACCCTCAAGGAGCTGGTCAACGAGATGCGTTATGCCTATGTGCTGGTGCATCTGTTCCCCAATGAGAGCGCCATGAATTTCTACCTCTCTGGTCTGGATAATGGTTTGGCCCAGCTCGAGTTCATTGGTGGTAGCTATGATTTCAACCGCCTCTGGATCAGTAGCGGTATCTCCAATGTAGGCATCCCCATGGCTATCTTCCTTGGCAAGCGCCATGCGGTTAATGGTCAGCCTTCAGTCAGCTTGGTCGACCATCGCGATGATAGCGCAGGCAAGCTGGTCTATCGCGCCATCGGCGGCGCCGGCGATCATGTCGGTGAAGACTTTTACAATCAAGACTAAGGAGGGTCAATGAGAGCGACCAAAGGGATATTCAAAGGCCTTAATTCAACCATGGCGACCACGGCCCTGACTGTGATCACCCTCTTCCTGCTATTCGGGGTCTTCGATCCCGATACGGCGGCATCCTGGTTCAGCGGCGCCAAAGACACCATCATCGCCAGCTTCAAGTGGTATTACATCCTGGTGGTGGCACTCTTCCTGTTCTTTGCGATCTATCTGATGTTCAGCCGCTTTGGCAGCATTCGTCTGGGGGATGATGATCAGGAGCCCGAGTACGGTTATTTTGCCTGGTTCTCCATGCTGTTCAGTGCAGGCATGGGCATAGGGTTGGTGTTCTGGAGTATTGCCGAGCCGATGTTCCATCTGCAGGCCAACCCCTTCATCGAGAAAGGCATGACCCCCGAAGCCGCCCAGGTCGCCATGCGGGTTACCTTCTATCACTGGGGCCTGCACCCCTGGGCCATCTATGCGATCGTCGGCCTCTCTCTGGCGTTTTTCAGCTACAGACGCAAGCTGCCACTGGCCATTCGTTCCGTGCTCTACCCCCTCCTGGGTGACAAGATCTATGGTTTCTGGGGCCATGCCGCCGATGTGCTGGCCGTGTTCGGTACTGTGTTCGGGGTTGCCACGTCCTTGGGGTTGGGGGTTGCCCAGATGAACACGGGCCTCAATCAAATGTTTGGCATGGCCGTTTCCCAGACCAATCAGCTGTGGCTCATCGGTGGTATCACCCTGGTTGCTACCCTGTCGGCAGTCTCTGGGGTAGGGCGTGGGGTCAAGATTTTATCCGAGCTCAACGTTTGGCTTAGCATTCTGATTTTGCTGGTGTTTGTGTCGATGGGGCCGACGATTTATATTCTTAACTCCTATGTCCAGAACATCGGCGACTACCTGCAAAACCTCGTCAAATTGAGCTTTTGGACCAATACTGAAGCCAATGGCACCTCTTCCTGGCAATCCTCCTGGACCGCCTTTTACTGGGGCTGGTGGATAGCCTGGGCACCTTTTGTTGGTATGTTTATCGCCCGTATCTCCAAGGGGCGCACCATACGTGAATTCGTCATGGGCGTGCTGTTGGTACCCTCCTTGCTCGGCATGTTCTGGCTGACGGTCTTTGGTGGCACCGCCATTCATCTGGAGTTGTTCGGTGCAGGTGGTGTGGCAGAGGCAGTCAATCAGGATGTGACCCAGGCGCTCTACAAGACGGTGGACATGCTGGATTGGGGCAGTGTGGGTCTGATTGCCAAGGGCATCCTGACCCTGCTGATCTGCACCTACTTCATCACCTCCTGTGACTCGGGCACCCTGGTGATTACGACGCTGCTCTCTATTGGTGAGAGTGAGCCGCCGATACGTCACCGCGCCGTCTGGGGCATAGGTCAGGGGCTGGTTGCTGCCATCTTGCTGATGTCGGGGGATTGGCTGCCTTGCAGGCCGCCAGTATCATCGCCGCCTTGCCCTTCTCGGTGATCATGCTGGCCATGTGTTACTCGCTGATCCTCGGTCTCAAGCAGGAGAGCCAGCATCAGGTTGAGTACCGACAGAACCTCAAACGACATGATGGCTCTAGCTATATGAGCCTGAAAGAGCGTATAGGCCCGGGCACCTGATGATGCCCTGGTGCCTGTGAATGCAGGCATCTCATCCAAAAAGGGGAACCCGACGGGTTCCCCTTTTGTTTGCGCATGCGCCGCCCGGCGCAACGCGGCTGTCAGACCAGTTGTTTGAGGCGATAGAGCAGATCCAGTGCTTGGCGGGGAGATAACTCATCCGGGCGTATCTGTGCCAACTCCGCCACTGCCGGGTGAGGCAGTGGCAAGGGCTGTAGCGGAGGTGTGCTGCCGCCCTCCGTACCTGCCACCAACGGAGTGCCACGCTCCAGTTCGGCCAGCTTGTGGCGCGCCTGATGGATCACCGATTTGGGCACGCCAGCCAGGGCTGCGACTTGCAGGCCGTAAGAGCGGCTGGCCGCCCCTTCCTGCACCGCATGCATGAAGGCGATGGTATCGCCGTGCTCCACCGCATCCAGATGGACGTTGGCGAGATTGGGCAGCAGTTCCGGCAGCTTGGTCAGCTCAAAGTAGTGAGTGGCAAACAGGGTGTAGGCCCCTATCTGGCTGGCCAGCTGCTCGGCGCAGGCCCAGGCCAGTGACAGGCCATCATAGGTGCTGGTGCCGCGACCTATCTCGTCCATCAGCACCAGGCTCTGGGCGGTGGCATTGTTGAGGATATTGGCGGTTTCAGTCATCTCCACCATGAAGGTGGAGCGGCCCGAGGCGAGATCGTCCGAGGCGCCGATGCGGGTAAAGATGCGATCTATGGGGCCGATGCGGGCGCTGTCAGCCGGAACATAAGCACCAATGTGCGCCAGCAGCACGATGAGGGCCGTCTGGCGCATATAGGTAGATTTACCCCCCATGTTGGGACCCGTGATGATCAGCATCTGCCGATCTTGCTTCAGATTGACCGGGTTGGCGATGAAGGGATCCTTCATCACCTGTTCCACCACGGGATGGCGTCCCCCTTCGATCAGGATCTGATCCTCGTTGGTCAGGGTGGGGCATCGGTAGTTGAGGGTCTCGGCTCGCTCTGCCAGGTTGGCCAGTACGTCCAGCTCGGCCAGGGCGGCGGCAGACTCTTGCAGTTCGGCCAGATGGGGCAACAGAGTATCGAGCAACTCTTCATAGAGTCGCTTCTCCAGGGCCAGGGCACGACTCTGGGCGGTCAGTATTTTGTCTTCATACTGCTTGAGCTCATCGATGATGTATCGCTCATTGTTTTTAAGGGTCTGGCGGCGGATGTAGTGGGCCGGCACCAGATGGCTGTTGGCCCGGCTCACCTCGATGAAGAAACCATGCACCCTGTTGTAACCCACTTTGAGGGTGTTGATGCCGGTCTCCTGTTTCTCCCGCTCCTCGATGCGGCCCAGTACGGCGGTGGCGCCATCGGCCAGATCGCGGATCTCGTCGAGTTCGCCATTGAAGCCCTCGCGAATGACCCCGCCATCGCGAATAAGTACCGGAGGGGTCTCCATGATGGCCCGCTCCAGCAGATCCAGCAGCTCCGGGAAACTGGCTGCGCGATCGCGCAGTCGCTGCACTGCTTCGTGCTGGCTGCCCGCCAGTAAGGCTTGCAGATGCGGAAGTTGGGAAAACGCCTGACGTAACCGAGTCAGATCCCGAGGACGGGCGGAGCGCAGGGCGAGCCGGGCCAACACCCGCTCCATGTCGCCAACCTGGCGCAGCAGGGCACCCAGCTCATCATAGAGGTTTGCCTCGATCAGTTCAGATATGGTGCTCTGGCGACCGCGCAGCAGCACCCGATCGCGGATTGGCTGATGCAACCAGCGTTTGAGCAACCGGCTGCCCATGGGGGTCTGAGCGCGGTCCAGCACCTCGGCCAGGGTATTTTCGTAGCCACCGGCCAGATTCTGGGTCAATTCCAGGTTGCGACGGGTCGCGGCATCCATGATGACGGCATGATCAGGTTGCTCTAGCCTTACCCCGCGAATGTGGGGCAGGGCTGTGCGCTGAGTATCCTTGACGTACTGCATCAGACAGCCGGCGGCGCACAGGGCTATCTCGCTCTTGTCGACACCAAAGCCGACCAGATCCTGGGTACCAAATTGCTGGCAGAGCAGTTTGCGGGCCGTGCCCAGTTCAAACTCCCACTCGGGGCGGCGGCGCAGACCGCGGCGGCCGGTGATGTGGTGCATGAATTCGAAAGATTCCGGATGGAGCAACTCGGCCGGGTTGGTGCGTTGCAACTCGGCCAGCAGCGTCTCTTCCTTGTCGAACTGGTTGATGAAGAAACGGCCCGAGCTGATATCCAGGGTGCCAAAACCGAACTGGCGACCATCGTGATAGACGGCGGCGATCAGGTTGTCCTGGCGTTCATTGAGCAGCGCCTCGTCGGAGACGGTGCCCGGGGTAACGATACGGATCACTTTGCGCTCGACCGGCCCCTTGCTGGTGGCCGGATCCCCCACCTGTTCACAGATGGCGGCCGACTCGCCGAGTTGCACCAGCTTGGCCAAATAGCCTTCGATGGCGTGATAGGGCACCCCTGCCATGGGAATGGGGGTGCCGGCGGATTGACCACGCTTGGTCAGGGAGATGTCGAGCAGCTGCGCCGCCCGACGGGCATCGTCATAGAAGAGTTCGTAGAAGTCGCCCATCCGGTAGAACAGCAGTATCTCAGGGTTCTCGGCCTTGAGGCCCAGGTACTGCTGCATCATAGGTGTGTGTTGGTGGAGATTATCTATTGCTGGCATGCGGTTGGCTCGCTACAAGTGCTGAATATAAAAGGTTTTTATGGGGGTTGCTGTCTCTGTCTTGCTGCGAGCGTCTCACAAAATCTCTCTCAATCGCAGATGAAAATGTAGGTTGAAATGTAGGTTTCTGTTTCGTAGTCTACAGGGACATCGAGCCTATGCATGCAGCCAAGCTAGCCGCGTTGTATGCATCAACCATATGGAGGCGGTTATGCCAGCAGATAAGGGTAACAAACCCCTGTCCTACAGAGCAATTGAAGTCATGAAACCCTCAGATAGCGATAAGGCTGACAATGGTGTCAATAGAGGGCTGCGTGTTACGTGTGGTAAGACCGGTAAAAAGACATTTTTCTATCGTTATACGAGCCCAGTCACAGAAAAATTAATTCAGATGTCACTCGGCGTGTTCCCCACAATGTCATTGGATCAGGCCCGTATTAAACTACAAGAGCTCAAGTTAATTAGACAACAGGGTAGGTGTCCAGCTACAGAGGAGAGGGTAGCTACGCATGAGCTTAAACAGAAGGTGAAGAATGAAAAGATTGCTGAAACATTTACTATTCAAGCGATGATAGAGCTTTATTTGCAGAACTACATTGAAGATCAGGTGTTGCCAAGTGGTACTGTAAAAAATGGCGCAAGAAAGAAGAAAGGTCAGAATGAGACCAGGCGAACTCTTTATGGGGACGCAGTCCCTAAGATTGGCTCAAAACTAGCCTGCGATGTTAATCGGCAAGATATTATTGATCTTGTGATGTCTATTGTGAATCGAGGTGCTAACGTTCAGGCAGGAAATGTACTGCGTGAAGTTCTTGCAGCATATGATTATTCAATGGGATTGGGTAAGTTTGATGATCAATTCATCAATCCTGCACTCCAGGCAAAAGTGAGTTTAGCTAGAACAAAGGTGAAATTGACCTCTAAAAAAGGTAGCCGATTTTTTAGTAACGATGAACTTAAAATATTTTTGACTTGGTTGCCAAGTTCAAAATTTACTGATGTGCAGAAAAATATACTTAGAATGACTCTGTGGACTGGATGTAGAACTGGGGAAATATGTGAGGCTGCTTGGCGTGACATAGACCTTAATGAAGGTGTTTTCTATATTAGAGAGTCTAAGACCGGTGTTGCAAGAGAGGTTCAACTTCCGCGTCAATGCATTGATTTTCTAAAAACAAACAAAGTGGGAAATGAACTTTATTTATTTCCATCACAGAGGACCGGCCGGCCAATCAAACAAAAGCAGTTGACAGAAAGTACTTGGGTGATGAGAGAGGCCGACTTGATGCTAGATATTCCTAGATGGACCCCTCATGATCTCCGACGTACGGTTAGAACGGGCCTTTCTCGTTTGCAATGTCCTACAGAAGTTGCAGAGGCTATTCTTGGTCACACGAAGAAAGGGTTAGTCGGTACATATGATCTTCATCAGTACACCGAGCAAAGTCGAGAGTGGTTGCAACGTTGGGCAGACCATTTGGATGTTTTATTGTGTGCGGAGAAACAGTTAGGGGAGTCACATCAAGGTGCTAGCGCTGGCTATACGCATACAACTGTCACGTCGGCATAGAATGTAAGAGCTGTCTATTCCCTCCGATCTTTGACGCCGATTCTGATGGAACGTGAACACCTATTCCTGACCAACGCGAATACTCATTCCGGTTCAAGTTGGAGAGCTCAGGTGATCACGTTGGTTGGAATGACAGTTCCACTTGGCTGGGCGTTGTTGCCCAAATCAGCCATTAGGCCACAACTTCCCCAGCCCCAGGTGATAGCTACACTTGGGGCTCTCTAACCGGCAAACCAAGGACATTCAGCTTGTTCATCGCACACACGTAGGCCATGATCTCTCCCACTTGTCCGTTGTAGTTACGTAGACTGATTTTTCCCGTCATCAATTGTTTGAACCTATACATCGCCGTCTCGGCCAATGAGCGCCGATGATACCCGGACTGCTGCTTCCAGTGAGTCAGCCCCTCCTTGCGCATCACCAGAACAGCTTCATTGCGTGGATGCCCCTTTTCCCATAAACCGGCATTCTTGCGCGGCGGAATACAGGCCTTGGCTCCTTTGCGCTTTATCAGTTCATGGCAGGCCTTGGTGTCATATGCGCCATCGGCATACACGGTCCCAAGTGCTCGGCGTAGCGGATTGAACAGGGTCGGCAACACCTCGGCATCATGAACATTTTCCAACGAGGCCTCGGCTGCCACGATGTCGTGGGTCGCCGGGTCCACCGCCAGATGCAATTTGCGCCAGACCCGGCGCTTGTCATAGCCATGCTTTCTGACCTTCCATTCGCCCTCGCCAAACACTTTCAAGCCGGTGGAATCGATAACCAAATCGGTAACCTTGCCCTTGGGTGGCTGGCGGTATGCCACCTTCACAGTACTGGCGCGCTTGCTGACACAGCTGTAGTCGGGGGCACACAACGGCACATTCATCAGCTCGAACAGTGAGTCGAGCAGGCCCTGTGTCGCCCGCAGGGAGAGGTTGAAAATGCCTTTGAGCATGAGAAAGGTACAGATGGTCTGGTCGGTGTAGAGGGCGCTTCGTCCACGTCGGCCATGATGTTCTTGATGGAACCAGTTATGAACGACATTCTCATCAACCCAGAACGTTAGCGAGCCGCGTTTGACCAGGGAACGGTTGTACTGTGACCAGTTGGATATGGCGTGAAGCGACTTGCCCATGATGCTGATTTGAAGAGGGATTTGGTGATCAGATCAGCGTCTCCACCATAAGTTCAATTCAGGTCACTCTGATTTGGGAAACAACGCCACTTGGCTGTAATACGCCGTACGCCCGAGCTGGCTCATCGAGCATCGGTTTTTGATGCAGTGCACGATTTGCGGCTTGCTTGGATCCTGTAGAACTGATCGCTCTACGTCCCTGACACCTTCATGCAGATAGCCGGTTGACCTTTGGTAGTGTGGTCATAACAACCTACTGTGAACGTTGTCGGGCGCGGTTCCTCGTCTGCGAGCTGGAGGGTCACGAAAGGCCAGTTGGCCAGTTGCAACGTTCGTTACAACGTTCAGATAGAAAACCCATTGTTTTACATGTGATTTTTGTCGTGCGTGTGCACGCAATGATCAAACGTTCCCCTATAACGCGCGTTATTCGCGCGTGCGTCTATTCAAAAAACGGACAACGTTGCCACTCCTTTGAGTCTGAGTTCTTGCGCGCTCATTGAGCGATATCGTGCGTCATGCGCGCGCCTCAATTCAAAAAAATGAACAATGTTTCGAAAAAATCGACAACGTTGAGTCTAAATGCAATCCGAATACATTCGCGTTTACCAGGCGGTATCGTGCGCTGTAGATGTGCAGCGCTGTTCAAAAAGTAGCGCTCGTGATTCTTTATGGCACCTCCTTGTACTCGATACGTCGTTCTGAACGACGACATTGAGAGCACAAGTTTCATCATGCTTTCGCTGTTCTCGAAATCTGTAAATGACCTTTGACTATTACAAAGGAGTCATTTATGAAACACGAAACATGTTTGCTGAATCTGGCCGAAGTTATCGAATGCTGCACAATTTCTCGCGCAACAATTTATCGCTTGATGGCGCAGGGAAATTTTCCGAGATCAGTTCAGCCGAAAGGTTGTCGTCGAGTTGCATGGCGTTCCTCTGATATACAAGCATGGATGAATGCGCTGCAATACACCCGCACAATATAAACACTCTGTTCTTGTTAAGAGTCAGTCTAACAATCTCACCTGTTCATCTGAACTACTAATCACGATACGTCATTGACAAGTAAGCGCAGCCACATCGTAACAGTATCAACAGCGAGCCGCCATGAATCTAAATGTTGTGAGTTGCTGACGAAATGGCTTCAACTATTCAATTATAAATTACCAGGTGTTAAAAATGAAAAATTTCCTTCGCGCCAAAGCGTGCGCACCATTGGCTATCAAGTCACTACTTCCAAAATTTGAGACGGCAGATGCGTGTAACAGAGAGAAGCAACTAAGAATAAAAGCTCTCTCTCGTTCAAGGTTGATAAAGGCTCAGGAGCTTGCAGAAAGACTATCAGACTGTGAGGATGATAAACCTTGCTTTAGCTTTGCCTGCCCTGAATGCGTAAGGCGGTTGCGAGTCAAAAAGATAAGCCAACTGGCACTTTTCTGTGAAGACTATACAGAGTGGAAGGTTGCAACGTTCATTTACTATGATGGGATGGTTCGCGATTTAATGTACCTGAATATCGGGCGCCTAAAAGAGAGACTTCGCAAGCAACTGCAGCGTTCAGGTGTAACGAATATTGTGATAGGATTTCTTGAGATGGATTATCATACAGAGTATCGACGTTGGTTGCCCCATTTTCACCTCCTAGTCAGATGCCAAAACTCCCATTCTCCAGAATGGGAGGCGCTGCGGGGATTTTTTAAAGAGCAACAGATACCAAGCAATGTTCACATTCGAACACGTAGGCCTGTTTTGTTTCAGGACCTCAAAGATCCGGTTGAACAAGTGGCTTATATTTGTAAGGTTATGTGGCAGGAAGTGGAGTCGTATTATGATGCCAAAGATCGTAGGAGAACAAAAAAATATCGGTTGTCAAACAGCAATTTTGTCGCTGCATTACTGAAGCTGGGCCCATTGGAATTATCTGATTTGGAGTTCAAGCATAAGGTACGGCAATTCGGAGCAACGTTGAAGGAGTCTGTCCGTGGTAAGAAATGACACTTTGCTATTCCATGCTGTTAGATTATTCCTACAGTGCCATAGAACTATAATTTAGCTATATTAGGTGGCTAACACTACTCATCAGGCTGCGTTCTTGGTTTGCAACCTGATGAGTTAGTGGCTGTCACGCTTCCACGTATCATGTCCTAACGGCAGGTCTTTTAATAACGCACGGCTTTCACGCCAGTTGGGAAGGTGATGATTCATCAGCGCTTCGAACCGGGCATTATGATGCCGCTCCAGCAGGTGGATCAGTTCATGTACCAGGATGTATTCGAGACATGTCACAGGTTTTTTGGCTAGTTCAAGGTTGAGCCAAATTCGGCTCGTCTCACGATTGCATGTCCCCCATTTTGTCTTCATTTTTTTGATGCCCCAGTGTTGTAACTGGGTACCAAGAATGGGCTCCCACAAGGCTAAGAGAGCAGGAACTCGTTGCTTGAGCTGAGCGCGATACCATTCTGTCATCACCAGATTACGGTTATCCAGAGTTGTACCTGGATTAACAAACAGGGCAAGCTTTCGGCTTCCCTTGATGAGAACTTCATGGCGGCCAACACGCTCAATTACCTCGAGCCGGTAACGTTGACCCCACAAGTGATGGCTTTCCCCGCTGACTAACTCGCGTTCGCTTTGGCGGGGCTGCGCTATAAAATTTCGCTGTTGTTGTTTAATCCAGGGTAGCCGACGAATGATGGCCACCCTGATAGCCGTCTCACTCATGGCAAGGGGGGCCGATACTCTCACTTTTCCATCCGGAGGCAATACATCAAGATGCAGGTGTTTGATCGCTTTGTGATGTAGCTCGATTGTCAAAGGGCCAATTTGTAAGGTCGTACTCAATGATACTCCTGCTGTGCTTTGACTAGCGTCATGACCTCTGTCACATCGATATCATAGCCTTGCACCTCTTCACGAATGGCATTAGCCAGTTCCCGCTCCTTGAAACGATCGCCTAGCCACTCAGCCTTTTTGGTGTAGCGAATGGCGGCGTCCAGCTTTGCTACTAGCACTTCATCTTGGCCAAAGTTGTCGAACAAGGCTCTTTTTGCGTGGGTATCGACAGATTCAGGATAGTGCTGATGGCTTTGTCCACCAGGATTAACCACCTGCTTGGCCAGTGCCAGTACCTGTTCCAAGTAATCCTGGTACTCGAGAGCTTTCTTGCGGCGGAGCTTGATTAGCTCATCGAGTAGCACAGACATCTGTTCGTAATACTTGGGGTTTACTGGATTTTCATCGACGATGGTTTTGCGAATGTTGTTCTCTATTGCCTCGGCCATGGCTTCGGGATCCTTCTTGATCCCTTCTGGCAGAGTATCAAGGGCGGCAGTTCCCTTGGCGTTGATGAGCTGCAGCAAACCACGATCATCAAAGTCGATCAGAAGTTCGCTGTCATCGGCGCGGATATACATATCGAGCAGGGCTCGCATGGCAGGTTCATACTGCCGCATATCCAGATCATCACCACTGGCAATCTTGATCTCATCGCGGACCTTCGCGTAATGAGCCACCTCGGTTTTGATATCTGAGGCTTGTTTCACTGTATACCCTGCTGCTTCCATCTCGTTGGCAAGGTTCATGTAAGCTCGAAGCAGCTTGGCGACACTTTGATAAAGGGTTAGGCGCAGTGCCTCTTTTTCCGGCAGATCACGGCTGTTAGTGCCCGACGTCCCACAAAAATAGTGAATGTAGTCAGCCGTGTGGCGAGGCGCTAGCACTGGTTCGCACAACCCACGAACCATTTCCAGGGCGTTGTCCAAATCTTCGCGTGCAAGGGTTAGCCTGTCTTTGAGTAAACCAGCCACATCCTCCTTGTCATAACCATCAAACGCTTCGCCGGTGTAGTCACTGATCGCCTTATCAAGCGACTTGAACAGGTCCTTGTAGTCGATTATGTAGCCATACTCTTTGTCATCACCATCGAGTCGATTGACCCGGCAGATTGCTTGAAAGAGGTTATGATCTGCCATCTGCTTATCGATGTAGAGATACGTGGCAGGGGGGGCATCGAAGCCAGTCAGTAGTTTGTCTACAACGATCAGCAGCTTCATTTGCCCCGGTTCTTTGATAAACCGAGCCTTGACTAGCTTCTCAAATTCCTCGACTCGACTGGCTGCGGCGTCTTCTCTCTGTTCAAAGAAGTCAGCCAGCATCTTGCGATAGGTCTGATATTTAAACAGCATCTCCGTCAGACCGGCACCACTAGCCTGTCCCTTGATACTTGCGGCCGTGGGTTGGTAGCTGGTTACGATTGCGCACTTACCCGCGAGTTCGGTTTTGCTAAATAACTCATACAGGGTGCAAGCCTGATGGATACTGGCACATACCAAAATGGCATTACCATGACCATCTTTCAAACGGGGGCGCTGGCTCATGTCCAGCAGGATATCCATCATGATCTTCTCCAGCCGACTCTTGCTGGAGAGAAGCTTCTGCATTGACCCCCACTTTTGTTTCAATTGAGTGCGAGCCAGGTTGGAGATCCCCGATGTTTTGGCGGCGAACCACTCATCAATCTTCTTCTCGGAGGTGAGATGTTGATCGATATCCCTGGCCTCGTAGCGAAGATCCAGCACCACTCCATCCCGGATGGCCTCATCAAACTTGTAGGTATGAATGTAAGGGCCAAAAATCTCGATGGACTTTTGCTTGTCTTTTTTCATCAATGGAGTGCCCGTGAAGCCGAGGAACATGGCCTCTGGTAAAATGCGCTTCATGGCCTCATGCAGTTTGCCTGACTGAGTGCGGTGGCACTCATCGACAAACACAAACAAGTTTCCTTTGGGGTTGAAGTCACTGGGCAAGCAGCGGGTCAACTCCGCAATGTAGTCGTCAGCGTCTTCATATTGATCCGGTTCGGACTGATCTTGCTCCCATTGGCGGCCAAATTTATGTACCAAGGAACAGAGTAACCAAGGGGAAGTCTGGTTTAGCGTGGAGACCAGATCAGCACCGCTCTTGGTGCGGTAGATGGTCTCTTCCACCCCGTTGAAGACCTTCTCAATCTGTTCATCGAGCTCGGTTCGGTCAGTGATAAGCAGCACTCTGGCATCGGTCACGTTCTCGCGAATCCACTTCGCCAGCCACACCATCGTCAAGCTTTTACCTGAGCCCTGGGTATGCCAAATGATGCCCCCTTCGCGTCGCGCGATATGCCGCTTAGCGGCCTCAATACCGAAGAATTGGTTATGCCGACAGGTCTTTTTCACCCCGGCATCGAACACAATGAAGTCGTGGATGAGCTGTAGAAAACGCGGCTTGTTGCATAGCTCCATCAGATGATTATCAAGGGGGCTCTCATAGACACCTTGTGAATCTGATTTCCACTCCAGCCAATACTTTTCACCTGTCCCAATGGTGCCGTAGCGTAAACCTTGGGTATCGTTACCGGCCATGACCAGTTGCATAGTGGTAAAGAAGTTGCGGATGAAGTTCTTCTCTTGGTTATCCAGATTCTGCCGAATGCCTTCGGATACCGAGACAGTAGAGCGTTTGAGCTCAATCACGCCGAGCGCAATGCCATTGACGTAGAG
Organism: Aeromonas molluscorum 848; assembly: GCF_000388115.1. Lineage (GTDB taxonomy): Bacteria > Pseudomonadota > Gammaproteobacteria > Enterobacterales > Aeromonadaceae > Aeromonas > Aeromonas molluscorum. The sequence goes on from NZ_AQGQ01000040.1 coordinate 15,462, forward strand.
CACAAGATCGGGGCGCTTCTTGTTCTCCCCCTTGATGCTGACCTCTTCGGCAATGGCAAAATGGTTGTTTTGTGGGTGCCGCCAGTCGATGAGCCACACAGTCTGATTCTGTTCGCCAGCGCCAGTCTTATCCTTGATGCCGTAGCGCAACAGGTTGTAGACATCCTTGTTGGCGTAGTAAAGCGTCTTGCCTTCACCCAGGGCACTTGCCTGATCCAGTTGGCGCAAGGCCCGCTTAATCAGAGCATCATTGACGCCACGCTTCTCGAGCCAGGGGGTCAAGATCGACACCTCAACGTTGCGATTGTTGTCGCGGTGGTGCCAGCTGCCAAGGTACTCCCACTGCAACTGATCCTGGAACAGTGTGATGACTCGTTGCTGAGTGACCAGCTCTTTTTGACCCACTTTACCCATAGGACGTCTTCCATTTGAACCATTGGTTGGCGATGGTTGTATGCATCCAAGACTGGGAACCACGGCTAACCTGTATTACGCGATGACATTGTCCACAGCAGGGCCTGCACTACAGGCCCTTGTTCCAGAAATTTGGGAATGCAGACAAAGGTTTAACTCTTGATTAGAGTCAGGCAAGACTACCAGATTTGGATAAGAAGTGTGTCCGGTTAGAGAGCATTCGATCAGTGATATGCAGGGAAGCTCTGCTGCAAGCGGGTCAGGGCAATGCGCAAGCTCTTGTCATCGAACAGTCTGGCTTTACGTTGCGCCCACTTCCCACCCTTTGGCCAACGGATAAGCCCTTCACGTAGTGCCTCTACGGTGGGTTCACACCCCTCTTGGTTTACCATCCAGTCAACGGTTGCGAGCAGCTCCATCCCATAGGGTGATTCAAATCCATCGATAAGCGCAGCTGCCTGTTCCAGGGTGGGTAAGTAGTCTTACGCCTCGGTATGCAAATAGGTGGTGAGTAGCTGCTTCTTGTCATCATTGAACCAGATGACATCGAACGGTTTACTGTCAGGGTTCCGCTTATCTGACTTCAGATAACTGCCGTCCATTGCATTCAGCAAGTGGGTCAGGTTATTGGCATAAGGCCCATAATGGTGTGCAGTGAAGTGCAGTTGCAATGGGTCTTGTGGTGCCGTTTGACTAATACAACGTTTCAGAAACCATGCGAGATTTTGAATCTCAAGCAGGCTGCACTCCATGCCAAGAAACTAGTAGCGACGTACCAACTCGGCAAGCAAGGCAAGGGCCGGTGTGAGATGCTCGCCCCCGGTACGCATAGTCATTATTCTTAATCTCCAACGCTTGGTGAGCTGGCTATGTACTAGCTAGATAGCCGCCAGCACTGCATCTTCAAACACCTGAGCCTGACTACATATGGTCTTTACCGCTTGCCAATTGGCCGTCAGTTGTGGAGCCTTCAAGCGATACTCGCGTGGCGTTTTTCTGATTTTGTCTACCTTCGGGAGTTGTGCCAGCCTATCTTCGACTGAGGGGTCGCATTCAGCATTCCCTAATAAGCGATGAGTTGCAGATAACACCGCTGCTGCCAACCAAGTACCGGAAGATTGCGCCGGTAAGCATGGCAAACTGTGCTGCCCGAATGTGGCTGGCATCAACCAGCTTTCCAACACAGATTGCAACTCGCGGCAGGTGTCTGCCACTGGTGGGCAGACTTGGGCGCAAGGTAGCACCCTCCAGCCAGACGCTTGCGCCAATGCCTCAACCGTTGGCCCACAGTTGCTGTACTCCTTGGCCGCCACATCAACATCGAGGTGGATGATCAGTAAGTCATATCCGGCAAGGGTAGGCTCCTGATCGATAGGCCCAGCATGGCGCTGGCTGGCGGCATGACACCACTTGAGCACGCCGCCCCAGCCGCCGCCCATCTCTGGCTGCGTTGCTTCGGGTTGCAATTGGGTCATGATAAAGGTGTTTGGCAAAAATGCCTTGAGCGCAGCCTCGATAATCACATAATCCGTTGGTCCTTCTGCCACCAGAGCAATCCGCAGATCAGACATTTGGCACCGCCCCCAGATGCCCCATCAGCCACAGCCGCGACAATGGATATTCCTGATTCAGGCTCTGCAAAGCAGGCGTCAGTTCGATACGGCGAAAGCAGGTCAGACCGTTGCTATTGCGCTCTACTGCAAACAGACGGGTTTCGGGATCGGTCAGGTCCAGTCCATCCAGCACGGCGGGATTGTGTGCCGTAAACAGCAGTTGGCGCTGAGGATCCTGATGCTGCAACCACCTTGACAGCTGCTTGGTCAAGCTGGCCACCAATCTGGGGTTGAGGGCCTGATCGAGGTTATCAATGGCAAATACCTTGGGCGATTGTGGTAACAGGCACAAGGCCGCCGTAAACAGCACATACAAGGCTCCTTCGCTAGCATCATAAGCTGTCAGTTCGTTACGGCTCTTCTGCATAAAGCGATCGGTAAACTTAAGCAGATGTTTGCTTCTTGGCACCTTGGGTGAAAGCAGAGTCCCCGCTTGAGAGGTGATAGTAACATCGGCCACCCAGTCAATCAGCTCCAGCACCTCTTCCAATACGTCCTCGCCTCGCTCTCCCTGGTCCTCCAAATGGAGTTGTAATAGACCAAAGGCCTCGGCCAGCAGGCCTCCATTGAGTCCTATTGGGCGTCGTGATTGAAGATCGGGTGAGATCCCGCGCAGCGTTGGTGTATTTGGGCAATAGATAGCGTATTCCTGCAGCGCTCGCATCAATTGAGCTGCCGGATTGGATTCTTCCAGCTCAACCATTTTGAGTGCGGCTAAGCCAGCCTGTGGATTCAGGTTTTTCCTGTTCCGCACCCCATCGGCAATGATCTCGTCGCTGCCATCAGAGAGGAACTCAGTTTTGTAGATCCAAGAAGGCTCTGGCGATTCCAGCGGATTAAGTAGTGAGACTCGGTAGCACTGACCAAGCTCCCCAGATACACTGATGCCGATATGGGCCGGGGTACGTTCGCTTGCAAAGGAACTCTTGTAGAGGCGGGGGACGCCAGCGCGCACACCTCGGCGCAACAGACTTTCGTCATCCACCACCCCGTTGGCTGCAGCTCCAAGCACCCCGAGTGCCTCAAGAAGATTACTCTTGCCCACTCCATTGGCGCCGATAAAACAGTTCACCCGTCCCAGCTCGATGGGCTGATCTAGCATCAGAGACTTGAAACCATTAACTGCTAGTTTGCGAATCATTATTTCAACCTTGTTCTACAAGATACTTACGAAACATCATACATTGGCCAAATGTTGATATTTAACTCATTTGATGCTTCTGATCTCATTTTCAAATACGGTTCAAAGAGGCTTCTAGCACATTCTTCATTTCCGCCTCATGTTTTTTCATCAGTTCAATGTTCCAGTCATCTGACTCCATCATCAAATATTGTTTAATGCTGTCGATGACCCCACCTACATAGTGCTCCTTTTTGGCTTTGGGCAAGGAGTCACTTAGGCGTGAATTTTTCTCATGGCTAATCAGGCAGAGATTGCCGAATGCGTTGAGGTGCTCATTTGGCCAGGGCTCATGTCCTCTAGGATGCTGCGGGTAGTAGTGCTCCACCGAACTGCGGGAGGTGAATTGAAAGCTAGCAATGGTGCTATTTTTGTCAACGGATCTCCGATTCCTTTGCCACAGGAGATAGTCGAGGAAGTTAAAGACTAGATTATTCTCTATCTGCCCGTAACAGAGGCGCTGTTTCATCACCCCCCTGTCGATCTGATCTTGCACTGTTCGAGACTGACTTTCCTGCCGATAGATCATATCGAAATAGTCGGCCCCAGTGTCAGCCAGGAAGCGGTCGAAAACAAACGCCTTGGCAACCGACTCCAGATACGCCAAATAGTCAGTGGCTTGTATCGGTTGCTGCGCATAATTGAAGAGCCAGTGAAGTGCAGCATTGAGCCAGTGCTTATAGACCATGGTCGGTGCAGAGACATGAAAGGCGGCCAGCAACATCAGCAGTTGCCGATTTATGTCATCCCCACGCTTTTCATCACCAAATGAGTTCAGGTAGTAAGCTTTTCCGCTACTCTCTTGCTTGTAGCTTTTCAGGCTCCAGCTTCCATTGCTTGTGGGAGATTCCCGTTTTATAACACACGAATCAAACAGATACTTGCAGCGCAGCAAGGCAAAGGTGAATGCTTTTACGTTATCGATGGCTTGCGCCGTGGTAATCACTCCCCGCTCTTGGTCACCACGAAGCAGATAGTCGTCAAAAATATCCAGCAGTTGTTTGTCATCAAGGGGAATATCCTGTTTGAGCAGGATACGCAGCACATGCAGCAGGAAATTCGGGAAGTTGATCACCGAGTGGAAGCGTTCCGCGCCATCATCACCAAGTCGCTCTGTGTGTTTGCCCACCGGCTGTTGAATCAGGGCCTCAAGACTCAATGAAATTGGTGTATCCATCACTGCAGCTTGCCCATCCCCAAGCTGCTCACTCAAAGCGTCAAAGCTATCGACGCACAGTTGATGCCACTCTTGACCAAACAATTTCGACCGCTCGGTGGTGGTAAAGCCAGCCTGCACATACTTGTCGATATTGGCGCAAGCGTCCCACACCTTATGCAGAGCATACTCGCTACTGGCTTTTTCAATCGGGTCAGGGATTTGATTCATTACCGCCAGCAAACGGGCTTTAAGCACCTCATGTTTTACGAGCTGCTCACCGCGACTGTTCATCACCTCGAAATAGTGATTGAGATCTGTCTTTGGCGGCACTGGGACCCGGAGGATCTCGACGTGGTTTAGCAGATACTCCGCGAACGCGGTGGGACTGACATCACGCGCCTTCAACTTATTTATCAGCACGTTGTGAATTATTCGGTAACCGCGCAGGATGGTGTCATTGATCTCGGTAATACCCGTCAACTGAGGTGGGTTACCTTCCAGTTGGCCATTGAACAGTGCAGAAAGGGTTTGGCGGGAATGCTCGCGGCATTCGAAGTCGATATTGGGTTGACGATACCAGTCGAGTTCAACACCGAGCGATCGCCCTTGATTGCGTAAATAGGTTACCAACAACGACAGCGTTGTCAGTCGTTGCTGGCCATCGATCACTTTATATATCGCTCGATCGGCCTCACTCTCCCGTGCGGATACCACCAAGGTGCCGATATAGTAGCGCTTCCTCTTGGGCTGATAGTCGAGCACATCCTCAATCAGCTGGATTATCTCGGCTTCTTCCCATGCGTAGTTGCGCTGATAGATAGGGATCAGATAACTCACCTGCTCCTCTGGCTGGGTGTTACCCAGCAGCTTGCCCACTGAGAGAAGGGTGATCATCTCATCGCTCATCGAGATACCCCATTTTGTTAAATAGTGCTTTCAATTCATCAATCTTGGTGCCATTAACCTTGGTCACGGTCGGCACTTCATATTGCAAGAACAGCTGGGGATTAGTCGCCTCACGTAACACCTTGAACATATTTTGTCGCCCGACCACATAGTTATCCATACTGGCCAACTGCACAGAATACATATCAAGGCGTAAGGCATAGGCCCAGATAAAGATCTTCTCTATCGCTTTGGAGAGGTGCGTGGCGCCGAACTTGTCGAAGTAGTAGAGCAACAAACAATCGAACATTGTTCGCACATAGCGATCACCGGTACGATGGCGGCCCTGGTAATCGGCAAGCACCATAAGTATCTCGCGGGCATAGCCCTCTAGCTTATAACGTTCCATCAACGCTGAACCGTTAAACAGAAATGTCAGCCCCTGATAGTGCTTAATCATCTCGAAGAAACGACGACCGTTGATAATGGTTTGATCCAGCTGAAACGGAAACGCCATATGCAGTTCATCAACCTTGTTATGAACTATCCGCAACGCTGAGACGCAAGGAAAGGCTTCGCTGTTGGCCAGATTAACCCCTTTGAATAGCGCCACGTCATCCTTGCCAAAGTAACGGGCAGGTTTCCCTGTAATCCAACGTCGAATGCGATAAAGATGTTCACCAAACAGGGCTTCTAATACATCCCCATTACTATTTTCCAACTGGATACGGTGGCAGTTTTAAGCGGCTCATCCAACGCTGAAAATTCTCGTAGATGGAAAGCCTTGAGCAAATCATGGGGGGTCCAGATCTCGTCCGCGTGCATTTTGTGAATCAAAAAACTGGAATGCTTCTGAGATATCAAACAGCGTCACCTGTACCAGTTCACAGCGGTTTAGCAGAAAGCCGATCAGTTTCTCATCAAAATCGGCGCGCGCAACCCGCCTGCGGATCACCTGATAGTTCTCACGGATATTGTGTTGTGACACTGTGTTAGTGAAATCGGGATGTATCATGCTCGATTTCAGCGTGTTCAACTGCTCTCGCAGGTTAGGGTCGGTCAGTACGGCGAGTTTCTCATTGAGTAGTGCATGAAGGATTAGCAGCAGTGTGATGGTCCGTTGCTGACCATCGACAATGTCCCGGATACGCATGCCCGCTCCAGTATCTTCCTGAGAGGGGCGCTCATATAACACTAACGTACCCAATCGATAAGCATCTTTTTCTTGGTGTAAGGCCAGATCATCCAGCAGTTGCTCGACATGTCTGGTCGTCCACTTATAGGGACGCTGGTAAGGCGGGATCACCAACGTGGGGTCAGCCAATAACTGGCGGACCTTGATCACCTTGTACTGCAAGGTGTGGGGATGGGTTACTGATACGGCTGTCATTCAACCTGTTCCACAGGCAGGCGGATACGGCCGGTCAGCAGTTGCTGCATCATTCCCTGCTTCACATCACGGGCCTTGGCCAGCTTCTGCTCCAGCTCAGTAAGCTCGCTATCCATATCAGAGAGGACGTTGGCAATGGCGGATTGTTCAGTCTTGTCTGGGAAGATGACTTTCAACCTTCTTATAATCGCAAGATTCAAACCTCCACGCCCACCATCTCCCGTAGACAGTTCCCTTAATTCTTCATAGCGACTGTCGAGATTGTAAAAAAGAAACTCGGGACAATGTTCAGCTGATGGGAAAACAGATGCTATTGACTGATTGGTACAGAGCGGTATTTTGGCTATTGCAACAGTTCCGCGAGTTTTTCCCTGACCAGCAAGACCTATCAATACTGAGTCTGCAGGAACATACTTGGTACTGCTATTACCTAATCCTTCATCGGTGATTCGTACTGAGACATCAAACACTCTTTTTAGATGTAGTTCGCCGGAGCTCATCCAAGGATGTTCCCCTCCCCAATATGAAGCGATTGAAGTGCTAGGAGTACCACCTGCAGTACAGTCAGTGAATTGGATGATCTGCTTTATTTCCCAATCCTCCGGAATATCTCCCAGTTCGCTGGATTTATAGCCTTTGGGGGTGCCGTCGGGGCGCAGAGCGAACTGCGGCAGGCGGGTACGGCCGGTCAGCAGTTGCTGCATGGTGGCGGTCTTGATGGCCTGCTTCTTGGCGATCAGCTGTTCCAGGGAGCATATCAGCACATCGGTATCCGACAGCACATTAGCAATGGCGGTTTGTTCTTTTTTATTCCCAGAACACACAGCATAGAAACTTTGAATTCCTTTAACTGTTAATTGTGGCTGAGCACTACCGAAGGACATTCTTTCAATTTGAGAAAAAAACACACTTGAGCGAAGAAAACAATACAAATATCCAACGTCAATACTATTGCTACTTAACCTAATCAAAACCATCCCAGAGTTTATTCTTAAGTTATCAAAAGGAACATTATTGTCGTATAGTGAAAAATTCCCAACTGTTCCTCTCGTTGTGAGAACGATGTCATTTCTAGCCAGCTTTCCATTTCTTAATGAACGATCTTTATTTTGAGTGATGAAAACTAATTCATCGAAGACAAAACCAGACTTTGTAACATTGGCCGCGCTAAGAAAACCGCAATACCCGTACGATTGAAAATCAGTAGATGTTGGATAATTACTGCCTCTGTCACCATCAATAATTGAGCAAATATCTTGAAGACTAACTACGGACCAATCTTCCGGAATAACCCCCACCTCAGTCTGCTTATAACCCGCCGGAATAGTCTGCTTGGCGGCCATTTTATCTGCTTTATGCTGCATCATCTGTTCCACCATTACGCCCACTCCAGCCCCATTGCCTTAAGATGGGCCGCCACCTTGGCCTCCAGCTCGCTGACGTTTTTGGTGAGCTGTGGCAAGGAACTGCTATAACGCTCTTCAAGCTCCTTGACCCGGTTAGCAAGCTGCTGGGTAACCCGCTCAATCTCGGCTTCCAGCGCCTTACACAGGCTCGCCTGCCACTTGTCCTCCACCAGCAGGGTTTTGATCTCGTTATCCTGCAGCTTGGGGTAATGAGCAAATACCGCTTTATCGAGGGCGTCGCAGGCCTCCTTATGGGCCTTCTTGGCGCGGGTCTCGGCGTCGAACAGCTGCTGCGCCTGCTTGAGCACTGCCAGCTCCTCCTTGTCGGTGGCGGCCTTGATGCGGGCCTTGACGCTGACAGCGGTCACCTTCTCCTTGTCGTTCATCGCCTCAACCAGACCGCCCTCTTCCCCGCTCTGCTCCTCGATAAAGCTCTCCAGTGCCTGGCTCGCTTCATCCTGCGCGGCTTGCAGGGTATCGAGCTCTTTTTGCTCATTGGCAAAGAAGCGGGCCACCAGCAAGGCGGGTGGGAGCAGCTCCGCCTTGTACTTGGCCTTGCCAATCACCAGATCCGGGCTCTCTTTGATCTTCTCGCCCTTGTCGGCAATCAGCTCGCGCAGCACCCGACCCGCCGGCCAGCCATCCTGAGAGAGCACATAGAGATCGTCTTGCAGTTGGTTCTGCCAGTAGTCCATCAGCAGCTGATAGATGGCGTAGGGGTCGAGCAGCTCACCGGTCGCCTCGGCGCTCGCGCGGTAGTGCTCAAGCAGTGCTTCACTCACCTCGTCGATCAGCGCCTTGGGCGAGTCACCCTTGGCAAACTCGCCGAACTGGCACTCGCTAAACCACTGGGCAAACGGCGCCAGCGCCGCCTGTTTGAAGCGGGCAAACTCCTCACAGGCCAGTATGGTGCCCTTGACCTTGGCGGCGGCTACCCGCGCCTCACTGTAACCGGGACGCCGCGGGGCAAACAGGGTAGCCTTGAGGGTCGGGAATACCCGCCAGTAGGAGCCAAGCGCCGCGATATCGCGCTCGGGGATCCCCCCTTGCAGGTGACCGGCCAGATCGTGCATGTCTTCCCCTTCGCTGCCATCGATATAGCGCGGGATATTGAGGTTGTAATCGTTGCGGGCGATCTCGCCAAGCGGTACCCAGCGGCTGTAACCCTCCAGGGTCAGGCCACGGGTGAAGGTGTCGACAATCTTGTGGATGTCCTGCTCGCGCAACCGGTTCTTGTTGCCGTCTTTGATAAAGCCGTTGCTGGCATCGATCATAAACAGCCCTTGCTCATGGTCAGCCAATACATTGAAGGCGCGGGTGTGGGCGCTCTCTTTGTCGATGACGATGATGCAGGCGGGAATACCGGTGCCGTAGAAGAGGTTGGCGGGCAGACCGATGATCCCCTTGATATAGCCTTGTTTCAGCAGGTTCTCGCGAATACGCGCCTCGGCATTGCCGCGAAACAGCACGCCGTGGGGCAGGATCACCGCACCCTTGCCGGTGCTGTTGAGGGACGCCAGAATATGAAGCAGGAAGGCATAGTCACCGTTCTTCTCGGGCGGGACCCCCCAGTGAAAACGATTGAAGAGATCCTTGTCGGGATTCAGGCCGTTGGTCCAGTTCTTGTTCGAAAATGGGGGGTTGGCCACGGCAAAGTCGAAGCTCTTGAGGCGATCATTGCCCTCTTTCCACTGAGGATCGGTGAGGGTATTGCCTTTCCAGATCTTGGCGGTGGTGTTGTCGTGCAGGATCATGTTCATCCGCGCCAAGGCACTGGTGGCATTATCCATCTCCTGACCATAGATGGTGAGGCCCCGTGGGGCTTCATCACTGGCTTTGAGCAACAAGGACCCTGAGCCACAGGTGGGGTCGTAGACGGTAGCATCTTGCGATGTCTGTTTGTTGATGCCGACCACTTTGGCCAGAATGCGCGACACTTCTGCCGGGGTATAGAATTGCCCCTTGGATTTGCCCGATTCGGTGGCAAAGTGACGCATCAGGTATTCGTAGGCATCACCCAGCAGGTCATCACCATCGGCACGGTTGGCGGAGAGATCCAGCCCCTCAAAAGTGGCCACCAGATTGGTGAGACGATCCACCATCTCTTTGCCCTTGCCGAGCTTGTCTTCATCGTTGAAGTCCGCCACATCAATGACGCCCTTCAGATCGTTCTCTTCAGCCAGTGCCGCAATGATCTTGTTGATGCCATCGCCAATCTCTTTGTTGCCCTTGAGTGCGACCATATCGTCGAAGCTGGCGCCTGCGGGTACAACGATCATGCCGTAGGGGTTGCCCTTGTACTTGTCGGAGACGTACTTCATAAACAGCAGGGTCAGCACGTAATCCTTGTACTGGGAGGCGTCCATGCCGCCACGCAGCTCATCGCAGCTGCTCCACAAGGCGGAGTAGAGTTCGTTTTTTTTGATAGCCATAGGAGAGATACCGCAGGAGGCAAGAAAGAGTTGCGGGGATTCTACCTTTGTCGTCGCAGGCGATAAACCAAGAGTGTCACGCTTGGGCGGGTTTTGTGAGGCGGCGGGAGTTGCGAACGTTGCAAACGTGATGGATGTGGACGACGGTCAGTTGGTCGCGCTTAAGCTCCGTAGTGTTTTATCCTGTTGGCACCCTGTGACGACCAACAAGGAATCCAAGGGAGCATTTTGATACCATCGCGCCCCTTTTGGAATCAAGTGTCGCCAAGGATGACCCCTTACATGCATGCCCCACAAACTGAGTCTGG
>NZ_AQGQ01000041.1 GCF_000388115.1 Aeromonas molluscorum 848
GGAACTGATCCACCAGGTTGTAGGTGAAAGAGTCGAAGTTATCGAGCAGGAAAATATTAGTCATGGGTCTGCTCCTTCGAAGTGCGGAACTGAGCGGCCAGAGGGCTGTAGGTGAACGAATCGAAGTTATCGAGCAGGAAGATGTTAGTCATGGCTCACATCCTTGTGTTGCTCCTGCTGGGCGCTCAGTGCCTGCAGTGAGGTGCCATGGCTGGCGGCAATGGCGGCGAGCACGGCAGCGGCTTTGGCGCGGGTTTCGTCCGCTTCGGCCTGGGGTTTGGAGTCATAGACCACACCGGCTCCGGCCTGAACATGGGCGATGCCATTTTTTACGAAGGCCGAGCGGATCACGATGCAGGTGTCCATCTCTCCAGCGCCGTTGAGATAACCGACGGCACCGCCGTAGCTGCCCCGTCTGCGCCCTTCCACCTCGCGGATAAGCTCGCTGGCCCGCAGTTTGGGGGCGCCGGTCAGGGTGCCCATGTTCATGCAGGCCTGATAGGCGTGCAGGGCATCCAGATCCGAGCGCAGGGTGCCAACGACCCGGGAGACCAGATGCATCACATGGCTGTAGCGATCCACCTTGAGCAAGTCTTTCACATAGCGGGTGCCGGGCTCCGAGATGCGGGCGATATCGTTGCGGCCCAGATCCACCAGCATCAGGTGCTCGGCCACCTCTTTTTCGTCCTGGCGCAGCTCCAGCTCGATGCGGCCATCGAGATCCAGATTGATGCTGCCATCGGGGTTGAGACCACGGCGACGGGTACCGGCTATGGGGTACATCTCCACTTCGCGGCTCTTGGCGCAGAACTTGACCGCGCTCTCCGGTGAGGCGCCAAACAGGGTGAAGCCCTCATCCTGCACATAGAACATGTAGGGGCTGGGGTTGGTCTGCTTGAGGCGACGATAGGCAGCGAGCGGGCTGGGGCAGGGCAGGGAGAAGCTGCGCGACGGCACGACCTGGAAGATGTCGCCGCGGCGGATAAAGCCCTTGAGCCGCTCGACTTCGGCGCAGAACTGCTTGTCGTTCTTGTCCACGCTCATGCCCGTCGTCAGCAGCGGGGTTGGCAGCGCAACGGCGAAATCCTGCTGGCAGGCCAGCTTGAGGGCCGTCAACCGGTCGGTCAGCCGGGCACAACGGGCGTCCAGGTCGCCTTCACCACCGAACAGGCAGGCGCTGAGTTGAGTACTCTGTTTGATGTGATCTATGGTGATCAGGGTCTCGGCCACATAGAAGCAGTAGTCGGGACAATCGTTGCTGCCCTCTGGCACTTGTGGCAGATCTTCGAAGGAGGCAATCAGGTCATAGGCAAAGGTACCCGCCAGGAAGAGCGTCTCTTTACCTAGCTGGCAGTGCAGTTCCCGTTGCAGGATGCGCAGCACGTCCAGTACGCCATAGCCCTTGAGGCGGCTATCTTCATCCAGCTCCCGATCCGAGGCGGGGAAATCCAGCACCAGTTCGCCATCGGCATCAGCCTGGCTGATGAAGGTCGGCAGGTGGGCGCGCAGCAAGGCTTGCAGCGCAGAGCCGTTGTCATTGAGGGCCCGGACCCGCACCCTGCGGCCCCGGCACTCGATGCGCAGGCAGGCATCGACCAGCAGCAGGCTCTGGGTACCCGCCTTGGAGTCTATCTCCACGGATTCGAGCAGCAGGGTGTTGGGGCTCTCCTGGCACAAGCGGGTGAACAGGGCCAGCGGATCGGCCACATAAGGGGCATTGAGCTTGAGGGCGTCAAATTCGCCCAGGGATAAACGAGTCATAAGGCCTTCCCTTGCGAGTGTATCTGGCGTGTACCTATGGAGTGAAAACAGCATGTCATGACGTTCTATTCCTTGAAATTGAGTGGGTTTTGTCCGCTTCAGTACGGTCGCCATCGCCATGTCTGTTTAATCGGTTTCATCACGCGTCCATTTACCGGATAATAAAAAAGCCCGCTGGGGTCAGCGGGCTTTTTCTTTGTGTTCTTTATTTGCTGTCAGATTACAGGTACAGCAACGACCACACGCCCGCATGTCAGGGAATGTGCCACCACCAGTTTGCGTTCAGGGTGAGTGTCGTTTGCATGATAGAGTCCTGTGACTGTCATTCGAGTAGATGCCCTTGGCATCGAAGTGCCTACAGAAAACGATAAAGCGGCGACCAAGTCAAGTCGCTTTTGCCAATTCGCCCTGAACCATGTGAGCGAGATAGCCGATGCGATTCGATCTGCACTGCCATACCACAGCCTCAGACGGTGTGCTGGCACCCCGGGACCTGGTGCGCCGCGCCGCCGAGAAGGGGGTGGAGGTGTTGGCGGTCACTGACCACGACACCCTCGCCGGACTTGACGAGGTGCGCGCCACCATCGCCGCCGAACAGCTGCCGCTGCGTCTGGTGAGCGGGGTCGAGATCTCCACCGCCTGGGAGCATAACGAGATCCATATAGTGGCGCTGGGGGTGGACGAAAAAAATCCGTTGTTGATGGATTTTCTTGCGGCCCAGCTCGCCCGGCGCGAGGCCCGGGCCCAGGAGATTGGCCGACGTCTGGAAAAATGCCTGATCCCCGGCACCTATGAAGAGGCCAAGCAGTTGGCTGGCGACGCCGCCGTGACGCGAGCCCACTTCGCACGCGTGCTGGTTGCCCGCGGCATTGCCGACAACATGCAGAAGGTGTTCAAGAAATACCTGAGCCGGGGCAACAAGGGTTATGCGCCGGCCGATTGGCCCGAGATGGCGGCGGCGATAGCTGTTATCCACAGTGCCGGTGGCCTGGCCGTGCTGGCCCATCCCAGCCGTTACGATCTCACCGCCAAGTGGATCAAGCGTCTGCTGGTGGTGTTCAAGGCCGCAGGAGGGGATGCCATGGAGGTATCCCTGCCCCAGCAGAGCCCGGGGGAGCGCGCCAATCTGGGCCAGTGGGCAAAGGATCACGATCTCTATGTGTCGGTTGGTTCTGATTTTCACTTTCCGTCCAACTGGACCGAGCTGGGTCGTCATCTCTGGCTGCCCAAAGAGGGTACGCCGCTCTGGCTCGCTTATCCGGGCCATTTCGGACTCAGCAGCGATGAGCACCAGAGCTTGCTGGCGAGCCGGGCGACCTGAGCTGCCAGCCTCCGGGCCCCGTGCTAAAGTGGCTATTGTATTGATGGCAGGATGAGCCTGCCCTATTCCGGGAGGAATATATGACTCAGCATTTCTATGTACATCCAGACAATCCCCAGGCCCGTCTCATCAGCCAGGCGGTGCAGATCATTCAAAATGGTGGCGTCATCGCTTATCCCACCGATTCGGGCTATGCCCTCGGCTGCCACATGGGTGACAAGGGGGCTCTCGAGCGGATCTGCCGCATCCGCCGCATCGAGCCCAATCATGACTTCACCCTGGTGTGCCGGGATCTCTCCGAGATAGCCACCTATGCCAAGGTGGACAACAGCGCGTTTCGTCTGCTCAAGAGCAATACCCCGGGTGCCTATACCTTCATCTTCAAGGCGACCAAGGAAGTGCCCCGTCGGCTGATGAACGAGAAGAAGAAGACTATCGGTATCCGGGTGCCAGCCAACAACATTGCGCTGGCGCTGCTCGAAGCGCTGGGTGAGCCGCTGCTCTCCACCACCCTGATCCTGGCGGGATCCGACATGGCGGAGTTCGATCCCGAAGAGATCGCAGACAAGCTCGGCAAGCAGCTGGACCTGGTGCTCAACGGCGGTTACCTCGGCGAGCAGCCGACCACTGTGGTCGACTTCTCCGACGAAGACCCCGTGGTGCGCCGTCGCGGCGCCGGAGATCCCACTCCGTTTGAATGAGGCCAGCGCGCCATCCCATGAGATGGAGGAGATGACGACGAGGGTGGCCGCGGCCATACCCATCGCGACTGTACTGGGGCAGCCCTATCATGAGCTGCCCCAGGATCTCTTCATCCCCCCGGATGCCCTTGAGGTATTCCTCGAGACCTTCGAGGGGCCGCTGGATCTGCTGCTCTATCTCATCCGTCGTCAGCAGCTCGATATTCTCAACCTGCCGATCCTGCAGATAACCACCCAGTACATGCGCTATGTAGAGCTGATGCAGGGGTTGAATCTGGAGCTGGCAGCCGAATATCTGCTGATGGCGGCCTGGCTTGCGGAGATAAAGTCCCGCCTGTTGCTGCCCAAGGCGCCCGAGCTGGAAGACGAAGAAGAGGGGGAAGATCCCAGGGTCACCCTCATTCGTCGCCTGCAAGAGTATGAGCGTTTCAAGCATGGTGCCGAGCGGCTCGATGGCTTGCCCAGGGTGGAGAGGGAGATCTTTATTGCCGCCGCTCTGCCACCGGATTTTGGCGATCTCAAGCCGCTCTCGCCCGATGTCTCTCTGGTCGAGCTCGCCCTCTATATGCAAAGTGTGGTAAAACGCGCGACGCATTTTGAGCATCACCAGATCCGCCGTGAACAGATCCCGACTCGGGTCCGTATGGCAGAAATTCTCGCCTTGCTCTCCCTGGGGCAGACCTTGCAGCTGGCGGATGTGCTGCGGGCCGAAGAGGGACGCATGGGAGTGCTGGTCAGCTTCCTCGCCCTGCTTGAGCTGTGCAAGGAGCAGTTGATCTGGATCTTGCAGGCCGAGCCCCTTGGCCCTCTCCATTTTGCCCTGGCGAGCCAGATAGAAGAGACGAGCGGACATGAGCACTGAGTCAATCTGGCTGAATCTGCCCATCGCGGCACCGGCAGAGGCGGCCATCATCCCCCTGGCAGGAGGGGGGCCGGGAGCCATCGGCATCATCTGCACGCAAGAGTTCATTAATTCGCCAGCCGACTTGTGGTATGCTGCGCCCCGCGATTTTTGTGGGGTGGTCATCCCTGGCGAATGCAACATCCTAAGCCCGGAGGAGAGCGGTCATGGCCCTGCCTGCTGAACGGCTCAAGACCCTGCTCGAGGCGGCCCTGTTCGTGGCGGGTCGGCCCTTGACGGTGAACGAGCTCAAGGGCAGCGTGCTGGCGGATTATCCGGTGACCAGTCGCTATGTGCAGCTGCTGCTGGCCGAGCTGAAGCAGGATTACAGCGAGCGGGGGGTGGAGCTCAAGGAGGTCGCCTCCGGCTGGCGCTTTCAGGCGCGCCAGGAGTATGCCGAAGAGCTCTCAAGACTCTGGAGCGAGCGGGCGCCGCGTTATTCGCGGGCCGTGCTGGAGACCCTGACGCTGATTGCCTATCGCCAGCCGATAACGCGGGCCGAGATCGAAGCCATCCGAGGGGTGGCGGTCTCGAGCCAGATGGTGAATACCCTGAAAGAGCGTGGCTGGGTGCGCAGCATAGGCCACAAAGAGGTGGTGGGTCGGCCCGAGTTGCTGGCCACCACCCGAGAATTTCTCGATTATTTTAATCTGCAGAGCCTGGAACAGCTCCCCGAGCTGGATCCAGAACTGGATCAACCCTTGTCCACCATGCTGGGCGAGGAGAGTGGCGCCCATTGAGTGAGCCGGTCGGGTGATTCGACCGGGCTGCTGGATGTGGTGAACGCAGTGTCTTAATCATTGAAGCGGTGCCGGATCCCCGTAATGGGATCCGGCACAGTCATTACCCTTGCCCGGCATGCCGGACAGGGAACAACAATCAGGTAACCCCGATGAGTGAAAAACTGCAAAAAGTGTTGGCCCGCGCGGGTCACGGGCTCCCGTCGTGAGATGGAGGCCCTGATCACCGCAGGTCGGGTCAGTGTGGATGGCAAGGCTGCCACACTGGGAGATCGCGTCGAAGTGAACGCCGTGATCCGGGTTGATGGTCATCAGATCAAGACCCGTGCTGCCGAAGAGCAGATCTGCCGTGTGCTGGCCTATCACAAGCCAGAAGGCGAAATGTGTACCCGCCACGATCCGGAAGGTCGTCCGACCGTGTTCGATCGTCTGCCCAAGATGGATGGTGCTCGCTGGATAGCGGTCGGTCGTCTGGACGTCAACACCTCAGGCCTGCTGCTGTTCACCACCGATGGTGAACTGGCCAACCGCCTGATGCACCCGAGTCACCAGGTTGAGCGTGAGTACGCGGTACGGGTGTTCGGCGAGATCACCGAAGCCATGCTGCAACGCCTGCGCAAGGGGGTGCAGCTTGAAGATGGCCTGGCCAGGTTCAACAAGATCAAGGCGGCCGGTGGTGAAGGCTTGAACCAGTGGTTCAACGTGACCCTGACCGAGGGGCGCAACCGTGAAGTGCGTCGCCTGTGGGAATCTCAGGAAGTGCAGGTGAGCCGCCTGATGCGTGTGCGTTACGGGGACGTCACCCTGGATCGCGGCATCCCCCGTGGTGGCTGGAAAGAGCTCAAGCTGCAGGAGGTGAACTACCTGCGCGGTCTGGTTCACATGAACTACGAGACCGAATCCAAGGTCGATCTGCAGCAAGAGGGCAAGAGCACCCGTCACAAGCAGGCAGCCCAGATCCGCCGTGCCGTCAAACGCCACAAAGAGCTGCAAGGCCAGGAGCCCCGCGCTCGCACCGCGAGCGCCCGTCGCAAGCCGACCTCCTCGACCCGCAACTCGGGTACCGGCAGTAAATAAGCCGCCGCAGTCATTCTGACTGATGAGAAAAGCAGGGCCCGCACTCACCAGTGCGGGCCTTTTTGTTTATGGGGTAGTCCCCGAGCTCGGGTAGCGGCCTCCTCACCCCCTGGCTTGAGAGCAGGGAAGGTTGCCTCGGCTCTGGCTCCTTGTTAGCCTTTGGCTATCGGATACAGGAGAAACTAATGAGCAAGGTACTGGATGAGCTGCTGGCACTGCTGGCGCTGGAGAAGATCGAAGAGGGCCTGTTTCGGGGCCAGAGCCAGGATCTCGGCCTGCGAGCCGTGTTTGGCGGGCAGGTCATGGGGCAGGCGTTGTCCGCCGCCAAGCAGACGGTGGCCGCCGATCGTCAGGTACACAGCTTCCACTCCTATTTTCTGCGCCCCGGGGATGCCAATCGCCCCATCGTCTACGACGTGGAGAACATCCGCGACGGTCAGACCGTCTCCACCCGCAGGGTCAAAGCCATTCAGGGCGGCAAGCCCATCTTCTACCTCAACGCCTCGTTTCAAGTCGAGGCCGAGGGCTTCGAGCATCAGATCAGCATGCCGGAGGGGATCACTCCCCCCGAGTTGCTCAAGAGCGAGCTGGAGCTGGTGCGCCCCTACGAGCATCAGATCCCGCCCGCCTTGCGTGACAAGATCCTGTGTGAGAAACCCCTCGAAATTCGCCCGGTGACCCTGGTCGATCCGATCCGGCCGGACGTCCACGAGCCGCTGAGGCATGTCTGGTTCAAGGCCAATGGCCAGATGCCGGACGATCCAAGGGTGCACAAGTACCTGCTGGCCTACGCCTCCGATTTCCACTTCCTGTTCGCCGCCCTGCAACCCCACGGCGTCTCTTACTGGGAGCCAGACATACAGGTGGCCACCATAGACCACTCCATGTGGTTCCACCGGGACTTCCGGCTCGATGACTGGTTGCTCTACGTGGTGGACAGCCCGAGCGCCAGTGCCGGCCGTGGCCTGGTTCGCGGCCAGTTCTTTACCCGGGATGGGGTACTGGTGGCGAGTACGGCCCAGGAGGGGGTGATCCGCCGCCGGGGAAGCAAGCCATAGTCGCTGGCAGAGTACGCACTGCGCTCTGACACTGGGTAGCGCAACCTGGCGAAGGGGGGCATAGATCCAGGCCGGGCACCGACACCATGGCCTGGGACGGCGTCTGGCCTTCGTTCAACCGCAGCCCCATCTCTCGCTAACCGCTGATTGAGGCAAGCTTCTCTCAGATGCTTATCCATAAAAAACGGAGCCATTGGCTCCCGTTTTTACTTGCCCGTCAAGGGTCAGGCGGCTTCAGATCGCGATGCGCTATCACTCTGGGCGAAGCGATCGGCCCAGAGGGCGATGACGCCGTCACCGGTCACATTGCAGGCGGTGCCGAAGCTGTCCTGGGCCAGGTAGAGGGCGATCATCAGGGCGATGGAGGCTTCGCCGAAGCCGAGCATGGAGGTGAGCAGGCCCAGCGCCGACATGACGCCGCCCCCCGGGGCGCCGGGCGCCGCTATCATGATGACCCCAAGCATCATGATGAAGGGCAGCATGGTGCCATAGCCCGGGATGGCCAGATGCTCGGAGAGGTACATGACGGCCGTGGCACAGGTCACCAGGGTAATGGTGGAACCGCACAGATGGATGGTGGCGCACAGGGGCACGGTAAAGTTGGCGATCCCCTCGCTTACTCCATTCTGACGGCTGGCGCGCAGGGCTACCGGTATGGTGGCGGCGCTGGACATGGTGCCAAGGGCCGTAAAGTAGGCGGGCAGCATGTTTTTCAGCAGCATGAGCGGCGAGCGGCCAAGGGCCAGCCCGGTGCCGACGAACAGCACGCACAGCCAGATCCAGTGCATCAGGATTGCCATCACCAGCACCACCCCGAAGGTCTTGAGGGTCGCAAAGACGGTGCCCTCTACCGTCATCTCCACGAACACACCGGCGATATAGATGGGCAGCAAGGGAATGATCACCCGCGCCAGCAGGCGGTCGATGATGTCGCGACCCTGATCGGCGATGCGACGCAAGTCAGTGGCCTCATTGGCGCTGATGCCGATCCCGAAGATGAAGGCGGCGGCCAGGGCCGACATGACCCCGAACAGCGGCGGGATCTCCATGCTGATATAGGAGATCAGTTTGCTGGCAGGATCCGCGCTGGCGGTGGCGGCCTCGGTCAGGGTCGGGATCAGCCGACTGGCCAGGGTAAAGGCGAAGGTGCCCGCCAGAATGGTGGAGCCATAAGCCAGGGCTACCGTCTTGCCGAGCAGCTTGCCCGAGTTCTTTGGCAGGCTGGCGATACCGCTGGTGATAAAGAACAAGATGATGAGCGGTATGGTAAAGCCAATCAGCTGACCGACCACCGTCTTGGCGGTGAACAGCAGACGGGCGACCCAGTCGGGAGCATAGAGGCCGAGCAGCAGACCGGCGAGGATGCCAGCGAGGAGTTTGAGCACGAGTTTCATGGGCAGATCCGGTGTGAGTGTCTGATTTGTTATTGTCTTCTGAATTTAGTGCGGCTTTTTAACACATATACAGCCTTATGTCTGTCTATGCCTTGTTATGGTGGTGTTAAGTATTGTGAAGATGGCATCTGTCCAATAATTGCCATTGCTCGCCAAGTGCCGGGATTACCTGGCACTGGCCTGCCCAGCGAGGGGCGAGGTGGAGGGGATAGCGGCGGCGCGCTATTTCGTCGGGGAGAAGTGAATTGGTGACGGGGTTGATAAACCTCATCCCCCTATTATCAGGAGCCCTTGCGCAGCAGCAGATGACGCCAGGCTTGAGTCGCGGGCTTGGGAGGCAGTGGCGCTTGCCATTGACGGACAAGGTGCAGCGAGAGCGAGGCCAGCATCTCCAGCTCATCGGCGGCCATGCTGGCCTCTGTATCGAGGGGGTCAGTCTCCTCTGGCGGCGCGAGTCGCTCGCCCTGGGGCACGTTGCAATAGAGGATCCCCCCCGTCTTGAGCAAGCTGGCCAGCTTGGCCAGCATGGCAAAACGCTGGGAGGCGGGCAGACAGGGGAGCAGATCGCAGGCCCAGATGCCATCGAAGGGCACCACAGTGTGCAGCGTGCTGATGTCGCCGACCCGCACCGGTAAATCCCCATGACGCGATGCGCGCCTGGCCATGGCCAGATCAAGCTCGATGGCGCTCACCACATAACCGCTTTGCTGGAAATGGCGGGCATCCTCTCCCTCACCGCAACCTGCATCGAGCAGATGGGCGCCTGGGGTCAGCACCTGACAGATGCAGTGATAGAGGGGCGCGCGGGCGGACAGCACGAGAGGGGTTGCAGGCGACATCGGGAGCTCGGGGTAATAAGGGAGAAACCCATGGTAGCAAGGGGAGGGGCCGAGGGCCAGATCCCGCATGGGATCTGCCCGGCGCGGATTGCCGCGGCGCAGCCTCGATCTCAGTCACGTCGCGCAGGCATATGGTGCAGCTGCAAGAAGAGACAATCGAGCAGGTAGTCGGCCTCCTTGGCCAGATCGACACGCTCGGGAAAGTGCAACCAGTTGAGAATGTAGCCATCCAGGGTGCAGTGCAGCAGGGTAGCGGCTCGGGCCAGATCGAGATCCGCGGGCAGCTGGCCTTTGCGCACGCCGTTGGCGAGGGAGCGCTCGAGATCTTGCGCGAAGCGGCGCGACTCTTTGTGAATGTGCTCACGCAAGGTAAAGGCCTCCCCTTCAACCTCTATGGTCTCCAGGCTGTACATGATGGTGAACATCTGGCGATGGCCAGGTTCCCGGGTGATCTTGAGCAGGGCGCTGTGCAGAAACAGCCGCAGTCGGCCGAGGGGATCCGGCTCCTCCGGATTGAGGCTGGCATCGAGCTGGTGGGAGAGGGGCTGGCACAGCTCCTCCCACAGGGCGACAAACAGCTCCTCCTTGTTCTTGAAGTGCCAGTAGATGGCGCCCCGGGTCAGATCCGCAGCCTTGGCGATATCGGTCAGACTGGTCTTGGCCAGCCCCTGGCGGCAAAACAGATCCAACGCCATGTTCATGATGTGGCAGCGGGTCTGCTGGGCTTCTTCTTTAGTGCGTCTGACCATCTTGTTTCGCTTAGTCCAAAAAGGGTGAGGATAATAACAAAAACCAATATACATACATTCATGAATGTATGTATATTGCCCCATCTTGACTGATTTTACCAATGGGGGGCTTATCGCCCCCTGAATGGTTGTTCGTAAGCAGACAGAGGATCAGGTGCTACATGCATAAAAATAAAATTGCCCGTTCGGTCGGACTAGCCTTGTTAGCGGCAGGATGGCTGGCTGGCTGCGGTGATAAAGAGGCAGCCCAGGCCCCCGGCCAGATGCCCCCCACCGCCGTGGAAGTGGCCACGCTGCACACAGCCCCCTTGCAGCTCACCACCGAGCTGACCGGCCGCACCGCCGCCCTGCGCATTGCCGAAGTGCGCCCCCAGGTGAGCGGCATAGTGCTCAAGCGTCTCTTTACCGAGGGCTCGGACGTCAAGGCCGGCCAGCTGCTCTATCAGATTGACCCCGCCATTTATCAAGCCAATGTGGCCAGCGCCAAGGCCAATCTGGCCAAGGCCCAGGCCAATGAGCGCAGTGCCCGCCTCAAGGCCCAGCGCTATGGCGAGCTGGCCAAGGTCAAGGCCATCAGCCGTCAGGAGTTTGATGATGCCGATGCCGCCTGGAAGCAGCAACTTGCCGAGATAGGCGCCGCCAAGGCCGCGCTCCAGAGCGCCCAGATCAACCTCGACTACACCCGCATCACGGCCCCCATCAGCGGGCGCATCGGTCGCTCCGCTGTGACCGAAGGCGCGCTGGTCACCGCCCAGCAAGCGGCGGCCCTGACCACTATCCAGCAGCTCGACCCCATGTACGTGGACGTGAGCCAGTCCACCGCCGATCTGCTGCGCCTCAAGCGTCAGGTCGAGGCGGGCAAGCTGACCTCGGGTCAGGCTGACAACGCCAAGGTGAGCTTCCTGCTCGAAGATGGCAGCGCCTATGGTGAATCCGGCGAGCTGCAGTTCTCCGATGTCAGCGTGGACGAGACCACCGGCATGGTGACCCTGAGGGTCATAGTGCCCAACCCGCAGCTGCTGTTGCTGCCCGGCATGTTCATGCGCGCCACCTTGAAAGAGGGCGAGCGCAGCCAGGGCCTGCTGGTGCCCCAGACGGCCGTGACCCGGACTCCCAATGGGGGCGCCACTGTCATGGTGGTCACCCAGGACAACAAGGTCGAGCTGCGGGATATTCACATCAGTCGCATCGTTGGCAGCAATTGGGTGGTGGAGTCCGGTCTCAAGGCAGGCGAGCGGGTCATCGTTGCCGGTCTGCAGAAAGTCAGGCCCGGTGCCCAGGTTACCCCTAGCGAGCAATCCGCTCAGGCGCAAGCCACCCCGGCCAACAAGTAGGATGGAGTAGTCGCCTCATGGCACGATTTTTCATAGACAGACCCATATTCGCCTGGGTGATCGCCTTGGTGATCATGCTGGCAGGGGGGCTGGCAATCCTGACCTTGCCTGTCTCCCAGTATCCCACCATAGCGCCGCCGGCCGTGGGGATCTCGGCCAGCTACCCGGGTGCTTCCGCCAAGACGGTGGAAGACTCGGTGACCCAGATCATCGAGCAGAACATGACGGGGCTGGATCACCTGCTCTACATGTCATCCCAGAGCGATTCGGCCGGCAACGTGTCCGTCACCCTGACCTTCAAGCCGGGCACGGATCCCGACATCGCCCAGGTGCAGGTGCAAAACAAGCTGCAACAGGCCATGTCACTGCTGCCGCAAGAGGTGCAACAGCAAGGCATCCGGGTGCAGAAGACCTCCAGCAGCTTCCTGATGGTGGCGGGCTTCATCTCCAGCGATGGCAAGATGAGCAACGATGATCTCTCCGATTATGTGGTGAGCAACATCAAGGAGCCCTTGAGCCGCCTGGACGGGGTGGGTGACATTACCCTGTTCGGCAGTCAGTACTCGATGCGGGTCTGGCTGGATCCGCATCGCCTCAACCGGGTGCAATTGACCCCGGCTGACATTCAGGCCGCTATCCAGAGCCAGAACGCCCAGGTGGCCTTCGGTAAACTGGGGGGCACCCCCTCGGTGAACGATCAGCAATTTACCGCCACCATCATGGGCCAGACCCGGCTCTCGACCGTGGAGGAGTTCAACAACATACTGCTGCGGGTCAATCAGGATGGCTCCAAGGTCCTGCTCAAGGACGTGGCCAGGGTCGAGCTGGGCGGCGAGAACTATGACGCCGAGGCGCTCTACAACGGCCAACCTACCTCGGCCATCGCCATCAAGCTGGCAACCGGTGCCAACGCTCTGGATACCGCCGAGCATGTGAAGGCCAAGATAGACGAGCTCTCCCAGTACTTCCCGGCGAACATGAAGGTGGTCTATCCCTATGACACAACCCCCTTCGTGCAGATCTCCATCGAGGAGGTGGTGCAGACCCTGATTGAGGCTATCATCCTGGTGTTCTGCGTCATGTACCTCTTCTTGCAGAACTTCCGGGCCACCCTGATCCCGACCATAGCCGTGCCCGTGGTACTGCTGGGGACCTTCGGGGTCATGGCGGCGTTCGGTTTCTCCATCAACACCCTCACCATGTTCGGCATGGTGCTGGCCATCGGCCTGCTGGTGGATGACGCCATCGTGGTGGTGGAGAACGTGGAGCGCCTGATGAGCGAGGAGGGGCTATCCCCTCTGGAGGCGACCCGCAAGTCCATGGATCAGATCACGGGTGCCCTGGTGGGGATTGCCCTGGTGCTCTCCGCCGTGTTCGTGCCCATGGCCTTCTTTGGCGGCTCAACCGGCGCCATCTATCGCCAGTTCTCCCTGACCATCGTCTCGGCCATGGTGCTCTCCGTGCTGGTGGCCTTGATCCTGACCCCGGCCCTGTGCGCCACCTTGCTCAAGCCGATGAAGCATGGCGAGCACGCCAGTCATCGCGGCCTGTTTGGCTGGTTCAACCGGGTGTTTGACGCCGGTGCCGATCGCTATCATCGCGGCGTGGGCAAAGTCATCAAGCAAGGGGCGCGCTACAGCATCATCTATCTGGGGATGCTGGTGGTGCTGGCCGTGCTCTTCCTGCGCCTGCCGACCTCTTTCCTGCCGGAAGAGGATCAGGGGGTCATCATGTCCATGGTGCAGCTGCCGGTCGGGGCGACCAAGCAGCGTACCGAGGCCGTACTGGCCGAGATGCGTGACTACTTCCTCGAAACGGAGAAAGACAATGTCGACTCTGTGCTGACGGTGGCGGGTTTCAGCTTCGCCGGTAGCGGCCAGAACAGCGGCATGGCGTTCATCAAGCTCAAGGACTGGAAAGAGCGTGACACCCCCGAGCGCAGCGCCAATGCCATCATAGGCCGCGCCATGGGGTATCTGTTCAGCATCAAGGAGGCTCAGGTCTTCGCGTTCAACCTGCCTCCCATCCCCGAGCTGGGCACGGCCACAGGTTTCGACTTCTTCCTGCAAGACCGAGCTGGTCTGGGTCATGAGAAGTTGATGGCGGCCCGCAACCAGCTGCTCGGCATGGCGGCGCAGGATCCCAATCTGGTCCGGGTTCGTCCGAACGGGATGGAAGACACGCCCCAGCTCGACATCAAGATTGATTACGAGAAGGCCCTGGCCCAGGGGCTGACCGTCAGCGACATCAACAGCACGCTGTCGGCGGCCTGGGGCTCCTCCTATGTCAATGACTTCATGGACCGCAACCGGGTCAAGAAGGTCTACATGCAGGCGGATGCTCCCTTCCGGATGAACCCGGAAGATCTCAAGCTGTGGTACGTGCGCAACGGGGACGGCAAGATGGTGCCCTTCTCGGCCTTCGCCACGACCCAGTGGAGCTATGGTTCACCCCGCCTTGAGCGTTACAACGGCGTCTCCGCCATGGAGATTGTCGGTGAAGCTGCCCCCGGCAAGAGTACCGGTGATGCCATGGCCGCCATCGAGCAGATGGTGAAACAGCTGCCCGAGGGAATAGGTATCGAGTGGACCGGGCTCTCCTTCCAGGAGCGTCAGGCGGGCTCCCAGGCACCTGCGCTCTACGCCATCTCGCTGCTGGTGGTCTTCCTCTGTCTGGCGGCCCTGTATGAGAGCTGGAGCATCCCCTTCTCCGTCATGCTGGTTGTGCCGCTTGGGGTATTGGGCGCCATCATAGCGGCGACCCTGCGCGGCCTGGAGAACGATGTCTACTTCCAGGTCGGCCTGCTCACCACCATAGGGCTGTCGGCCAAGAACGCCATCCTGATCGTCGAGTTCGCCAAGGAGCTCTATGACAAAGGCATGAGCCTGAGTGAGGCCGTGCTGGAGGCTGCACGGTTGCGTCTGCGGCCAATCCTGATGACCTCGCTCGCCTTTATCCTGGGGGTATTGCCGCTTGCAATCAGTACCGGGGCGGGGGCCAGCAGCCGTAACGCCATCGGCACCGGCGTCATGGGCGGCATGATCAGTGCCACTGTGCTCGCCATCTTCTTCGTGCCGCTCTTCTTCGTGCTGGTGATGCGTTACTTCACCAAACAGAAGGGCGGGCAGGCAGAGCCTAAATCGAACGAGCAGGCATAAGCCGTTAAGGCCAATCAAATGGCCGTCACCTTGAGGTGAGGGCGTGACAGACAAAAGAGGGAGGCCTGTGCCTCCCTCTTTCTATTGGCGCCATGCCGCCAGGTGTTGCATGGGTGTTCACGCCATCTTTACGTGGCTGGGGCATAGAAAAAGGGCCACTTCTTGCGAAGTGGCCCTTTCCAAACGTTTGGTGGGCTGGGGGGATTTGAACCCCCGTCCAAAGCAGCTTTACCAATTGAACTATAAGGCTTTTTTCACTTCACTTCTGAATTTGGATCGGGATTGGCGCTTTTGCTGTCTGGCCATCGTACTCGGAAAGGTAGGATCCATAGTGCCGAAATAGCATTTCCGGCCCCTTGTGCCCCATCTGGCCAGCGAGCCAAAACAGGTTGCATCCACGGCTGATGTTGGCCGTCGCGTAGGTGTGCCTAGTCTGGTAGAGGTGGCGATAGCGAACACCGGATCGCCGGAGTGTGTAGAGCCATGCTTTCTTCCTGATCGGCTCGGCCCCGGGCCATGGCTTGCCCAGCTTGGGGTCTTCAAAAACGAGCTCTGAACGCATGAAGGTGAAACGCTTCTGGCTGTTCAGTGCGGCAATAGCCTCCTTGGTCAGCTCGATTATGCGGGTGCCGGCTCTTGTCTTGGTGCTTTTTGTGATGCCGACAACCGTGGCACTGGAAACTGCGACCGTGTTACCGATCCAGTCTATCGATGACCAGCGCAGGGCGCAGATCTCGGATGGCCGCATCCCCGTGGCAAAAGCAAAGGCGAACAGGCTAGCCCACTGTTCGTTGATGTTCATGGCTGTGTTCAAGATCGCTTCCACCTCTGCCGGGGTGAACGGGTCTACGTCCCTAACTACCCGTTCAGAAGCTGAATCCACGTCCAAATATCTGGAGACCTTGACCAGTGATACAGGGTTCGCCTGCAGTAGCCCATCTGTCACGGCTTCATCTATGGAGCTGCGCAAGAATGACAGACGGTTGCGCGCTGTCTTGGCTGATGAGTCACTCTTGATCAGCCAGTTTTTCACCAGGGCGGGGGTGAGGTCGGAGACAGTTACCTGGTGTAAATCCGCCAGAGCCGTGTAGCACTTGCGGTACCCGACCATAGTTGACGGGCTAAGCCCTCGGACTTCACAGCGACGGATGTACTCGTTCAGATAGTCAGCCACCTTTGCGGCTATGGATGCGCCACCGAAGATCCGCAGTTTTTTAGACTTCGGAAAGTAGTCGGCGTAGGCGAACTGGTCTCGCTCTATCTTGCCCTGGATCTCACCAAGCAGGCGCGAGGCATAGCGCACGTTGGCGGCGGAGTTTGGTAGGTTGGAAATGGGCTCGCGGCAGCGAACCCCCTTGAAGGTAAAGGTGATGTTGATGGTGTCGCCGCGCAGTGTCACGCCGCGTGGGAGCTGTTTTTCATTGCCCACTTAATTACCTCTGCGATGTTAACCCAGCGCTCCTTGGCCCCGTCAACATTGACTATGTGGATCCCCAACTGCCAGATGCCTCGCTGGATGCGCTTGTTGATGGTGTCGCGGTCGGTGATTTCGATCGTGCTCAGGTAGGTACTGAGCGGTATGGCGTCAGGCATTCTCATTATGATGAGCTGGCCCTGGATCTGGTTTTTGGCGGGGTCGGTTGTTGTTCCCATGGTAGTTGGTCCTCGTTAGTCTGGTGATTTCATCCCGGCCCGCTCGGTTGTAGAGGAAGCATTCGACTTGCTTCCTGCTACTCACCGCCTGGTCAAGGCGGTATTCCCCGAACGCCGGGCGTTTGAGTTGGTGTTGGTTTGCCAGCCGGCCGATAGCTTGTGCGCTGACCCCCAGCTCCTTGCCCAGCTCGGTGGCGCTCCAGAGCTGGCCGGTTACCCTGGGGGCTTCGATAGGCAGATCGAAGTGAGCCAGGATGCGGCCGATCTCGGCGAGCTTGGCCGATCGGGAAAGGGTGGGGGAGCGAACGGTGCTGACCAGATCATTGAGCAGCTGGCTGTCTTGGTCGATGGTCAGTTGAAGTTGTTGCATGGCGTGGCCCTCCTGTTCTTGAGGATGGGGCGCCAATTGGATTGAAGGAAGGGCCGTCATTTGAGCTCCTGGAAATTTGGGAACTCAAAGCTGGTTCTCTAGCTATGCCCTCCAGCCCCGATACCCGATAAAACCAGGATTCCGCACCTGCCGAAATGGCAGGACCGGGAGATGGGCAATCAGGATCTTTAGCTGGGGGTTATCTGGCTGGCTGTCGATAGTGACTTTGGCTCCGGGGTTGATGCGCATGTATCGATCCCGTACATCTGTAGCTTCTTCTCGGGTCAACCCAGGTTGGATGATGGGCTTTCTGTAGCGCATGGCTCACCTCCGAAGCCTTTGGTGGCTCTGTGTCTGCAATATGTGAATCTTGCGGGCCGCGGCTTCGGCGGTTTGCCGATCACATATCGTGCCTCCTGGGAGGACGAACATGTCGGGCTGCTTGGGATGAGGCATGACGATGCCAAACCCAATAACTACTGCACCGCAGTAGGGGCTCTCTGTCTTTTGCATGAAGGTCCTATGAGTTATCCACCGATTCTGTGTGGCCATCGGTGGATTGTTTGGGGGTATCAGGCTACAGCGCTGATGGGCTCTGCTCCGGCAAGTAGCAGGGTTGATTCACTGGGGTTGAGAGTAATGGTAATGGGTTGGTCTTCGGTTGCTGAAAATAAAAAAACCGGCACGAGGGCCGGGGTTAAGTGGAATGGTCAGCAATTAATGACAGTGCACATCATAGGTTTCTGGGGGTTATGCCCACTTTGAGCGAATCTTTGATTCAAATATATCTAGCATTGCTAGGTGTCGAGCTACCTCGACAAACATGGCTTCTGGGGTAATGTCATTGAGTAGCAACTTGAAGCAAGCAACGGTATTGGCACGCTCTTGCCACTGTTCGCTGCATTCGACTTGATATAATGCTTCATAAGCGGCTTGATGCTGTATATCTCCCTTCAAGTCACAGGCATAGTAGTTGACGGCAAAACGATGTCCTTCACGACCATCGAGAAACAACACCACATCAGAGTCACTTACCCAGTGCTTAAAGCCGAATCGTAAAGCGGGGTAACCATACCAAGTGTTTATTTTTGTACTGACATTAAGTTCTTGTTCGCTGAAGTGTTGTTCCAGATAACGTACGCATTGAGTTTGCAGATCCCTGACCACACTGTTCTTCATATCCTGTATTTGCTGAATCTCGTTGAGATGGGAGAGAACAAAATTTGTGGTAGGAGTTGGGATATCGGATACGGCCATCAATGACTCCAGATGCAATAGAAACTCGCGCAGTAGGATAAGCCACTTGTTAAACGGGGTGGTTACGAAGGCTTGTCCTAGCTTGGGAGATAGGCGGTTTAGAAAATCGTGGTAGGCAACACCATACCAACCGATGGGTGATTTGCCTGAGGGAGATAGCACCAATAGCAGCTTCCGTTTGTCTCTGTAGTGCTTCGCAAGAAACGCCTCATAGTCGGAAAATGGGTTATTTTGGTGATGCCATATCTTGTTCTCAAGTGCCATGACCCATTCTTCAGATTCGAGCAGCAGGTCCAGCCTGCTGTTGGTATGGGTCGTGACCTCCCGTTGGGGGTCATTGATCAGTGATGCCGATAATTGCGCCCCTTCAGGTAGGCATTCCAGCAGGGTTTCAAGCACTAGGCTATCTAGATTGTGATCCGCATTCGGGCATAAGAAAAAGGCGAGCAGGTCACTGATTGGATTTTCATAGTGTCCTCTAGCCCCAATGGAAAAGAGATTAGGTTCTCGTTTAACGGGGGTAGGCACCATGCTAAGTTCGTCAAGCAACGAACGAAGGAGTTCTAATTTCATGGCTACTGTGTAAAAAATGAATGGGTGGCGTTAATGTAACCCTCATCATTAATGAATACGAGAGAACCATCTCCGTACAAGTATCGCTATCCGGTACCAAGTTTGTTGTCTTGTCCTAAATTTCCTCAAGTAGGGCGTAGGGCTACGGCGGTTGTGAGTTCGATAACAACCAGCTGGACTTGAACGCTGTTGGTTTTGGCTTGTTTGGTCATATTGGGTCCTTGTTCAAAACAAAGCCCGCTGCTTAGCGGGCTGATATAGAGGGGTTATGCGGCTTTCTTGGTACTGAGCCCAAGCCGGTCAACGTTTTTCTGGTAGATGCCAGATGCTGACTTCTTCTGTTCAGTGGTAAGGCGGGGGCCCAGCTGGCTGACTTCGGCGACAAGTGCTTTCATCTCAAAGCCCGACTGAGCGAGATCCATCTTGAATAGGATATCGGCGAGTAGGTCTTCTGCTTCGAGATCCTTCGGCTCATCATCTTGTTCGCTTTGACCGGGTGCTCCCTCTGTGGAGTTAGCCGTTGGCTCATGCTTGGTGGTGACCACCTGCGCCTCTCCTTCGATCACTTGTCCCTTCTGTTGTTGGGCACGCCGTTCCGCTGCTCTGCGTGCGAGGTCAGCTTTCGCGTCTGCACCGCCTTGTGGGCCTTCACCTCGAGGTGTTACGTCGATCTCTTCCAGCTCATCGACCGAGTAGACCCCCAGGATAACGTCTGGCGTGTAGAGACGCGCCCACCGTTTCACACCTAAATAGGCAAGTTGCTGTTTTGGGTCATCCGCCCAAAGGGTGGAGTTCCGGGTTCGTGCCTGCTGTAACAGCAGCGTCACCTCGCGCGTCTGACCGCTGGCAAGATGCGCAATGACCTTGACTCCGCACCCTGCCTCATCCGCAAAGGTCCAGTCAGGTACGCGATACTCAACCGGTTTCCCATCCTTCTCTTTTCGGATGACCTTGAATTTGCCGATCACTCGTTCCCACGGCCCGAAAAACTCGTAGTCAAAGCGCCCCTTGATCGCACCAGAGTTGACCACCACGGCGTTGACTAACTGTGCCTCATAGCCAAGTGTGCCATTAACCAGGTGGGTTTTCTGGGCGACAGGGAAAGGGTTCATTCCCCATTGGATTGCCTGCAGGCAAATGGCGAAGCAGTCAGCCTGGTTACCGCGTAAATGCTGGGGAACGGTTGTCTTACCGCTTGCCATCATTGTGGCCATCTTGTCGATACTCGCCATGAAGTCGACGTTCATCATCAGGCTGAGCATGTTGGCTTGGCCGCGCTCATTGGCCAATACGGGGTTGGTTTCTTGGTGTGCTACTTGGTTGCTCATCATGCTGCCTCGCTACCAAAGAGATTGTCTGGGAGGGCGTCAAGCGGTTGTTCCACATCAGGGACTTGAGTTGGAGAAAAACCACTTTCATCCTCATTGAGGGTGCTGCGCTCGGCGTTTGCTTGATATGTCGGGACTATGATTTCGCCCATACCATCATGACCTGGCCAGTAGTTGTCTTGGCTCCAGCGCACAACGTTTCGTACTGCCATATCGCGCAACTCGATTGCACGGCGCTGGTCCTCTTGGCCGTAGTAGTAAACGCCGACCAGGATGGGTTTGAACACGTCCCGACCCAGGGGGCCGTCTTTCTCGACTGCGACAAATACAAAGCTCGGCTTGTGGCCAGTCAGGGTTTCATAGCCATCACAGTAGTGAGCGTCCTGTATGTGGTAGTTGTGGGCGCTGCCATCACGTGCGAAACCGCTGGGGCTGGCATTGCGTACAAACTTCAGATCAACCAGAACGTGATCGGGGCGCATCCAGTCTGGCCGGCACTTGAGCAGAGCTTTGGTTTCGGGGTGATGCCAGTAGAGGCTTGACTCCGCTACCCCTTCATCCAGCAGCACCGCAGCTTCAGGATGAGCCAAGACCGCCTCGCGATAACGCAGGGCGTGCTGATACTCATTGGCCGTCAACACCTCGCGGCCGCCTGCCTCTTGCATGAATTGCTCTTTGACCTCTTCAAGGAGAACTGCATCGGGGTTGAAGGTACGGATCCGCTCAGTCATTTCAGCCTTGGTGCCATTCAGAGGGAGAGGGGTCGGCAGAGAATGGATATGGGCCGCACGCTCTGCTTGCTGGATGCCCAGCAGGGCATAGTTCTCGAGCACTGCTTGATAGCCACCTGATGTTTTAATGGGCTTGGGCAGGCTGTCGTTGTGAGCTTTGATACAGGCTTTGAGCGCGGTGGCTGTTCGCTTGTCATCTTCTCCCAGGGTTTGGAATGCTTCGGGCAGCATTTCATAGGCTGCTTCGTATTCCCCCATGCTTTTGCCTGCGTCAATGGGCTTTGGCAGTTTGGCGTTATGTGCCTCGATCGCCTGGATCAGTTCCTCGACTGCAGGCTTCTGCTCGAGGTCATCGTTGTAGGCCTGAATGATGGCCTTCATCTGTTCGGCACCACTGATGGCATCTTCTGGCCACTCAGGTTCAACAACGAATTCGCTGTTGAAGTCCTCAAACTCCAGCACGACCTTGTGCAGGATCCGACCTTCACGTAGTGCTGCAGTGAGCTTCTGGTCGTTACCTTCTACTTGGTAGTAGTGATAGTGCTGGCCAGATACCAAGGCCCAATCCAAGCCGCTCTTAGATAAACCTGGCCCACCGTGGTAGGCCTCGCCGGGGATCCCGGGGTAAATGCCAGGGCCCGCAGGCTCGAACTTGGTAACAACAGCTTCGGCAATCTGGGTTTTCTGGTTGATGTTTTCCATGGTTGGTCCTCGTTTGTTAAATAGTGCGTCCATGGCAGCCAGCGCCTTATCCATAGCGTTCGCTTTGGCTTGGTCCATGCGAGCCCTGAATTCGGTGATGATGCGAAATTGACGTTGGTTGATGATGTGGAGCGGAATGGGTGGCCCAACGAGCACAGGCTTTGGAACGTTGCCTGACATCGGTTCAGGCTCTGGCCCTCGCTCGGAATAGCGATATTCGATGCCAAGGGACATGGCTAAGACTCCGTTGATGCATCTACTGGGTGTTGCTCCGCCACTTGGCCGGCCGTCAGCCAGATGAAGTGGGTTGAGAGCTCGGGGTGCTGTGCGATCAACAGCAGGGTGCCTCCGCCAATCTCCCGGTAGTTCAGCTCGTAGTTCTTGAGCGTGGTGGCTGGAATGCCCAGCATGTCGGCGAACTTCGGCCGGCTCAGCCCTAAGCGCTCCCGCAGTTGGCGCAGGCGCTTGCGGCATTCGTCATTGAGTTGGGGGATTGCCTGGTTGTTCAGTTCGGTATGCTTTTTCATGGTTGGGTCCTTTGGTGGTTCTGGTGGCTACTTGTTGTTGCGACTTGCTGAGATGCGATCCACCATCCAAGCCTCAACTTCGGATTCGATGAAGGCGACTGTCCTGGCGGATAAGTGGATTGGCTGAGGAAAATCTTTCTTGTTGATCAGGTCGTAGATGCTGGACTTACAAAGTCCTGTTTTCTTGGTGACTTCACGCATTCGAATGAAGCGAAGAGGGACTGGCTCATTCGAGGGGCATTTCTCAGTTTGGTCTTTCATATCTAGGGCCTCGTGATATGTGGCTATCAGAAGGTGGTGCTGTTTTAGCAGAACCGTCTTGGGATACAGGCTCGCAAGCCGGCACCCTGTCACCTTCCTGCCCCACATTCCGGTTTGAACGGGTTAGCGGGGATCTGCCGGGCCAGCAGATTACGAGCGGTGACGGCCCAATCCAGGTTGTTAAAGAGCGAGCTCAGCCGAATTTGGCGTGAGCGAAGCCAAAGCATCCTTGCGGTGCTTGAGAAAGAGACTTTGGCTACGGCGCTATCAGGGAAGCGCCAGGCCCGGGTCAGACGGCGTTGCGGTGGAACTCAGCGCGCCAGTGGAGGAGGGCGCAGTGCTTGGGTATGCCAGTGCGTTTCTGGGCAGCTCGGGCTGCAACGATGTGGTGTTGCTCGGCGGCCAACATCGCCAGGTGCAAACGCTGCTTAAGTGCGCGACGGCGGCCGGCATTGCCGTTGAATCGATCCACGATGCTGATAATGATCTGGTCGGCGCGATGCGCGGCTCTGGAAAAAATGCTCTTGGTCATGGTACATTTGCTCCTGTTGACGGGTAGGTCCTCGTTAACACCAGCCCGCTTTGGCGTGGTTGGGTCCTGTTGCTGGGGTTGGTCCCCTGGCAATATGACTAGGGGTGGTACCCTGGTCCTTCGAAGCCCGCCTTGTGCGGGCTTTGTCGTTCTTACGCGCTGGTCAGGCGCCTTCTACTTTTTCCCTGGTTAGGGGCGGGTCCTGTTGCTGGCGGTCATAATTCATTTCAACCGGTTGAGCACTGAGGCAATGCTCATGCGGTTGAGTGCTCCCGCACTCGGCGAGAGCGACTTGTTACGCTGCTGCTTGCAGGCAGCCTGCACGGGTCCGGTGTTCCTTACCTGCCTCGGTTTTGACGGTGTAGAACAGGCCGCCACCGCAGCGCTTGCCGAGATCAGTGATATCGGTGATCACGGCCGGAACGGTGACGCGGGTCCGAGGGTTGGTGTACTGCACAGGGTCATTCACTTTCATGGTTGGTCCTCTGGTTTGGTTCCAATAGGCTTTGAATTTCGCCTTTATCGTTCTCTCAAGAGGACGATGTGCAAACTGTAATCTCAAGAGAACGAATGGTCAATATCGATCTCTAAAATAAACGATGTTTTTTATGAACAACAAAAAACCCGCCGAAGCGGGTTGATGCGATCTGTATTGAGAAGGGCAGTTATGGGTTACTTGATTTCGCTACGTCTCAGTTCGGAAAGCTTGCCTAGTACAGTCGCCTCACTGGCTGTGACTGTCCCAAGCCTCGGGTCATCAACCCCGTATACCCAACCATCAATACCGGCCATAGCTCTCAGCAGCCGAGCCTGGCCACTCTTCGACAGCTGGATCAGCATGACTGCACCATCTTCTGGAGTACGTTCAGCCAAGTTAATGATGCAAATGTCACCGGCAACTATCCCAGACTTCGATAGATGATCGTTGCTGGATTCTATAGCAATGCTGTGGCTTTGGTTCTCGGCCACCACATACCTACCACTATCCATGTTCGGCATCATATCGGTGGCCAAGTTCTCCACATCGGAGAGAGTCCATACAGGGACTTTGTCTGAGTTGAATTGAATATCGTTTAGTAGGTCACCACTACTACGGCCCGAGTAAAGCCAAATAGGGTCAACTTTTAACACCTTTGCGATTGAGATCAGGGATGAAACGCGCATTTCGCGGTTCGGGTTATTGATGGTGTTGCTGATCACGCTCTTGGATAAGCCCGTGCGTCGCGCAAGCTCAGACATGCTGATACCTAGCTCTTGCAGCTTCTCTTCAAGGCGTTGTCCAAATGTTTTCATCAATAACCTCTCGTTCTCTTTAGAGACTAAATTGTAATTCTGTTGTCGATCTCTTTGGGAGACGTTGATGATTGACATCGTTCTCTGTGGAGGACATTATTTGCATGCATTTACGCCACAGGACCCGACCAATGAAGAAACGCGAAGTGATTGAGTATTTCGGCAACATGGCTCGCGCTATGAAAGCTATCGGCATATCCCGCAGCCTCGCCGTGAAGTGGGGTGACGTGATCCCTGCCCAGCATGCAGTCAGCTTTGTTATCGCCAGTAATGGTGAGCTGCGCCTGGGGCTAGAGGATTACCCCCTGAACAAAGAGCAGGAACAAACCACTCAACAGGCTGCCTGACCACCGGCCTTCACTACCGCACCAAGAGGACCAACTCCATGGGACGCCCAGCATTATCTGATCACGAAAAAATGGATTCTATTTCACCACTCCGCGTGCGTGGCAACCCTGCTCAGCGCCGAGTGTGGCAAGAGGTCGGGGCCGAGCTGCAGATGACCGAGACCGCATTCGCGCGCACCTCGCTGCTGATCCTGCTCAAGGCCATATCACAGCACGAGCCACAGATCCTGGCGAGAGCCGTCAAACGGGCCAATCGGAGCCTGCTCGAGCAGGGGTACCCGCCCGTGACAGTCGAGGAAATACTGGATGGATCCGGTTTACCCGAGCGTGGCCTCCTGCAGTTCACCTCAGAGGATGAGGCGACATACAACGAGGAGCGCCCTCTGCGCCCCCTGCAAAAACTCATCAAATTCATTCTCGGGAGGTAACACCGTGACTACGAAATCCAGGCCGTCACGTCCGGCATCGCAACACGTCAGTGATCGCGACAACATCATCTTGAAGGCCGTGATCCATGAACTGGCGCTTGAGTTGGATACCGCACTTATCCCGACTGCGCACGCCGCCGGTACCGATCGGCAGGCACTGCGCCTTGCCCGCGAGCTGCAGACCCGCACTGTTGAGCGTGCAGAGGCATAACCCAGCGCATAATCACTATCTGCCCGCCTGACCAGCGGGCGTTTTGAACCAGGACCTGACCAATGACCAATCCAACCATGGCCCGTGGGGGCCACCCCTTGCCGCACGATCTTGGCCACTGCCCGCAGTGTGGTAGTGAGCTGCAATCTGGTACTGACGATCGCACATTTGAGTGCCCCGCTTGCGAGTATACCGAGCAGGAGATGGCAGCATGAGCATGCTACTGATGGCTAAGGCTATGAGCATCAAAGTGGGGAACCCATTGCGAAAGCTTGTTCTGATCAAGTTGGCGGATAACGCCAGCGACACCGGTGAGTGCTGGCCGTCATACCAACACATTGCAGATCAGTGCGAGATCTCCCGGCGCTCAGTGATCATTCATATCGACGCAATGTGTGAAGTGGGGCTTCTGACAAAGGAGTCCCGAGTCGGTCCCAAAGGAAAGCGATCCAATGTCTATGTGCTCACGTTAGATGGTGCAGGAGCTGCACATCCAGAGGTGCAGGAGATTCACCAGGGTAGTGCAGGAGCTGCACTAGGGGGTGGTGCAGGAGATGCACATAGAATCAGTCACTCTTTAGAACCAGTCATTGATCCAAAGATCCCCCCTGTATCCCCCCAGGGGGAAAAACGCCCCGTAAGCGAAACTCCGCGTCGAGGTACCCGTTTGCCGAACGACTGGGTGCTTCCAGGCGAGTGGGGGAGGTGGGCTATCCAGGAAACAGGGCTCC
>NZ_AQGQ01000042.1 GCF_000388115.1 Aeromonas molluscorum 848
GGCCACACAGCAAGAGGTTGATGCCCAGGGTGAACGGCTGGCAAACGCCCAAAGCAAGCTGACAGTTCATACCGATGAGCTGAGTTCACAGGCGCAGCGTCTTGATGGATTGACCGCTCAGGTCAAGCAGGGGGATGAAACGCTGCAGGCGAGCATTACCGATCTCGCTCGGGTGACAGCGGAGAGTGATCGGGTTACCGCTCAGCGAGTCAGTGGGCTCGAGGTGAGAGCGGATGATTCAGAGGCCAAGATCCAGGCGCTCGAGGAGATCATTGAGGATGACGGCGGCATCACAGCCGGTCGCTTTGATTCCATTACCGCAGAGCTTGACCTGCAGCGGGGGCAGGATGATGACAATGCATCAGCCACCATAGAGGGCGCCCTGTCTGGTGATGAGCGGGATCGGGAGAGTAGAAAAGCATTTGGCTCCATCCGCACCGAGCAGAAGGTGATCCTGACTGAGCAGCAGGCTCAGGCCCAGCGCATCACTGACATGAGTGTGAAGTTTGAAGCGAAGGATGCCACCACCCAAGCCAGGATCTCATCCGTTGAGAAAGTGACTTCGGATGCAGACTCCGCGCTTTCTCAGCGCATCGACAACATGACTGCCGACTATAAAGATGGCGATGCCAAGACTAACGCCAGTATCAAGGCGTTGGAGCAATCGAGCGCGTCAGCTGATGAGGCGTTGTCTCTACGGCAGGATCAGCTGGTCGCCAAGTTATCGACTACTACTGCAGAGCTTGCCGCAAACATCACCCAAGAGGAGTCGGCCCGGGTCACCGCTGATGAGGCGATATCGAAAAGGGTAACCGAGGTGGTGGCCCAGTTCAGCGGCGAACTTGAGGAGTCCAATGCAAGGATCGCGGCCGAGGAGCTGGCAAGGACTACCCAAGATGAGGCGCTGGCCCAGCAGATTCGCACTGTCGATGCCGAGTTCAAGGCTGCTGATACGGCGCTGACTGCATCACTTTCCGAGTCGAGCAAGGCCCTGGCGGATGCCGACAAAGCGCTCGGTGAGCGGATCAGCACCATTGATGTGAAGGTCGGAGAGAACACCGCCAGCATTACAGAGCTGCAGCGTGTAGTGATCAGCAATGAAGAGTCGCTCAGCCAGCGCCAGGACAAGATGGAATCCGAGTTTGATGTCGGGGCTATCAGTCAGGTGGAAGGCGCGCTTGCTGGCGATGAGCGCGACAGGGAAAACCGGAAGGCTCGAGGTGTCATCCTCCAGCAACAGAGCACGCTGGCCAACCTGCAGGAAGCACAAGCTCGAACGGTCGAGCAGCTGACAGCCGAGTTCGGCGCTGCCAATGCAGACCTCAAGGCGCAGATCACCAATGAGCAGCTGGTTCGGTCCACGGCCGATGAGGCCCTGTCTCAGCGGATAAGTGTTGTTGATGCGGAGTTCAAGGCGGCTGACAAGGCTACAAATGCAGCTGTGGCGGATGAGGTCAGAGCGAGAAGCGATGCGGATAGCGCTCTTGCTGAACGGTTATCCACGATGGATGCGGAGCTCAAAGGGGTAGATCAAGACCTGAGCGCCAGCATAGATGAAGTCTCCAGGGTCAGCACCGCGGCAAGCAAGTCGATTGCTGAGCAACTGAGCCAGGTGAAGGCTACCGCTGAATCAGCAGGCAACGCCGCCGCCGGGGCCCAGGCCAGTGCAGACGATGCGAAGCAGGGGGTTACCCAAAATACCGCTGCCATCAATAGCGAAACCAAGGCCAGGGCTGACGCAGATTCCGTTCTGGCCAGCCAGGTCCAGCAGGTGACTGCAGACTATAAGAGCGCTGATAGCCAGCTCCAGGGGCAGATCACGACCGAATCGAAGGCCCGTGCTGATGCCGATTCTGCCATCGGCGATCAAATCAATACCGTCTCAGCGGTGGCGAACGGGAAGAATAAAACATGGCGGCAATCGACGGCCCCAAGCGCCGGAATGGGAACCGGTGACCTGTGGTTTGATAGCAGCAACAATAACCGTCCGTATCGGTACAGTGGCACAGCCTGGGTGGCTACGGATGATCCACGAGTAGCCAGCACGGCTGCAACTGTGCAGACCCACAGCCAAGCCATATCTGACTTGATGAATGGTGCCCAGGCGATGTGGACCGCGAAGGCGAGTGCCGGGCAGATCACTGCAGGGATCGGGATTATTGCCAAGTCTGACGGCACCAGCCAAATCGCGTTGTCTGCCAGCCAGGTGTTTGTGTTCAACCCAAACAGTCCGAACAAAACGGCCCCGCTTTTTGCGATAGACAGCGGGCAGGTGGTCATCGCCGAGGCCATTATCCGCAAGGCCACTATTCAGATCCTGAAATCAGAGAAGATCACCGCCGATTATGTGAAGGCCGGCGTGAGCCTGTCAGCACCCTTCATCAGTGGTGCGGTTATCGACATGGGCAACAGCTACATGTCAGGAGGGGCTGCTGGCTTTGGAAAAGGGGGACCATATGGAGGTTGGTCTTGGACGTGGCACACCATTATTTACGCTGACGGCAGTATCCATACCAATCGATTGAATGCCGATGGTGGAAATATCAAAAATATGACAGTGCGCAACTGCACAATTGAGCAGGATTGCGTTGTGAAGGGGACTGTCTACGCAGACCGGATAGTTGGTGATGTATACGTTGCCAGAGACTATGCCTGCATTACGCACAGTAAACAGGTTGGTCCAATTATTGTGTGTACTATAAAGGTCAACCAGCCTGTTGGGTTTGCCAGGACGCTCACTATTCCTGCATTAGCGGGACTTGTAGGATGCTCTGTCACTGCTTCGGGGGGCGGCTCAGCCCCTATATCGAACTCTAATACGACGACAATGCAGGTGACAGTGTTAATGGATGGGGTCGTGGTGAAAACGCTGACCGCAACTGCGTCGGCTTATGCGACGTCTAATCCGTCTTCAGGGCCGGTCACAAACGTAAGTGAAGTTGGCACAATCATTGGTGACATCACTATTCCCGCCAATCGTGAGCCATCAATAACAATCAGGATTCAGAGGATCCGCGGTGATGGGTGGGTCCGTAGTGACCCATCCCAACACGGGCGAGTTGTGATGTTCAAGCAAGGGGGTTCTCTTTCATGAGGGGATTAGCCCGCATAGCATCCGATACCAACAATCCAAATATCTCCACTGAACTGCAAGACGCCATCCGTAACAGGGTGGCGTTTTTGTTTGTACGCGGCGCAGATGGTTTTGTTCTGAAACCAGTAGTGGAGCAG
Organism: Aeromonas molluscorum 848; assembly: GCF_000388115.1. Taxonomy (GTDB): domain Bacteria; phylum Pseudomonadota; class Gammaproteobacteria; order Enterobacterales; family Aeromonadaceae; genus Aeromonas; species Aeromonas molluscorum. The sequence continues at coordinate 3,232 of NZ_AQGQ01000042.1, forward strand.
GGCATTACCGGGGTTCTTGTGTGGGTCGGATGGGGTGATGGCGGAGCGCCGGAGCGGCACCTGCCAGAAGTGAAGCGGTTGGCCCGCCTAATCGGAGCTCGCTGGCTACGATTCCACTCCGCGCGCAAAGGGTGGCTCAGGGTAGCGCCAAGAATGGGGTGGGTACGTCAGCCAGACGATGCTGATGGCCTGTATGTATTTCAGATCAACCTGTGAGGTGGGGTGATGGGTAAGGGCGGTTCAAACGAGATCAAGGAAACCGAGGCCCAGAAGGCTGCGGCAGATGTCGCTATGGAGCAGTGGGACATCTACAAGAATGACCTGCAGCAGTATGAAGACATCTTCATGGACAAAGTGGATGACCTCAACGATGAGAAGCAATACGCCAAACTGGCCGGGACTGCGGCGCTGGGTACTGCGCAGGCCTTTGGTGAGGCTCGCGTTGGTTTGTCAGACAGCCTTGCTGCAGGCGGAGTTGATCCAACCAGCGGGAAGTACCAGGAGGCAATGGGCGCACTGGAAACAGACCAAGCTTTGAGCCAGACCGATACTACCAACCGGGCCCAGTCCAGCCAGCAGGACAAGTTTGTGGCTGGGCTCAGGGACGTGGTGAGTATCGGTGCTGGTCAGAAGGCGGAATCCCTCGCGGGCATGGGGGATGTGGCAAGCACCAGCCTTCGCAAGGCCACCAGTGATGCCCAGACATCTTTTCAAGATAAGCAGGCAACAGCGGGCTTGGTTGGCACCTTGGCCGGCGGTGCTACTGCATACGGCCTTGGGCAGATGAAGGCCCCCGTTGCTGCTGATAGCAAGAAGATCAGCCCCACGGCATCTGTGCTGCAAAACAAAGGTTATTAAGGGGTAAGTCATGGGATATGCCGCAGACAAATTCGCCACGATCACCAGGGAGAGCTATCAGGACTGGAAAAACCGGTTCTACCCGAAGCAGCAAGAACTCATGGAGCTGGCAACAAATGGCCAGTTGCTAAGGGATCAGCTTGGTCGGGTGGACCAGAACAACCAGCACTCCCTCGCTGCAGCCAAGCAAGCTACCGATAACCGAATGGCTCGAATGGGGGTGGCAACAAGCCAGAGCGCCAACGATAACAGCCAGGGTTTGCGTATGGCCCTAATGACGGCCGGGACCGAGAACGGGTTGCGTGAGCAAGAGCAGTCCCGCCAGATGGGTATTCTGACCGGTGCTGATGCTGGGCTGCGTGAAGCAATCAAAACAGGGGGTAAGGCCTGATGGGATACGGGATTCTGGATATTGGTGCCCAGACGCGCCAGCAGGGCATGGCTGGCCTACGAGATGCAGCCAATAGAGAGTCAGAACTTGAGGCGGCCAACAAGGGCCTCAAATCTGCTCGTAAGGCCCAAACCATGAGCGCCGTCGGGACTGGCGCAGCAGTTGGCACGATGGTGATGCCTGGCATCGGTACTGCTATTGGTGCGGGCGTAGGTTTTTTGGCAGACAGTCTGTTTTAAGGGGGAGTAGATGGGTGTTTCAGGATTAGCAGAAGGCTTTCTGGCTGGCTTCAATACGATGGACCGGTATCAGCGTGGCCAGAAAGACGACGAGCGCATGGATAAATCAATGAGCCTGCGCGATGCCCAGTGGCAGAACGAGCAGGACCGCCAGAAGGTTGCGGATCAACGGTATCAAGAGAGCGTTGATTACGCCAAAGAGCGGGATGGTCTTGGGGATGCCCGCTACGAGAAAGAGTTCGCGCTTAATGAGCGGCAAGCAAAGTCGGCCGAAGCTCGGGCAAATGCGGCTGAACGTCGGGCTTCTGCTGGCGAGGCTCGCCAACAGCAGGAATATCAATGGCAGACTGAACAGCGAGACAAGCAGCTATTCCAACAGGAAAACATGCCGATCATCCAATCTGGTTGGCAGGCGGTTTCAGAAGGAAAGGACCCTGGGCAGCAGTTCTGGTCTATCGTGCGAGACAAGCGGGCGGGCTCATTCAATCCGGAGCGGTACCTCGAGCCGGAATATGCAGAGGCCGGCAAGACCTTTGTGACCTATGCCGGCAACTTGGTGCGTCAGGCTCAGGATGGCAAGCTGGATCCCTCAACCCCAGAAGGGCATGCGCTCATTAATGACCCGACGTTTATCAAGGCTGCGGGCACTATCTATCGGGACGAAGTATCCAAAGGGGTGGGAGATATCGACCCGGAGAGCGGTAAGACCATCACTGGCAAAGAGCTGAGCAACATCATGGTGAGCCCTGATGGGCGTGGTGTTGTACTGGGGGTCACGGTTACTTATGACGACGGCAGCACCGATGTTCGACCCGTTACTGGAAATCGCACCTCATCACCTGATGATCACCCCAAGGTGATACCCATCAATGACTTTTTAAAGCCAGCTTACCAGCGTGCAGCCCTGGCAAAACACATGGTTGGTAATGCTGATCAGTTGCGCACCTCACTTGGACTGACTGCAGGCCCAGACCTGGCAGGATACAAGAGGGCGGTGACCGACCTTGAGAAGCTGCATGGCCAGAACCGGGCGCGGATCTCGGCCAGTAATGCGGAAGACAAAGATGTCCAGCTGGAGGCGCTGGACGCCCAGCTTGAGTCGAGCAAAGCCGCCGCAGCTGACACGCATGGCATGACCAGTAAGCGTGAAGAGCCGGCGGCCGGAGCTCCCATCAAAGAGTGGACTGGTGGTGATCCTGACCGACTGCAGTTCATCAAAGAGGCAAACCAACATGGCAAGCTCAATGGTCTGCTCGAGAATCCCACCAGAATGAATACCGCTTTTGAGATGTGGCGCCAGCAGGCGGTATCACAGAAGAAAGCAGAACAAGCAACGGTGACCGCCACCCGACTGCGTGATACAAAGACTAATGCATATTTAGCAATTACTAAAAAGTAGATGTAACATCAGCTTAAGTCATAATCAAATACAGGAAGCTTTCGTTCTATGTATTCTTTTAGTCCATTTACGTTATCAGTTTCAATATTTAAAGTATTTAATGCCTGATACATTTCATCTAACCCAACTTGAACATTAACATGTTCATCTTTTGTCCTGCAGAATGAATATAGTTTCAGCGTTATTGACATAAGTACACCTAAGTGGAGTATTCCATTCATTACATCTAAATGTTGAATTTTATTAAGATTGCTAGGCTGGTAATTTGCTAAAGAATTTTTCAGCCTATGCTCGTGAATAGGTAGCCATAATACTATATGTGAGAGAGCATCTACTGTTTCAGGAGGCGATAATTTAATGCATGTTGAAAAGCCATCCCTATACTTTGTTGGCATTAAAGGTAGTTTTGTTAAGTCTGGCTGAGGGAATGGTTCTATAAATTTATCTTTTTTTGCTAGAAAGTGCAGTAATGCAGCACATGAGATATAATAATCATGTAATTCATTTAATGATTCTGATAAAAAAACTTTTGCTGCAATTAAGTCTCTCTGACGTTGCTTTTCACTCTGATACATGGTTGTTGCTAATGCAATAATACTTGCTAATAATGCGAGCATTCCAGCGTTAAAGCTTTGCCAGTTACTCCAGATTTTCTGTACTAAGAGAAAATCAAATTCAGTGTCGATGAAGGGGCATATGAACATAGCTATGAAATATATCAAAAAAATCATAATGAAAATAAATTTCACTATCTTGCTGGAATAAAGTTTAGTGATGGTTTGAATGCTGCTCATATTATGCACAATGTTTTTATCTGAGGTGGGCATATTCTAATAATATGAATATGCTTGCAACAAAAAACACTTAACGTTAGCATCTCCCCATAGTCGGCCAGTGTGTTTATTGGCCAGCACTCCCCAATTCAAGCCCTGAACGGTTCGCCGTTCGGGGCTTTTCTTTTGCCCGAAAGCCGAGGACACCATGGATAAGCCTGGACTGCGTGACGCCCTGCCACAGCCGCAACAATCCGACACCCGTAACGACCAATTTTGGGGCGACCTTGATAGCAGTCTGTCTGCCGTATCTTCCGCCCCGTCCCTCTCCACCGCTGCCCCGGCTCGCAATCTTGATGTGGGGCTCGGCGATCTTGCTCGCGGCGTCGGTGCTGGCGCGCTGGATCTGGTAGGGGGGATCGGTGAGCTGGCCGGTCAAGCCAGTGCCTTCGGCAAAGAGAATGCCGGCAAGCAGGGGGGCGACTACCTGGAGCAAGCACGAGCAAACATGGCCAGCAAGCTCAGCCCGGTGCTGGACTTGGTTGCCGGGGCCGGTGATCTGGCTAAGTCTGGCGCCGAGTCCCTGACCGAAGGCATGAGCTCTGATGCGAAAGAGGCCATGAACCGCCGGCTTGTTGATGAAACACCGGAAGGTCGTTTGACCATGGGGGACGGGGCGGGTGATATCGATGTCTGGGCCATGAAGATGGCACAAGGGGTCGGTTCCTTGGTGCCAACCCTGCTTGCCGGTGGCGTGACAGGGGTCGCTGCCAAGGCAACCCTGGGCCGGGCTGTGACAGCATCCATGATCAAGCGTGGCGCAACGCAGCAGGTGGCAGAGGCAGTGGCCGCCAAGACCGTCTCCAAGCTTGCCACCGGAGCTGCCGTCACAACCGGTGCGACCGGTTCTGTAGGCAGTGCCGGGGTGAATGCCAAAGAGTCAGTGCTTGGCATGAGTTATGACGAGCTGGCAGCGAGTGACACGTTCCGCCAGGCATTCACCCGCATTGACCAAGATCAGCAAACCCTTCACCTCAATGACGATGAGAAATTGGCACTGGCCAGGGAAGAAACTGCCAATGTGGCCAGTCGCGCGACCATGAGCGATGCCAAGACCTGGGGGGCGGCAGCCATGGGGTCCATGATGGGTGACGCCATGCTGTTCAAGATGTTGGCAGGCAAGGCTGCAGCTGGCGGCATGTTGAAGGGCGCCGCCAAGGGGGCGGTGGGTGAAGGTGTTGGTGAAACTCTCGAAGAGGGTGTGCAGCAATATGCAGTGAATGAGGCGTTGAACGAGGTTGCTGCTGCCGACATCGACCCGATGAAAGGCGTGGTATCGAGCGCGCTGGAAGGTGGCCTTATCGGTATGGGGACGGGCGGGGCCATGGGCTCTGTCGGAGGTTTGCGGGGCGGCAAGCATGCCAACCAAGAAGAAGAGGTCTCGGCTGACCCACTCATCGAGCCCGCTACGCCGGTGATGGAGGAGGTAACCCCCTTGGCGGACCCCACACCTGGAGCGGATCCGCAACTGGCTACTGAGCAAGCGCAGACTGTGCAGCCTGATCTGGCCACTGCCGTGCATGGTCTGGCTGATCCTCAGCAGGCAAACAGTGAGCAAAACCCACTCGGCCCCAGCCCAAGCCAGTTCGACGAAATGAGGGACGTGCCTGCATACCTACGACAGGACGATACTGCCGAGCGGTTCAAGGGGATTGCCGAGGACAGTGAGATACAGCGGGCCTTGGCCGGAGAGTTTGGCCCATCAGTACAAGAGTTAGTGACCGCTCAAATTCAAGCTGGGCCTCAGGGCAAGAGCTTCTATGAGCAAGCTCAAGGGGGCGAGCTGGGGATAGATCCGTTTGCTGGCAACAAGAGTGCACTGCAGGTGGCCACCGAGAATCAGCGCCCTGCGCTACCGCTTAAGGATGTGATCTTTGCCGGTGATGCAAATGCCGCACGCGATGTTGTGCCGGAAGGACACTTCGACGACAAGCAAGCAGGGACTGGCCCGCAGTACCGTGGAGCTCAGCGTACCCGTTGGCAAAATGGGCAAGAGGGAGATATGTTGCCGGTTGAGTCGATCGAGCCTTCGGTTTCTGGTCATCTGCCTGGCGCTACGATCGAGGGGGAGGCCCGCGAGGTCGGCAGTGAGTTGCCATTCCGTGATGTGGTTTATGGGAAAGATCAACGTAGAAATCCAGATGAACCAGTCAAGGAGGACGTGCAACATGCTGCAGCGATAGGTATCCCACAATCAGACACCATATTTGCAGATGGCCCAGGCGCCGGCCCCGCTGATAACGCTGAGTACGCTAAGCCGCGTCTTTCCCGTGATCAGGTGGATACCGCCATGGGCGAGCAATCCACTCGTGATCCGCGTAGCCAGGTGGCGCGTGCCATCGAGCAGGCCGGTGGCGAGACTGACTCCATCTTCGGCCCGCTCCAGACCCTTCGTATTACCCGTAAAGGCAAGCCATTCGCCAGCGAGAAAGAGGCGGTAATGGCCAGCCGCAAGGGCAAGGAGACCCCAGTCCCCCTTAATGGCGGCGGTTTTGGGGTGGCAGAGATTGCTGAGGTGGAGCAGGCCAAGGCTATTACTGATGTGCAACCCGACGACACCAATGTCGCCGATTTAAGTCAACCATCTGATCTTCCGACTAAAAGCATCAGCAGAGAGGCGATTACAGCGCCGGTCCAAGCTGAGGCCGTTAAGCCCAAGGTACTTGCGTCCGCTATCGATACCGGCTACCGCGAGGTGATCCCCAGCAACCAACCACAAGCAGAGGTGAGCAATGAGCCCGTTACCCCAGTACCTGCAATCGGCAGTGAACGACAAGGTGATCAGCCTGGCGCAGGCGAACCAGCTGCAGCAGGCGCTGAACCAGCCCCTGCCGGACTCGCCGAGCGAGCTGGAGCCGGAGATCCGACAGATCTCGCTTCTGCTTTACCTGCACCAGATGGACCGCAGCAGAATGATCCAACACTGACAGCCCCGGCCACTGATGCCGGGGTTGCTGTTTCTGGGCCTACGATTTCGACGCCCTGGACAGAGATGGTCGATAACCCTGACGGGACCCTGACTTTGAAGGGGGAGGTGGCGGCTATCAAGCAGTGGGCCAAGGATAACGGGGTTAAGGCGATCCCCCGGCGAGATGGCATGTTGGTGGCCAAGCCGTCTGTGGCCAAGGTGCGTGAGTTAGCCGCACCTGTTGCCAGCGAACCGGCACAAAGGATCGAAGCCGCCCGGGTTGAGGTGGCGCTAGAGCCGACGGAGGCACAGAAAGAGGCGGGGAACTACAAGAAGGGCCACCTCAAGTTGCAAGGTCTGGATATTGCTCTCGAGAACATTAAGGGATCTATTCGCTCCGGCACCGACAAGGATGGCAAGCAGTGGCAATCGACCATGGCCCACGACTACGGCTATATCAAGCGCACCCTTGGCGCCGACGGTGATCACGTAGATGTGTTCATCGGTGACCAGCCGGATAGCGAGACGGTCTTTGTGGTGGATCAGGTGGACCCTAAGACAGGCAAATTTGACGAGCACAAGGTGATGATGGGGTTTGCCGACGAGCAGGCGGCCCGGGCCGGATACCTGGCCAACTATGAAAAGGGATGGAAGGGGCTAGGCGCGATCAAGACTATGCCAGTGGAGGAGTTCAAACGCTGGGTGAGGGAGGGAAATACAACCAAGCCCGTTGCCGCTGGTAAAACCGAGCCACCGAGCAAGATCGCAGATTTTGGCGAGAAGATTGGAGGAGCGCGCAAGGATACCTGGACGGCGTACCGCGACACTGTTGAAGGAGAGACAACTGAGCAGATAAAGGCATTGCCTTTATCCAAGGCTTGGCCAGCGCCAGCCTACGATAAGTTGATTGAGTCTGGGGTGGATCGCAATGCCGTTGCTATTGCTAGAGCTGCTCGCGACGCCATACCAGCAAAGCCTCGCGTCAGCTATAAGGTGGGAAGCTGGGCGCAGGCTGTGAAGTCGTTGCGCGACCTATCTCTTGGCCTAATGGATGGCACCATTGATGCCGACACGGCGAAGCGGGTGGTGTCGAGCGCCAGCCTGCGCAATGCCCATGCCATTCATAGCAGAGCAGAGCTTTATCTGGCTGTCGGTCACCAACGAAGCCTCGCCGATCTCGAGCTCAACCTGGGTAGTTACAGCCTCTACGAGGGAGTGAAATACGATCCCCCTAAGGGGATCTGGACAATTAGCAGAGAGAGTAAGTCGGGCGCCTTCGGCGGTTGGCCACGCATTATCGCATCCGGGTCTAGCAAGGCTGAGGTGATTGCTGAATTCAAGCGTCGTTACGACCAGTTGACGCAAGAGGGGAGTAAACCCAAAGCAATCGCGTTCGCTATCTACAGTCGCCGTCAGGGCCAAGGCTGGTTTGTCGGTAAAAAAGTCGGCCGTAACCACCTGGACCTGACAGAGGCATTTGAGAGTGCCAGCGATGCCAGAAAGTACCGGGATGAGCACTATGACGAGCTGGTCAGCAAGCTGGAAAAGGCCAAAGAGATCCCGCATGAACGCCGTGATATCAACCAGCCTCGAGTGGGTGAGGATATGCGAGGTGGGGCTGATGTCACGCCTGAGCTGTTTGGGCAGGCCTTTGGTTTTCGAGGCGTGGAGTTTGGTAACTGGGTTGAGCAAGGTCGTCGTCAACGAGATCTGAACCATGCCTATGATGCGCTGATGGATATGGCGGCGGTGCTGGGGATCTCGCCCAAGGCTCTGTCGCTCAATGGCGAGCTGGGGCTGGCGTTCGGCGCCAGGGGATCTGGTGGGGTTAATCCTGCCGCTGCACATTACGAGCATGGCAAGGTGGTGATTAACCTCACCAAGATGAATGGGGCGGGATCGTTAGGGCATGAGTGGTGGCATGCGCTTGATGGCTACTTTGCCAGAACCCGGGGCCAGCCAGGTGACATGATGACCGAGGCTCTGGACGTGTCTTTGGCTGCTCGGAATAGCGGATTCACCCATCGTGGCGCTGTTCGTAAAGAGATGATCGAGGCCTTCGGTGCCGTCAACCGGGCAATCAAGCAGACTGCCCTAAAGGAGCGGTCGCGCAAGCTGGATGACAAGCGCAGTAAGGCATACTGGACCACCGCCCGTGAGCTGAGCGCCCGGGCGTTCGAGTCGTATCTGATTGCCAAGTTGCAAGACCAGAATGCCAGTAACGATTACCTGGCCAATATCGTCAGCGAAGCGTCCTGGGATGCAGAAGCGGCGTTGGGTATGCAGCTTGATGGGAGTTATCCCTACCCGACAGCCGGGGAGATCCCTGCCATCCGGACTGGCTTTGATCAGTTCTTTGACACCATTGAAGAGCGTGAGGAGGGGGATCGCCGGATCCTGTATTCCAAGCAAGCCATGGCCCAAGGAGACAAGCCAGCCAAACACCTGACCAAAAAAGAAGCTGAGCTGGTTACCAAAACATGGTTCAAGCATTACCAGGGGGCGAATGGCATTGATGTGCAGATCCACGCCACACAGGCCGAACTGGAGCATGCGTTGGGACTGGCTGCCAAGGATGGCCTAATCCGACGAGCCGCCTTTGATGACGACACTGGCTCACTGCATGTGGCCGCCGATACGATTTCTGACCCCAAGCGGATGCGCGAGATCCTGCGCCATGAAGTGCTGGCCCACTATGGCTTGGCCAATGTGCTTGGCGATGGGGAATACACCAAGTTGATGAGCCGCCTGATCCAGTCCAAGAAAGATCCAAGCATGAAGGAGGTATGGGACTGGGTAGACACTCATTATGCCGATGAGGACATTGGTACCAAGGCTGAGGAGGTTGTTGCCCATCTTGCAGAGCTGGAGCAGAGCGCCTGGCGTCGTGGTTGGGATAGCGTGGCTGCTTGGGTAACTCGGGCACTGCGTGCTGTTGGTTTTGTGCCAGAGGGGATCACTGCTGCTGAGACGAGAACCCTTATCGAGGGGCTGGGCAAGAAGATGAAGCACGGCGGCCCTGATGATAGTGGCCCTGATGGCGGCAAGAAGTTCAGCCAGGAGGAGCAGCCAGCCAAGAAGGGCGGCATCATGATGAGTCAGACCAGCACGGCCGCTGACAAAGCCATGGAAAAGCTCAGCCTGGGGCCAAAGCCTGACATCATCGACAAAACCAAGGCCAATTTGGACAAGCTGCGGGAAGTGGATCGCGGCGTGGTCAAGTCCTGGGTGGACAGCTTCATCAAGAAGGCTAACACCGAGGTGCTCGATGCGTTGGCTCCCATCAAGTATGCCGAGGAGGCTGCAGGCATAACTGATGCGGCGGATTCCGGCTATGTGGCTGCACGCATGGCAACCGGGGCGGCTTCCACTATGCAGGCGACCATGCTCTATGGTCTGCCGGAGTGGAAGGACGGCGTGATCCAGCGCAAGGCTGGCACTGGCGAGAAAGATGCATTGCTCGGCATCTTCTCTGATCTGGGGAGCGACCTTCACAACTGGCTAGGCTGGATGGCTGGCCACCGGGCAGAGATCCTGCTGGCGCAGGGGCGTGAGAACTTGCTCGATGCCAATGATATTGCAGCGCTCAAGGCCCAGGGCAAAGGCAAAGAGGCCAAGTTCATGGAGGCAAAAGCCCGCTGGAATCGCCTCAACGCCGCCACCTTGGATCTGGCGCAGGAGGCAGGCCTGTTTACCCAAGAGGCACGGGCCGAGTTCGAAAGTGAGTGGTATATCCCTTTCTTCCGTGAATCTGATGATGGCGATGTGATCGCCCCATTCAAGCCGAGGGGCGTTGCCAACCAGAACTCCGGAATCAAGAAGCTCAAGGGGGGCGAGGCCAACACCAACGACCTGCTCGAGAACATCTTTACCAGCACCAGCAAGCTGATCGACGCCTCCATGAAGAACATGGCGGCCCAAAAGACCGTCTGGAATTTGGCAGAAACCGGCATCATCGAGGTTGTCGCCAAGCCCAACATGATGGACTGGCGTGCCCTCAAGAACGGGAAGGACCTGATCACCGTGAAGATGGAAGGGGAGGACTACATGATCCGGGTTGAGGATCCTGACCTTTATCGGGCCATGACCTTCTTTGATCGCAAGCCTTTCGGCGCCATGGTCAACGTGGCTGCCAAGGGGAAGCGCCTGCTGACAGCCGGGGTCACTGCATCCCCCGAGTTCATGCTTCGCAACTTCTTGCGCGACTCCCTCTCCAGTTGGGCGATCAGCAAGGATGGTTTCAAGCCGGTGATCGGCTCTATCCGTGGGGTGAAGAAGACTCTGGCGATGGATGGTAGCACCATTGATGTCATGTTCAGTGGAGCCAGTTTCCTGGGTGGCTACGTCAACGGCAATGACCCGGGGGCGATGGCCGATACCGTGCGCAAGTCGCTGCGTCGCAAGGGGATGACACCGGAGCAGATCGCTCGTTATGAAAAGTCCATCATCCGCAATGCGGCACATGCCAAGGGCGTCGTGGCTGACGTGTGGGAGAAGTACAGCAGACTTGGTGAGGCGGTTGAGAACGGCAACCGTGAGGCTGTGTATGATGCAGCCATCAAGGCAGGCAAGAGCCACGCCCAGGCAGCCTTTGAGTCGAAGGACCTGATGGACTTCTCCATGTTGGGGGCGGCCCGCGGCATCCAAGGGGCCGCTATGGTGCTGCCATTCTTCAATGCCCGGATCCAGGGCTTGGGTAAGCTGACGCGCGAGCTACGCGACAATCCGCGCGAAATAGCGAAGCGTGCCGGCATGATCACCGCAATGTCACTCGGGCTGCTGGCTTCCAACTGGGATGATGAGCGGTATGAGGAGTTGCCAGATTGGGACAAGGATGCCAACTGGCATTTCTTTGTCGGCGATCAGCACTGGCGGATCCCCAAGCCGTTCGAGATCGGGGTGATATTTGGCACTATCCCTGAGCGCATGGTGCGAGCCCTGGGCGACAAAGACACCGGCGCCCAGTTTGGCAAGGCTGTGGCTCGGGCAATCGGCGATACCTTCGCCCTTAACCCGACCCCGCAGATCGTCAAGCCGATGGTGGAAGCCGCTTTCAACTATGACAGTTTCCGAGGTGGCCCCATCGACAGCCCGCAGGATCTGGCCGTACGTGCCGAGGCGCGCTACAACGAGCAGACCAGCCTGCTGATGCGAGAGCTGGGCGAAGTTTCAGGGTTGTCTCCCAAGCAACTGGAACACCTGGTGATCGGCTATACCGGTACCATGGGCAGCTATGTAATGGCTGCTGCCGACGGCATGATCCGTGCCGGCACACCAGGAGAATCCGCCAGCTGGCGCGCCGATGAGATACCTCTGGTTAAAGCCGTGTACCGTGGCACCGGACCGGCCAAGTCCACCCAACACATGGAAGAGTTTTACCGGATGCTGAACGAGGTGAACCAGCTAAAGCGCACAGTTGATCAGTACCGCAGCGAAGGGCTGACTGACAAAGCAAGCGAGTTGCTGGAGGAGCAGGGCGGGATCTTGAAGTCACGGCGCAGCCTGAGCCGTACTCAGCAGCAGGTCAGGGTGGTACGCAACAAGATTGAGCTGATCCAGCGCGACAAAACCATGGCAGCGGAAGAGAAGCGCCGTCGCATTGATGAGCTACTGGCCCGTCGGAATGATCTGGTTTATCAGGCGGTCAACATCAACATGCCAAACTGGGAATAGCGGCCCTGGTGAGGGATCGATGGCGGGAGTAAAATGAGGCCTTTTTCAGGGAGGTCTTGGCAATGTGGCTGTTACTTGCAATAGGGTGCATGGTGCTGGCGCTCAAGGTGTTCAGTTTCAGCTTCACACTGGCATTGATCCCTGCAGCGATCGGGTGTTGGTGTTTCAGCAAATCTGACAGAGAGAGTCTGGAGAACTTCATGGCTTTCGCATTCATCATCTGCCTGATAGGTTTTGCCCTGAACATCATCGTTAGCATCTGGTGATCCTGGGTTCGGTGCGATGACATGTCATTTTGATCAGAGGGGGCCGAGGTCCCTTTTTTAATACCCAAAGTGGTCCAAAAATGATAGATTCCCCAATCTTACTGTATGTCTATACAGTGCTTCACAGCCGAGAGGCTGAGAAAGAACGGGAGACAGTAGATGGAATCGCCACTAGGTGAACTAGAAGAATTTATCGAGACATTGGATCTAACGCCCCAGGAGGAGGAAAGATTCGAGCGTATTCTTGAAAGACTCCGCGATGGAGTTGCTGCGTTTAAACGCTGAAGGATTCGGATTGGCCCGCCACTGAGCGGGCTTTTCTATGTCTTGAAGGGGAGAAAAGAAAAAAGCCTGCATTTCTGCAGGCTTTCTAAATCTTGGATCACCGGTGGATCATTTCGGTTCCTGTTTCAGGCCAGTCACTGTCGCGATGTTTTCGCTAAGTGGCTGTTTTACCTCGTTTTGTCCTACCGCTGTCCTAGTTAAATTGGTGGAGCTGGGGGGATTTGAACCCCCGTCCAAAATTACTACATCCTCGGTACTACATGCTTAGTCACTCTTTACATTCGCCAACACGCTGCGGAGAGACACGCCACGTATTGACTAGCTCGATTGGTTTTAATGCTTCCGCCCCGAGCAGGACTTCCACACGATCCTGTGAAGGATGACCTTCCGATTCCCTAGGACACAGGCAAGCTAGGGTAGAAGGGCTCAGCGCAGGTTATTAAGCTGCGAGTGCGTAGTTTTCGTCGTTTGCGACTATTTTTTTGCGGTTTATTAACGAGGCCTACCGCACCTCGGCATGCACCTTGGGTTTCGTGAATCTTGTCGAATCCAGAATCAGCCCCAAGTTGTTAATTGGGATTGTACGCAAAAAACCAGCCATGGCAAGGCGTTGGCGGACAATGAATTAAATTGAGGCTGTGTTTGTCGATTTAATGATCGTTATTGCCCGCCAGGAGCTGGGAGAAGGTGAACCCCCGTCCAAAAAGCGAGCCACACAAAGCAACACGCCGAACCCATGGGCCCGGCGTGATGGTGAACAGGACACTCGGCTTGTCGCCTTGAGATCAGCCCAAGCGTTTGTTCTTCATGATGCGCGACTTCTCGCGATCCCATTCGCGGGCCTTGGTATCTTCGCGTTTGTCGTGCTCTTTCTTGCCTTTCACCAGACCGATTTCGACCTTAACCCAGCACTCTTTCCAGTAAAGGGCCAAGGGCACTATGGTGTAGCCCTGACGAGCGGTCAGGCTCTCGAGCCGGTCGATCTCACGGCGGCTGAGCAGCAGCTTGCGGGTACGAGTCGGATCGCACACCACATGACTGGAGGCGGCATTGAGCGGCAGGAAGCTGGAGCCGAACAGGAAGGCTTCCCCCTGCAAGAAGATGACATAGGCCTCGCTGATGTTGGCCTTGCCTGCCCGCAGGGATTTGACTTCCCAGCCTTGCAGCGCCAGACCCGCTTCGACTCTTTCTTCGATGAAGTATTCGTGGCGCGCGGCTCTATTGAGGGCAATAGTGCTGGACCCGGCTTTGTTTTTACTGTTGTTTTTGCTCATGACGGGCGCCTTCGGCGATGACTTGGAAGCCGCATTATACGTGGGTGGCGGCGGCTGTAAAACGCGCAGCCGCTCGAATGGCGACTTTATGAGCAGTTTCGGCGGTGATTTTCGGTGATATGGTGATAAAATCCCGGGGATTGGATGAGGAAACCCCATGCCCCGTATTACCCGTAGTGCTTTGGTGATGTTCAGTGCCGAGCAGATGTTCCGTCTGGTCAATGATGTGGATGCGTACCCCGAATTTTTGCCGGGTTGTGTCGGCAGCCGTGTTCATGAGAGCGGCGAGGATTTTATGACCGCCTCCGTGGATGTGGCCAAGGCGGGCATCGCCAAGACCTTCACCACCCGTAATCAGCTCGACACCAATCGCCAGATCAAGATGGAGCTGGTTGATGGCCCATTTCGCAAGCTGGCGGGTTGGTGGACCTTCACTCCCCTGGACGTGGATGCCTGCAAGGTGGAATTCGATCTCGACTTTGAATTTACTTCCAAGTTGATCGAGCTGGCTTTCGGGCAGATTTTCCGCGATCTGGTGGGCTCGATGGTGCTGGCGTTCTCCCAGCGCGCCAAGGTGGTTTACGGTGTCTGAGTCGCTGAGTATGCCGGTGGGCTATTCCCTGCCGGGCCATCCGGTGCTGTGGCGGGCCTCGTATGCCGCGTTTCAGGCGCTCTCTCACCGCGATAAGGAGATCCATGATGCCTGAGTCGCTCAATATTGAAGTGGTCTACGCCCTGCCGGATAGACAGACGGTGCTGGCGCTGCGGGTGGGGGCCGGAACCTGCGTGCAGACCGCCATCGAACAGTCAGGCATCCTGGCCAAGCACCCGGAGATAGACCTGGCGGTCAACAAGCTGGGCATCTACAGCCGCTTGGCCAAGGGCTCGGATCTGCTGCAGGATGGCGATCGCATCGAGATCTACCGACCGCTTACCGCCGATCCCAAAGAGATGCGCAAGAAACGGGCCGAAAAGGCCAAAGAGGAGGGGCGAGCCGATGTGGTGACCGGTGGCCGTCCCGATGTGCACCGCAAGCAGGACGATGCTGAATCAAGCTGATATCGGGTCAGCTGGCATGAAAAAGGCGCTTCGGCGCCTTTTTTGAGCGTCCTGACACCGCGAGCAGGCTGGAATGGCGGCACTGCTGCGTGGGATTCATATTACCTGCAACCGCTCGTTTTCCACCGTGTCGACCCCCGTATCCTGGCTGGCGAGGGCGATCATGGCGTGCGCCACCTGGCTTGCCTCGATGGCGCGCCAGCGTCTGAATCGTCCTCGCAGCAACGGCTTGCACAGCGGATAGATGAGCTGGATGAGCTGCTCTGACGTGCGCGGCGGCTGGCGATCGCCAAGCAGCATGGCGGGACGGACGATGGCGAGACGCGGCCAGGATTGCGCTTGCAGCTGCTGCTCCATCTCCCCCTTGGTGCGGGGATAGAGCAAGGGGGAGGCGGCATTGGCCCCTAGGCTCGAGACGACCACCAGTCGCTGACAATCGTGGCGCCGGGCGAGGGCGGCGAAGGCCAGTACATAGTCATGGTCGACCCGGCGAAACGCCTCATCGGAGCCTGCGCTCTTGCGGGTGGTGCCGAGGCAGCAGAAGGCAACATCGATGGGGGTGGGCAGCACAACCTCGTCCAGTCGCTCGAAGTTTACTGGCAACCAGTGTCGGCCGGGGGCGGCTTCCCCCGCGCTGCGGCACAGCAGAGTCAGTGAATGAGTCGAGTCGAGCTGGCGGAGCAGCTCCCGCCCGATTAAACCGCTGGCACCCGCTATCAGGATGTGGCTCAGGATGATCTCCTCAGAGTATTTGAGATGAGCCGTTCCCGGTCGTAGCACAGCTGCGTTGCCCCTGTCATCAGGATGGGGTTCATGCGATTTTCATTCACCTAAAACGAAACCGGCCTTGGCCGGTTTCGTGGGATATCAGAGCGGGGTGGTGAAGGCCGCAGGTAGTGGGAAGTCACCACTTGCCGTGGCCAGCCGATCGCCGACAAATTTCACGGTCAGCTCCTTGCGCTCCTTGTCGCCTCGGCCCGGTTGGAACTCATACAGATAGTACCAGGTGTCGGGATCGAAGGTGTCGCGCATCATGGGGGAGCCCAGCACGAACTCGACTTGCTCGCGGCTCATGCCTTGGCGCAGTTTGTCGACCTGCTTTTGTTCCACATAGTTGCCCTGAGGAATATCGATGCGATAAACCAGGCTGCAACCAGAGAGTGTGAGAGCGGTCAGTGCCGCGGCAATCAGGTGTTTCATCCGCATATCGAGTTCAGATCATCCATTCAAGTCTTTTTAAGCTCGGCAAATCATACCCACTCCCTTGGCGGAAGTAAAAAGCCATTGATCCATCAGCCAATAAAAAGGCCGCCTGCGCTCCTTTCGGTTTGCTAGCGATTGCCATGGCGGTGCGAAAAAGGGCGGCGATTTTCCTTGTGGCTCGTCCGTTGCGGATTGGCGGGGGAGCTGACATAGCATTGTCGTCGGAGTAGAAAGTGGGCAGCAATAGAGTCTTTAAGTTAACATTGTGGACTCAAGCATGTACCGACAGACTGGGGCATGACAGGGATTGCCAAGGTCAGCTTTCGGGCTCTTGGTGGAAAAACGTTTTCCAAGTAATTCATTAAGTTAGCAAACGTTTTGCATTGAATGTGTCACTGTCAATGCAAGGAAGTGTGAGTTGCTTCAAGGAATTGGAAAGCGCTTTCGACCATAGTTGGCGCCTCCCCAGCGAGGGGAGTGATAACGCTGAAAGTTCCATAAAGAATCATCTTAACGTGCGCCCTGACCATGTTGGTAGGGAGCAACCAGGAGTCCACTATGTCTGATGTTTTCCACTTAGGGTTGAAGAAGGCCGATCTGCAAGGTGCCACCCTGGCGATTGTTCCTGGCGATCCCGAGCGCGTGAAGCGCATCGCCGAGCTGCTGGATAATCCTGTGTTCCTGGCCAGCCACCGCGAATTCACCACCTGGCGTGGCGAGATGGACGGCAAGGCCGTGATCATCTGCTCTACCGGTATCGGTGGCCCGTCCACCTCCATCGCAGTGGAAGAGCTGGCCCAGCTGGGTATCACTACCTTCCTGCGTATCGGCACCACAGGCGCCATCCAGCCGCACCTGAACGTAGGCGACGTGATCGTGACTACCGGTTCCGTGCGCCTTGACGGTGCCAGCCTGCACTTTGCACCGATGGAGTTCCCGGCCGTGGCCGACTTCGACTGCACCACCGCACTGGTCAACACTGCCAAAGAGATGGGCTCCAAGCTGCATGTGGGGGTGACCGCCTCTTCCGATACCTTCTACCCGGGTCAGGAGCGTTACGACACAGTATCCGGCCGCGTAGTGAGCCGTTTCCAAGGTTCCATGAAAGAGTGGCAAGCCATGGGCGTGCTGAACTACGAGATGGAATCTGCAACGCTGCTGACCATGTGCTCCAGCCAGGGTTTGCGTGCCGGTATGGTTGCCGGTGTCATCGTCAACCGTACCCAGCAGGAAATCCCGAACGCCGAAACCATGGCGAGAACCGAATCTGATGCCATCAAGATTGTGCTGGGCGCTGCCCGTAAACTGATCTGATAGCAGCACACCGAGTGGGGGTGGGGGCCGTTGCGAAAGCACGGCCCCTATCTTTTTATGGGAATTGATAGCCGAGAGCCTCGATGGAATATCGCGGCTTTGGCGAGAACAGGTTTAGAAAGGGCAGTCGCAGATCGCATTGATTCGTTCACCGCTGAGAGGGTGATTGAAGCTCAGGCTATGGGCGTGAAGCATCAAGCGCCCGGCCAGGGCATGGGCGACGCCGCCATAGAGATCGCACCCCAGCATGGGATAACCCAGTTGCTGGCTGTGAATACGCAGCTGATGGGTGCGTCCCGACTCGGGGTGCAGCGAGACCCGGCTGATGGGGGCCGGGCTCTGTCCGTCATGGGGCCAATACTCTCGTGCCAGCACCCGATAACGGGAGCGCGCTGGCTTCCCTGCCAGGGCACAGATCTTCATCAGTGGAAACTGGGCCGGGTCCTTGGCGATGGGAAAGTCCATCACCCCCTCATCCTCGACCAGATGACCGTGGAGCAGCGCCAGGTAGCCCTTGTCGACAGTGCGCTCACTGAATTGGCGGCACAGGGCGGCATTGACGACCTTGTTGAGTGCAACCAGCATGAGCCCCGATGTGCCAAAATCGAGGCGATGAACCAAGGTGCAGCCGGGGAAATCCTGAACTAGCCGATAGTGAACCGAGTCGCGGTTTTGCGGATTCTTGCCAGAGAGGCTGAGCAAGCCGGAAGGCTTGTCGATAAGCAGCAGCGCGTGGTCCCGATAGAGGATGCGTATCTCCCCCTGGCAGGGCGGGGCGATGAAGTCGTCTATGATGGCGGGGTCTAGCATAGGCTGGGCGCTTGGTTCGAAGGGGATCGGGCGGGCATGATACACCCAGGTTTCCGGCTTGGCACGGCTTGCGGTGGGGTGAAGATGATGACGCGAGATGCGTCGGCTTCTGACCCAGAGGATGGACAGAGGTTGAGGCCCCATGGATTCTGTGACTGGAGCGCGGGATCCTGCTTCCCTGACTTGCTAAGGTATGAAAGGAGTGAGCCCGGGTTGAGCCTATGGGGCTGACATTGGATTGAGGAGGGCAGTGATGGACAAGGTGCCAATGATTTTACTGCTCTGCCTGCTGCTTGCGGGATGCAGCAGCCCGTTTGAGCGACTGTGGGCCGGGGTGGCCGAATGCCAGCTCGACAGCCTCTATCTCGATGCCAGCACCCTCAAGCCGGGTAATGCCGAACTCGCTCATTTTACGCCCTATAAGGTAGCCAATGGCTTTGCCTGGTATCGCACCCGCGAGACCCTGGGGGAGGTGCCCATCAGCGGTTTTCTGATCCCGACCTCGACCTTTGAGGTGCATGCCCTCTTCATCGATGCCCCCATAGCCAATGCCCGCCATCTCATGGTGACCCGCTACGGCAACGATTTTTCTGACGAGGCCAGACACAATGCAGGCGAGGCGCCTCTCTTGCTGCGCGATCCCAATAATCCCAAGCAGTCCATTCTAGATTGCACGCGGGACGAGAGCGGGGAAACGACGCCGGATGAGCCTCTGGCCCAGTAGTGTCGGGATGAGTGGTGCTTGCTACGCGGGGCCAAGGTCATACCTGCATGCGGGAGCCGCAGTTCAGGGATAGCCCAGCGTCTGCCTGATCTGGTCGATGTGGGCGGCGACCCAGGCTGGATTGATGGGGCCCCAGTCACTGATACGGTAATGGCCCTGTTGATGGCGGGCCCCCGGGGTTTGCTCGAACTCGCACAGCAGATCCAGTTCAGCCAGTGCTGAGAGGGTGTCCTGAGCCGTGCGTCTGGGCATGCCGGTGGCGGCCATGATGGCCACCACAGTGTCTGTGCCCGTCGCTATCAGATGAGCAAGATAGAGACGGCGATAGAAGCTGGTGCGGGTTTTGCTGACCCCTGCCGCTCCCTCTTTGCTCATATCTCATCCTCGACGCGCTCGAAGTAACGCCACAGACCGAGGGCAGATTTACCCATCACCAGCGCCCAGATCCCGAACCAGAACCAGCGGAAGAAGCTCCAGGTGGAGGCGCTGGCGTCGGTGGTGGTCTTGATTTTGGTGACGTTCGGGAACATGGAGAACATGTTCACCCGCCAGCCGTAAGAGGTGATGATGGCCAGTTTCTTCTCGAACTCCATGGATTTGGCCTTGGCCTGAACATCGGCGGCGTCAAACTTGAAGTAGAAGGGGAAGCCCCAGCCGGTATCTTCATTGCGAAACACCCGGATCTTCTCGCCTGGGCGCTCGGTATAGATGTAATAAACGTCAGTGGTCGGGCCATCAGCCGGGTTGTTCTTGCTGATGGGACCATCCTTGTCGGTACGCTTCACCTCGACCCCTGTGATGGTGGCGATGGTGTGCTCGGGCAAGTAGTAATCGAGCCAGGTGGCGGACAGCAGGGCGATGAGCCCCAGGGTTATAAAGGCGGGCTTCCTGAACTTCAGATTCATAATGCTCTCATAAGCGGGGCGTTGGCGTGCCTCTACCATACCCATATTTACCCGTCAGGCACAGCCCCCAATGAAACCAACTTGTAAATAGGCCGTTTTAAACAATAGCGAATGACGTCATGCATCGGGCGAGAGGCCCGCAGACGGGGCCTCGGCCTGGGCATGGCAACCGGGTATCACAACTGGAACTGGGCCAGATGTTTGCGTTGTTGTTCGGCGAGCTGTGACAGCTCGTGACTGGCGGCTGCGCTCTGACTAATGCCGGCGGCATTCTGGTGCACTATTTCGTAGATGTTGGTGATGTTGCGGTTGATGTCGGCGGTGACGCAGGACTGCTCTTCTGCGGCGGTGGCCACCTGGGCATTGGCGCCGTTGATCTGGGTGACCGCCTGGGTGATCCCCCTCAGCAGATCCTGCACCTCGGCGGAGAGGCGCTGATTGTGTTCAAGGATCTCGAGAGTCTCCTGCACGCCGTTGTTGGCTGACTGGGACTGGCTCTGCAACTGCTCGATGATCACCTGGATCTCCTTGGTGGAGTCCTGGGGTGCGGGCCGCCAGCAGGCGCACCTCGTCGGCCACCACTGCAAAGCCGCGACCGGTTTCCCCGGCGCGGGCGGCCTCGATGGCGGCGTTGAGCGCCAGCAGGTTGGTCTGCTCCGAGATGCTCTGAATGACCTCGATCACCTTGCCTATCTGTTCGGACTGGGACTTGAGCCGCGCCACCACGCTGGCGGCGCTCTCCAGGCTGCCCGCCATGCGGTCGTTGGCCTGGATGCTCTCGGCAAACAGGGCCAGTCCCTGCTCAACTCGGCGGTGGGCGTCTCGCGCCAACTCATCGGCCAGGGCGGCGTTGTGATTGACGTTGTCGGCGGTACTGGCCAGTTCGGTGACGGCGGAGGCGACCTGCTCGGTTTCGCTGCGCTGCTGCTGGGCATTGGCTTCGGACTGGGTCATGACGGCGGCCAGCTCGGTGGCGGCGGAGGCGACGTTGCCGCTGATGCCGGTCAGGGCATAGATAGTGCTGCCCAGCTGACTCAGGGTCTGGTTGATGTCCTTGGCCAGCTGGCCCAGCTCGTTGTTGCCTTCGGTTTTGGCGCGCACGTTGAAGCGGCCCTGGGCGACGGCATGCATGACTTCCTGCAACTGGCCGATGGGCTGGACGATGCGACCGGAGAGCCACCAACCGCCGCAAAGCGCTGCGATCAGAGTGGCTCCCATCAGCAGCAGGGTCTGCAACAGGGTGGCGCGATAGTGGGCCTGCTCCTGGGCGATCTCCTGCTGGGTCAGCTGGTTGATGTGGATCGACAGTATGTCTATCTGCTTGATCAGCTGCTCCCC
>NZ_AQGQ01000043.1 GCF_000388115.1 Aeromonas molluscorum 848
CGGCCGAGGCGGCCACCTGGATTGCGCTCAATGATAATGCTCTGTGACTAGGGGTCGGATGACCCACGCTTGCCCTGCTCACAATAGACCGGATCGCATCCCACTGGTGGATCTGTCCTCTGTTTGTCTTTGTCTACTGACAAGCTGAATCGTTTCACTTACACTCAGACTGAATCGTTTCAGCTATTTGATCAAGTCCCCGCACTTCACCTTGTTCAATGATATGATCCGGCGCACACTTTTCGAGTCAGAACAGGGTCAGGAGGGCGGGATATTGTTACCGGAGAGAGCCAAACAAGACAGGGCCAACAAGATGAAACTGGATGAAGTGGCAGCCCTCGCTGGTGTCTCGCGCACCACGGCCAGCTATGTGATCAACGGCAAGGCCGATCAGCACCGCATCAGTCAGGCGACCCGTGACAAGGTGATGGCCGTGGTCGATGCCCACAACTATAGACCCGACAGTCGCGCCGCCTCCTTGCGTGGCGGCCAGACCCGAACCCTGGGTTTCATACTGCCGGATCTGGAAAACGCCAGTTATGCCAAACTGGCCAAGCGGCTCGAGCAAGGTGCCCGTGCCCGTGGCTACCAATTGCTTATCGTCTGCTCGGAAGATGAGCCGGATACCGAGAAGGCGCTGTGCGACATGCTGGTAAGTCGCCATGTGGATGCCTTGCTGGTGGCAAGTTGCCTGTCGCCGGAAGATCCCTGGTATCAGACCAAGCAGGCCAGTGGCACCCAGATCATTGCCATCGATCGGACCATGGCGCCGGAACACTTCATCAGTGTGGCCAGTGAGAACCGCAAGGCATGCGAGGAGCTGACCGCTTCCCTGCTCCAGCCAGACCTTGCCCACATCGCCTTGATCACCGCACTACCGAGCCTGACGATCAGTCAGGAGCGCCGGCTCGGTTTCTTGCAAGCCCTTGCGGGGTGCAATGCCCAGTATCATCTGTGCGAGGGACTGCACTTCTCCCGCGCCGAAGGCTATCGGCTGATCAGTACCCTGCATCATGAGCTGGGCGCCCTGCCCCCGGCCCTGGTGACCACCTCCTACATCCTGATGGAAGGGGTACTCGATTATCTGATCGAGCAAGAGGCAGACATGAGCCAACTTGCCATGGCTACCTTCGGTGACGATCGCCTGCTCGATTTCATGCCCTTTGGCATCAACTCCCTGCCCCAACGCCATGACGAGCTGGCGGCCTTGGCACTGGATCTGGCCTTCCAGGCCATCACCGGCGACTATCGCAGCGGCCTGCACCATATAGCCCGCAGCCTCAAACGCCGCCGCTGACCCCCTCTGCCCCGAGCAAACCCAAACCGCCCTCGGGTTTGCTCTCCCTTGATCAGATCCCCTCTTTACCGGATGGCAAGCGCCCAACGCTTGCTGCCGGTCAGGCCACCCCATCCCCCCAGTAATCACTGACTTCATCACTGCCGAATTTCTCACCACCCCAGCCATCACTGTCAGCATTTATTTCCAGTTAATAGCGAAAAGAATTACACATCCACCTATTTCGGGCTTGTTTACCCCATTTTGATCCGTTAGCTTGGCAATCTCTTTTTACAAACGACAGGTTTTGAGTACAGATGCGTCTACTTCGATATTGCTAGCCTTCGGATCGGACCCGAAGGCGCACCACCCTGTTTTGCTCCAAGCCGCCCGCGCGGCCTTGTTATCCTCAATATCGGATTGGACTCATGAATACCAAGACTCTCGGATGTACCCTGCTCATCGCCGGTACCACCATAGGCGCCGGCATGCTGGCGCTGCCCCTTGCCTCTTCCTCTCTGGGTGGCCCCGCCACCCTGGCATTGATGTTGGGGCTATGGGCCCTGATGGCCTTCACCGCCATGCTGCAAGTCGAAGCCAGCCTCAGTACTGGCAAGTGGTATCTTCACCAGTTGGCGGCTCAGCTACTCGGCCCCTGGGGCAAGCGCGTCGCCTCCTTCTGCATCCTGATGCTGTTCTACTCCCTGGCCAGCGCCTATATCAGCGGCGGCAGTAGCCTGCTGGTGCAAGCACTGGCTGATGTGGGTATCTCCTTCAGCCAAGGTCAGGCCGCCTGGGCCTTCACTCTGCTGTTTGGCGGCATGGTCTGCATCGGCACCAAACAGGTGGATTACCTCAACCGGCTGATGTTCGCCGTGAAACTGGTGATCATGGTGGCAGTGCTGGCGCTGCTCTTGCCCCGCGCCGAAGGGCAGCACCTGCTCTCCCTGCCCCTCGGCCAGGGCTTGCTGCTGGCGGGCCTGCCGGTCATCTTCACCTCATTCGGCTTTCACGGCTCCATCCCGAGTGTGATGCTCTATCTCGGCGATTGTCCCAAGCGACTGCGCCGGGTGTTCGTGTGGGGCTCTGCCCTGCCGCTGATCCTCTATGTCTTGTGGCAAGTGGCCATCCTGGGCCTGCTCGGCCAGCAGAGCCTGCTGGACAATGGCGGCGCGCTGGATGGCCTGCTGGCCCAGATAGGCCACCTGGTCAACTGGCCCCTGTTCAACCAGGCCATGCACCTCTTTGCCGATCTGGCGCTGGCCACCTCTTTCCTCGGCGTGACCCTGGGACTGTTTGATTTCATGGCCAAGGTGAGCAAGCGCGATGACAACGCCAGCGGTCGCCTGCAGACCGGGCTTATCACCTTCGTGCCACCGCTGCTGTTTGCGCTCTACTTCCCGCAGGGCTTCATCATGGCTCTGGGTTACGCTGCCATTGCCCTGGCCATACTGGCGGTACTGCTGCCGGTGGCGCTGGTGTGGCAGAGCCGCAAGCAAGCCGAGCCGCACCACTACCGCGCGCCAGGTGGCGTGCTGGCGCTGGGTGTCGCCGGTGCCATGGGGGTATTGATCGTCGGGGTGCAGCTGAGCGTCAGCCTGGGGCTGTTACCCGCCCTCTAAGCCCTCCCCATGATGAACTGCAAAAAGCCCCGCCAACGCTGTTGGCGGGGCTTTTTCACTCCTGATAACCTCTGGTGTCCAGCATGATGCGGGGACAGACAAGGCGGGCTCAGGCCAGGATGGCGTATCAAGCGAATTGCCTATTGGGGCGCCGCTCTTCAGTCCCGCTTCACACTCCCTTCACTCGACCATGACAGGCTGGCGCCTCTTCCAGGACCACGAGAGAATATGATGATGAAACTGGCGGCGCTGTTCACGGCACTCGGTGTAATCTCCCTCATCACCTTTCACCTGCTTGGCTCATTCGTGGACAGCCAGGGTTACCTGCATGAGCCGTTCGGCCTGCTGCCCATCGGCTACCTGTTCATTTTCATGGGGATACTGCTCGCCCTCTTCGGTGCACTCAGGGCATTTTGCAGGCAGCGGCGCATGAAGCGGATAAGCCCCCATCTGAAGCAACATGCAAACCATGCCGAGCCTAGGCTGAAACTCTAGGCCCCGATGAACCGCAAATACAAAAAAGCCCCGCCAGATTGGCAGGGCTTTTTATATCAACCTGTGAGCTAGGGAGGGATCCCCTCACCCATTTACTGGTTGTGGCTGGCGCGACGGGGGCGACGAGCCTGGGCCGGTTTGCCTGCACCATCGGCCGGACGTTGTCCGCCCTGCGGCTTGGGCTTGCCACTGCTGCCGGTGCTAGCACCGCCGGAGCGACCACCGCCATTGCCGGAACGACCGGCGCCTTGACGCTGCTGAGGACGCGGCGCACGGCGCTCTTCGCTCGGATCGCGCGGCTCTTTGCGCAGCGGCGCGCCAATGCCGCGGGCGATGTTGTCGAGGGTCTCGCGGGAGGCTTCAAAACCGGCAACCTGCTCGCAGGGAATGTTCTGCTTGGTCAGACGCTCGATGGCCTTGATGAGCTTGCCTTCATCGGCAGCAACCAGGGAGATGGCGTGACCGGTGGCGCCAGCACGGCCAGTACGGCCGATACGGTGCACATAGTCTTCCGCCACGTTGGGCAGCTCGAAGTTGACCACTTGCGGCAACTTGTCGATGTCCAGACCACGGGCGGCGATGTCGGTCGCAACCAGCACCTTGACGTTGCCATCCTTGAAACCGGCCAGGGCACGGGTACGGGCGCCCTGGCTCTTGTTGCCATGGATGGCGGCGGCGCTGACGCCGTTCTTGTCCAGAGTCTCGGCGACACGGTTGGCCATGTGCTTGGTACGGGTGAATACCAATACCTGCTGCCAATCGTTGCTGGTGACCAGGTGGCTCAGCAGACCAATTTTGTTGGCCTTGTCGCAGGGGTGAACCAGCTGCTCGATACGCTCGGCGGTGCTGTTGCGCGGTGCCACTTCGATGACAGCCGGGTTGTTGAGCAGGCCGGTGGCCAGCTCGCGGATCTCTTCGGCGAAGGTCGCTGAGAACAACAGGTTCTGACGCTGCTTGGGCATCAGGGCCAGGATCTTGCGGATGTCACGGATGAAGCCCATGTCGAGCATGCGGTCCGCTTCGTCCAGCACCAGTATCTCGACTTCATCAAAACGCACGGCGCCCTGATTGTAGAGATCCATCAGGCGACCCGGGCAGGCAACCAGCACGTCCAGACCACGGCGAGTCGCCATCATCTGCGGGTTGATGCTGACGCCACCAAAGACGACGTGGCTACGGATCGGCAAGTGCTTGCCGTAGTTGCGCACGCTCTCGCCCACCTGGGCGGCAAGTTCGCGAGTCGGGGTCAGCACCAGGGCGCGGATCCGGTTCGGCGACACTTTGCGCTTGCTCTCGGTCAGACGTTGCAGCATCGGCAGGGTAAAGCCTGCGGTCTTGCCGGTCCCGGTTTGGCCGCCGCCATCAGGTCACGGCCAGCCAGTACGGCCGGGATCGCTTGCAGCTGAATGGGGGACGGGGTGTCGTAGCCTTGTTCGGCAACGGCACGGAGCAAAGGCTCGGCCAGACCGAGGGAAGTAAAACTCATAGTTACCTGCTAGGGATTTGGGGCGCCGGGGATTTGTGGTGGGGCTCCTCTGCCGAGCCGATGCCATCTCACAAGAACTGGGCCTATTGAGAAAACAACGATTTTCCCCGGGGAGCAGAGCAAAGGGGAAAGAATAGAGGCCGCAGTCTAGCGGAGTTGACGTCCCGAGACGAGAGAAATGTGACAACTATCGCAACATGATTAAAAAACGGAGCCAATCACATCGGCCGCTAAGTCTGCGGCTCTGTCACCCTGTTGAGGGTGCACGTCGATGTTTGTCCTGCAACTCATGGGCCCGATGTACGCCTCGCCGCGGCCCCCAACCGGCCATGGACTCGAGTCCTCATCAACAGCCCAAAAAAACAGGCAGCCAAGGCTGCCTGTTTCGCATCGACTGCCACTTGCATCAGCGCAGTTGCGGGGTCGCGGTATGGACGCCGGCGTTCTGGGCGCGGTGGCGCAGCAGGTGATCCATCAGCACCAAGGCCAGCATGGCCTCGGCGATGGGCACGGCGCGGATGCCAACACAAGGGTCGTGGCGACCCTTGGTGATCATCTCTGTGGCCTCGCCGCGAGTATTGATGGTTTTGCCCGGCACAGTGATGCTGGAGGTAGGTTTGAGCGCCATGCTCACCACTATCTCCTGACCTGACGAGATGCCGCCAAGGATGCCACCCGCATGGTTGCTGGCAAAACCGGTCGGGGTCATCTCGTCGCGATGCTCGGAGCCTTTTTGCTCCACCACCGCAAAACCGTCGCCGATCTCGACCCCTTTCACCGCATTGATGCCCATCATGGCATGGGCGATGTCGGCATCGAGCCGGTCGAACACCGGCTCGCCGAGGCCCACCGGGACATTGGTCGCCATCACCTGCACCTTGGCGCCTATGCTGTTGCCCTCTTTTTTCAGGGCACGCATGTACTCATCAAGGGCCTCGAGCTTGCCCTCATCCGGGAAGAAGAAGGGGTTTTGCTCTATCTGCTCCCGATCGAAGGCCTCGGCCTTGATGGGGCCGAGCTGGGAGAGAAAGCCGATGATCTCGATGCCATGCATCTGCTTGAGGTACTTCTTGGCAATGGCGCCGGCCGCGACCCGCATGGCGGTCTCGCGGGCCGAGGAGCGGCCGCCGCCGCGGTAGTCGCGCTGGCCGAACTTCTGGTGATAGGTGTAGTCGGCATGACCCGGGCGGAACAGGTCCTGGATATCCGAGTAATCCTTGGAGCGCTGATCGGTGTTCTCGATCAGCAGACCGATGGAAGTCCCCGTGGTCTTGCCCTCGAACACCCCGGCGAGGATCTTCACCTCGTCCGCTTCGCGGCGCTGGGTGGTGTAGCGGGAGGTGCCAGGCTTACGCCTGTCCAGATCGATTTGCAGATCCGCTTCGCTTATCTCAAGCCCGGGCGGGCAGCCATCGACCACGGCGCCCAGCGCCGGGCCATGGCTCTCACCGAAGGTGGAGACCCGAAAGAGTTGGCCAAAACTGTTCCCTGCCATCTGTGCTCCTTAGTTCTTGTAAATCGCGAAATGAGGCTGGTATTGCTCAAGCTCAGCCTTGGTCATCACGAAGACGCCATGGCCGCCATTTTCGAACTCGACCCAGGTAAAAGGCACCTCGGGGAACTGGTTCTCCAGATGGATCATGCTGTTGCCCACCTCGACCACCAGCACGCCATTGTCTTTGAGGAAATCGGCGGCATGAGCCAGCAGACGCTTGGTCAGCTTGAGGCCATCGGAGCCGGAGGCCAGCGCCAGCTCGGGCTCATGACGGAACTCGTCCGGCAGATCCGACATGTCTTCGGAGTCGACATAAGGCGGGTTGGAGACGATGAGATCGTACTTGTCACCGGCCGGCAAGTCCCGGAACAGGTCGGAGCGGATCGGGATGACCTGCTGCTCGAGGCCATGATCGGAGATATTGCGCTCGGCCACATTGAGGGCCTCGACGCTGATGTCGATGGCATCCACTTCCGCATGGGGGAACTCGTGGGCCATGATGATGGCGATGCAGCCGGAACCTGTGCAAAGATCCATGATCCGGGTCGGCTCTTCTTTCAAGAAGGGCTCGAAACGATTGGCCACCAGCTCGGAGATGGGAGAGCGCGGGATCAATACCCGCTCATCCACGTAGAACTCCCAACCGGCATACCAAGCCTTGTTGGTCAGGTAGGCCGCAGGCACCCGCTCCTGTACCCGGCGGATGATGAGCTCGGCGATGCGATGGCGCTCGGTCGGGGTCAGACGGGAGTGGCGCATGCCCGGATCCACGTCCGGCGGCAGATGCAACGCAGGCAGTACCAGCTGCACGGCTTCATCCCAGGCGTTGTCCGTGCCATGACCGTAGAAGATACCGGCGTCGTTGAAACGACTCATAGCCCAGCGCAACATGTCCTGGATGGTGTGCATTTCGGCAACCACCTCGTCGATAAATATCTTGTCCAAATCCACCTCCAAGTCGAGTAATATCCGGCCCGAGCATTCTTATATAGCGAGCAAGACGAGTACCTGATGAAAAAAACGCCTTCACTGACAGACGATGAAAGCCAGCTGTTCCGCGATGCGATAAAAGGTACCCGGAAAATCAAGCAAGATACCTTAAGGGCCGAGTTGCGCCCGGTCAAGCAGAAACGCGAAATGCGTGAGAGCCGCGAAATGCTTGGGGTTGGCCACTTTTTCAGCGATGAATATCAGCCCCATCTGGACGAAGAGGGGCCGACTCGATATGTGCGCGAAGATGTGTCGAAATTTGAGCTGAAAAAGCTCAAACGCGGCCTCTATCCGCCGGAGATCTACCTGGACTTGCATGGCATGAATCAGAATCAGGCCAAGCAAGAGCTCGCCGCCCTGCTCAGCCTGTGCCAAAAAGAGAACATACATGTCGCCTCCGTCATGCACGGTATTGGCAAACACATTCTCAAGCAGCGCATCCCAAGCTGGCTGGCCCAGCACCCCAATGTGCGCGCCTTCCACCAGGCCCCCCGGGAGTGGGGTGGTGACAGCGCCATTCTGGTGTTGCTGGAGATTGAAGAGTAAAGCCGCGCCCCTGCCCTTTGCAAATGGCCCTGATGTTCGGAGCTCTTGTCCCATTTCAAGCCGTCATATATCCCCAGCTCAGCCCTCGTTGATAGACAAACCCTCACCAGCGGCCTTCGGATAAATGACGCCCCGATGCCTGATGACGTCGGGGGATGCAGGATAGCGATGAGACAGGGGGCGCCCGCCAAGCCCTGATTGACACAGCCCAGCAGAGATAGGGAGCGCGCTATCCTTGTGCCAGATAGTGCGCCACCAACGCATTGGCATGGCCATGACCCAGGTCGTGCTCGGTTTTGAGCCAGGCCACCAGGGCCATGTGCTGCTTCTCATCCCGTCCGGCCAGCAAGGCCAACCAATGGCTGACCGGTTGGCCATATCTCTGCTCGATGGCCGGGAAATAAGAAGCTGGCCCCTTCGCCTTGTGCTGTTCATCCATCTTGTCCTCCTTGGATCATGGCGCCGTCCCTACGGCTTGTTCATATCAACGAGTCGGTGCCTCAGGCCTTGGGAGCAAACTGCTCGAATACCTCTTGCCCGGTGAGGGTCGGCGTGTCGTTTTTCAGTGCGTAGAAGCCCGGTTTTTCATCGATGAAGATCTGGCAGGTCAGCTCAAAGCTCTGCTCCTGGAACAGACCGGCGGGCAGTATGTATTCCCCGGTGGGCAACAGATGATAGAAAAGGTGGGTGCCACAGGTCGGGCAGAAGCCGCGCTCCGCCCACTCGGATGAGCGATAAGCGACGGGAGTCAGCCCCTTGAATGTGACGCCAGTGCCGCCATGTACCGCGAACATCGGCCCCCCTGACCAGCGCCGGCACATGGCGCAGTGGCACAAGCTGACTTCCTGCTGTTCGTCGCTCGAAACGGCTATTCCACCACACAGACAACGTCCTTGCATAAAACCTCCATTAACTGTCTTCGGGGCCGGCCCATTGCCGACATCCTATGCCCTTTACCACGCAACGCTCTGCATCACCACTGACCAGACGGTGCCACATTGCCCCTTTGCTACCTTGAATATGCGAACGCAAGCCGGGCCACGCCTTGGCAAGCCATGGCCCTTTTGACAAGCGGGAACCCCATAGCCAACCCGCACGCCATTGTGGTGGCCATGCCGAACAATCGATAGAGGGAGACTAGTGCCTCCCTCATGCTATTTCATCTGGAAACCTAATCCCTTAGCTGGCAGGCACAGACGCCCATGGGCCGCCTTTGCTCGGCTCATCCCCTTGCGTCCACCACTTCGCCTGATAAGTGACCCCCTGATGACTCACCTTGTCACCGGCGTTATAGACCTTGGCGGCTTCCCAGGCGGGCACACCGCCAACCGGTGGCGTGGTGGGGTCTGTCGGAAGGGGGGCCAGCTCGCTCACTATGCGCACCTTGGGCCAACCGGCATGGGAGCCATAGAAGTTGGTCACGCATTTTTGGTAATCCCCCGGTACCAGAGCGGAGTAAGCGGTCTGAAAACCGACCAGCTCACACTCGAATGAGTAGCCGCCCGGTCTGTCCGCGTAGTATTTCCAGTTGCCATCCCAGTTGGTATAGAGCACATCGGTGGCGCCATTGAGGTTCAGGCTGCCATAGGGGGTCTGCTGCCAGCAGGTATTCTTCTCATCACTCGGCACCGGGATCTGGTAATGGGCAGCCAACCCTTCCCAATAGCGGATGCGGTTGACCGGCTGGCCTTTCGTCTTGTTCTGCTCGCCGCACTCTATGCCGCCATTGATGACATTGATGGTGGTTCCAAAGCCGTAGCCAATTCCCGCATCCTGCTCGCATTGCGAGGGTACCCAAGTGCGATCTATCACATGCAGCATGGCCGGTTTGGGGGCTTGCGGGGTGAGGAAGAACCAGATGGCGGAGGCCAGATTCAGCCAGGAGTCGGCAACCAGCCCCGGGTTGTTGAGCAGCACCGAGGCATCGCCATCAAACATCACCTCAGAGAAGGCGCCATAGTTGAAGTGATATGAGAGCTGCTTGGCCCCCCTGCCGAAGTAGCCCTGACCGGTGGCGCAAGGCCATTTCCTGTTTTGCCAGTCATCCTGGCCACAGCCCGTGGTATAGCCGAGTTGCCCCTCGGACCAGCCCATTTCGCGCACATGGACCAGGGCCTGCTGCCACTCCTCCAAAGCCTGCGGGTTGTCGGAGAGGTTCTCCTTGGCGATATGGCCCCCCGTCTCCTGGGAGAAGTGGGCGAAGGCGGTGATGATGGATTTCTTGCAGATCGCATCCGCATTGCGGCCATCCGTGTATTCACCGCAAAAAGCCGGGAACTTGCCAACCGCCCGCAAGAAGCGAAGATAGCTGTATTCCGGTGCCGCCATCTGGGTCAGAAAATCCCATTCGGACTCGGGGAACACACGCTCGACCCGTTTGACGTTATCGGGATTGCTCGCATCTCGTGGAAAAATCGCATCCACCACAGTGTTGGAGCGGGTGGCCAGCGCCTGGGACCAGAGTGCGTACATGGGATTGGCCGTCTTGGCCTGTGCCACCGCAGCCACGTCGGCGGCGGCAATCACGTAGCCCCCCGCATTGTCAGGATCGGGCTGGATATTCATGACGGCATGACTTGGGAAGGCACAGGCCGCAGCCACTAACCCTGCACAATGCTTGAGCTTCAACATGGGTAACAATCCTTGTCTCTGGGTGAAATTTCACCCAGAGCATAGGCTGTCCAACAACTAAATTTACAGAGAAAATTAAGAAAGGTTGTCAATGTGTGAGCCATTTCACTCTGCGATACGCCCCCATGATCCCGACCACGCCTTCCAGTCCATTGCGCTGGCGCCCCCCTCCCGGCTCCTGCCTGACAGCAGACGGTTTGTGTGATCACAAAAGGGATAAAACTGTAGATCATGGTGATGAGGGCAATCCAGAAGCAGCCCTCATGTAGGATGAAATCCCAGGGAGATTGGGGGTTGGCAGTCAGTTCAGAAACCGCCATCAACGATCAAGCACGTACCGCGCGGATCAGGATGTTGCGCGGCGTCATGGGTTTGGCGCAAAATTCCCCCACTTCGACCCTATAGCCCCGCTCTTGCAAGAAGAGGGCGCGATCCAGGGCAAGCCAGATCTCGAGCGGGCGCCGAAACAGGTGGCGAACCAGCTCCATGCGGGCAACATCCCCATAACGTGCCTCCCCCTGGCCGAGGAAATCAAGGTAGTTGATGGCCTCCGGCAGCACTATGCCCTTGCGTTCGGCGGCCCAGCGGCAGAAGGCCTCGAAGCTGTCGGCCAGCAGGCTCTTCTGGATGTTTGGAACCGGCAGATACTCATCCACACCACGCACCTGGCGTTGCAGGCAGTCAAAGCCCAGCCGCCACACCACTTCCAGCTCACGCAACCGGGCGATGCGGGCACCGCTGGTGACCGTCTCTTGCAGCGGCAGGCGCAAATCGGCCTTGGCCAGTCTGAGGGCGCTATGCTGGGCGGCTTGCGAGAGGGGGCGATAATCGCTGCCCCGGATCAGGTGATAGCAGCAAGGTGAGATGGAGACACCGCTGGCACCGCGCTCAACCACGCCCTCAAGCAGATGGGTGTGCAGCTCGCCACAGGCATGCAGCGCCATGGCATGGTGTTCGGGGGCAATGAGCGCAGCCGACTCGACAGCGAAAGCATCGGCCTCGATGAAGTGCATCCGGGCGCCATCGCGCATCGCTAGCACCCGGCCCGCCTCACACAGCTGACCCTGCAGCTCCAGGCTGGTTATCTCGGCACTGCGATGCACCGAGACCAGCCTACCCAAGTGGCCCTTGCCGGCACACCACTCCAGATAGGGCCCTTGATGGGGGGGGAGACACCCGGTAAAAGCCTCTATTTGAGTCTGTTTTCGCCCCGGCATGTGCAGTGCCATCCCCTTGCCACAATCGATGGGCTCGGGTTCGAATCTCACCAGCTCGCTCAAGTCATGCAGCTCGGCTCCACCTGGGATCCAGGGTGCCAGCAACGTGGCCAGTGCCGCCATGTCGCCATCGAGCCGATTGATCTCCCCTAGACTCAGGTCATTGAGCAAGGCGGCCAGATCGGGTGCCTGCCCGGCAAAGGCCAGGGTCAGATGGTGATAGGGCTGATATTGCCACCAGGAACGGGAAGCCGTCAGCAGGTGATCGAGGCGTTCAAAACGTTGGGCCAGCACAGGAGTCTCGGGGTCGGGAGGCGAAAAGAGGGCGTCATTGTAACGACCTTGCCAAAAATAGCACCCGCCATCATGGCAGGATCTGCGCAACGAAAGAGGGGCTCAAGGCCCCTCTTCTTACTCAATTGGCGACTACCTTAGAACGGCAGCTTCATACCAGGAGGCAGTTGCATGCCGCCGGTGATCTCGCCCATCTTGCTCTTGTTCTGCTCTTCGACCCGGCGTACGGCGTCGTTACAGGCGGCCGCAACCAGATCTTCCAGCAGCTCCTTGTCATCTTCCATCAAGGAAGGGTCAATCTCGATGCGGCGTACGCTATGGCTGCCGGTCATGGTGACCTTGACCATGCCAGCGCCCGCTTCCCCTGTCACTTCCAGCAGGGCCAGCTGCTCTTGCATCTTCTGCATGCGCTCTTGCATCTGTTGGGCCTGTTTCATCAGGTTACCCATTCCACCTTTACCAAACATATGTCGTCTCTCGCGTTGAAATCCGGCGACCTGGCCGGGCGTTAGGCTCGTCTGTCCTAGATGGGGACGGCCGAGCGGCATTTCAAGCGGGGAGTCAGGCCCCCCGCACCATATTCAGCGATTGAGGGGCTCGATACTGTCCATATGAAGCTCCGCACCAAACCGCTGACGTAAAAACTGTATATTGGGATCCTGCTCCAGATCCCGTTTCACCTGCTCGCGCACCCCAAGATAGAGGCGCTGCTCTATCTCAAGGGGCGTCTCCTGGTCAGGAACCGTGCCCAGGGTCACCTCGACTTGCACTTCGCCACCGAGCTCCGGACCTATGATGGCGGCAAGCTCCATCAGGGCCCGATCGCTGACCAGGTGGCGCTGCTCGGGCTTGAGGGTCAACAGAACCCGCGACCCCGCTTGCACCATCACCCCATTGATGGCGAGCTGACGCAAACGCCCCCCCACTCGAGTGCGCGCAATCAGCTCGCTCCAGGGATCGCCGCAGTTGTCGAGCAAGGTCGCGGGGATGAGCCGACCAGGTTCGTCTCCCGGCGCTTCCTGAGCCTGATTACTCTCAATGGAGTCCCAATCTATGGTTTCAAGCACAGGGGGCGCAGCCACCTCATCCTGGACTTGCAGCCCATCGACCGAAGCCAGGGCTCCCTGAGCGACAGGCAAGCTGGCTGGCTGAGCCCCGTTGGGCGACGATGAACCGACAGCAGCATGAGCGATGGGTTGCTGGATACCGGTCGAGGGGCCTTGCGGATCCCAGGGCGGCAGAGCGTCGTCCAGGCTCACACTGGCAGCGCGAGCCGTGTTGGTGCTGTCGGCGCGGCTCGGAGGCGTGGCCACAGCTTGCGCCCCCTGGGCCAGATACTCTTGATAATCCCGCTGATTGTCTTCCTCTTCATCATGATCAGGCTGCGTATCGTAGGACCAGTCGCCCGGGAAAGAAGAAGCAGGCGACACCATGGCAGCCTGGACAGACGCAGGCCCGGCCTGGGAAGCGGCCGCCGGTTGACTGGCGGCGGATGGGGCAGCGGACACAGCCGCCTGCCCGGCCCCGGGCCGGGGACCACTTTGCGCTCTCGCAGTGGAGCGCGGCGCGGCATCCGCATCAGAGGCACGCAGGCGACTGCGCAGCATGTTGCGCGTACCAAGCAGGCTCATGATGCCGCCGCCACTGCCACTTGCCTCCTCTGGAGCCGGCGCCGCTCCTTGAGCGGCGACGGGATGAGCCTCCACAGGCTCGGCCATCTCCTCGGCAATGTGCTGGCTGGTTAGCAGGTCTGCGGGGCTGGCAGCATCGAAACCAGAGGGCTGGCGCTCGCCCACAGGGGCCGGATGTGGCTGATAGCCCATCTGATCCGCGGCCTGCAGCAACGCCTCCTGTTCGGCAAAGAGCGGGGAGAGTCCAGGTTCAAGCAACTCATCGTCATTTGGCTCGGAGAGTGACGCCGAAGCCGGGGCCGGTGCAAGATCCGGGGCCTTCTCAGTCTCACCGGCGACGCCGTTCTGGCTGTTCACCACCCCGGCTCCAGATTGAAGGTCTACCTGTTCAGCCTGGGATGCCGGCGTAGGAACACCCCGCGGAGCAGATGCAGGTTCAGTGCCCTGGGGTGTTAGCGCTGACGACGTGGCCGACCCCTGGGGCTTTCCCAACCCCAGGGGGCGGCCCCCTGCCCCGCCGGGTTCGGCAAGGCACCCAGGCTTGCCGGATGGAGCTGGGCTCTGCGCGGCGAGAAGGCCAGCATGCGCAAGCAAGTCATCTCAAGGGCTGTGCGACCATCAGGCGCCCAGGGCAAGTCCTTGCGCCCCCCCAGCACTATCTGGTAGCAGAGTTGCACCTCTTCCGGACTCATGGCCCCGGCCAGTTGCAGCAAGGCATCCGCATCCGCCCCCTGCTCCTGGACGCTGGCAGGCAGCAACTGCGCCATGGCGATGCGATGCAGCAAGGCTTCCAGCTCGGCGTGCAGCTGATCGAAATCCGGCCCCAGGGTGGCGACTTCACTGATTTTGGCCATGGTGGCAGGCGCATCCTGACGCAGGACCGCCTCGAGCAGCTGGTGCAGATGATGATGATCAAGGGTGCCCAGCATGGTCAGTACGCTGTCGAGCAGCACACTGCCGTTGCCGTGGGCCAGCGCCTGATCGGTCAGACTGAGGGCATCGCGCATGCTACCATCGGCCGCCTTGGCCAGGGCCAGCAAGGCACGAGGTTCAAACGGCTGCCCTCCTGATCCAGCACCCACTCCAGCTGCTTGGCGATCTGGCTCTGATCCAGACTCTTGAGATGGAACTGCAAACAGCGGGAGAGGATGGTGATCGGCAGCTTCTGCGGATCCGTGGTGGCCAGCAGGAACTTCACATAGGGGGGCGGCTCTTCCAGGGTTTTCAGCAAGGCATTGAAGCTGTGGCGCGACAACATGTGCACCTCATCGATGAGGTAGACCTTGAAGCGGCCGCGGGCCGGGCGGTACTGCACGTTGTCGAGCAGTTCGCGGGTGTCTTCCACCTTGGTGCGCGACGCCGCATCTATTTCCAGCAGATCGACGAAGTTGCCCTGATCAATCTCTTTGCAGGTGCTGCAGACGCCGCAAGGGGTGCTGCTGATCCCTTGTTCACAATTGAGGCTCTTGGCCAGAATGCGGGCGATCGTGGTCTTGCCGACGCCACGAGTACCGCTGAGCAGATAGGCATGGTGCAGGCGGCCCTGATCCAGGGCATTGGTCAGGGCGGTCAGCACATGTTGCTGGCCCACCACTTGCTCGAATGTATGGGGGCGCCATTTACGCGCCAGAACCTGATAGCTCATAGAACCTTTGGATGCAGGGAAGACAAGGCATTGAGGCAGAATGCTAACACAAATGGCGGGGGGGCTGTAACGGCGATGGCGCCAAGTTGCGGCAAAGTCTGGGATAACTGACTGAAATTCAACCCGATAGCCGAACGAGCAGCCTATCTGGCAGGGTTCAGGCGATCTGTTGCCATCGTTCCTGTCGACATGGGCATCGGGACTCATGCCCATGGCACTCATAAAAACAGGGAGCCCGACTCGGCGCGGCTCCCTGTTTCACTCACATGGCCAGTGCCGCTTACTCGCCGGCCAGTTCGACCAGTGAGATCACCTTGATACCGGCCGCAGTCAGGCGGGCATCGCCACCCAGCGATGGCAGGGAGATGATGAAGGCCGCGTCGGCTACCTCACCGCCAGCACGGCGGATAAGTTTGACGGTCGCATCGACGGTGCCGCCGGTGGCCAGCAGATCGTCCACAACCAGCACCTTGTCACCGGGTACGATGGCATCGGTGTGCAGTTGCAGGGTATCGGTACCGTATTCCAGCGCATAGGACTCTTCAATCACGGCACGGGGCAACTTGCCCGGTTTGCGAACGGGTACAAAGCCCAGTCCCATGGCAAACGCGACTGGCGCACCGAAGATGAAACCGCGGGCCTCGGTACCGACAATCTTGGTGATCCCCTGATCGCGATAATGTTCCGCCAGCAGATCGATGGTGGCCTTGAAGGCCTCGGCGTTCTCAATCAGGCTGGTAATGTCGCGAAACAGGATGCCCGGCTTCGGATAGTCGGGGATGGTCTTGATGCTAGCTTCGATAAATTTCAGAATGTCCGGATTCATTATATGACCGCTTATTTTTTGACCCGGGTCCGGTACTTGAGACCTGTTCCTCGGGAAAACAAAAAGGCCCATCGTGCAACGGGTGCAAAAACGACAGGCCAACTCCATAGCATTATTGCCGCAGTAGCTTAGGCACTTCACTTCTTCATTG
Organism: Aeromonas molluscorum 848; assembly: GCF_000388115.1. Lineage (GTDB taxonomy): Bacteria > Pseudomonadota > Gammaproteobacteria > Enterobacterales > Aeromonadaceae > Aeromonas > Aeromonas molluscorum. Next base: position 16,306 of record NZ_AQGQ01000043.1, read on the forward strand.
CAACTGGCTCCAGCACGGGCAGACGCATTAACCAGCCAAGCAGTATCACCAGGATGGCAAGCAACAATCCGCGGACCCAGATCATCGGGGTGATGGCCAACGAGACCGAGAAGCTTATCAGGATGAAGATAATGGCGCGCCGCCGCGCATCCCGGCGAATGCCCCTGTGATCCTGCCAGTCCCTGATGGGCGGGCCAAACCAGGGATGATGCAACAGCCAGTGATGAAAGCGCGGTGACGAGCGGGCAAACAGGGCGGCTGCCAACAACATGAAGGGAGTACAGGGCAGCAGGGGCAATACCAGACCGAGCAGGCCAGTCACAAAACTGAGCCAACCCAGGCAAAACAACAACCAGGATTTCATGCGCGCTCGCCTCGCTACCATGGGATCTTGACTCAAGGGGCTATCCTAGCAGACCCGACCCCGACACAGATAGACCATCGACGCGGCAAGGCCGTCTTGTCCTGGCTGCTGTTTTTGTGCGCCACCGATACCTCGATGACCATGCCGAAGCTGACAGCCGGAGGCGTTGCCACTACAATCTGGCGTCCTTTTCAGCCCTTGCCTTTGGAAAACCGGTTATGCGCGTAATTTTGGCCCCCATGCAGGGCGTGCTCGATCACCTGATGCGGGAGGTGCTCACCTCGGTCAACGACTATGACCTCTGCGTCAGCGAATTTGTGCGCGTGGTGGATCAGTTGCTGCCGGCCAAGGTGTTCCATCGGCTCGCGCCCGAGCTCAAGCAGGGGGGCAAGACCCGCGCCGGCACACCGGTACGGGTACAGCTCCTGGGCCAGCATCCAGAATGGTTGGCCGAGAATGCGCTGCGCGCCGTGCACCTTGGCTCCCCCGGAGTCGATCTCAACGTTCGGCTGCCCCGCTCCCACGGTCAACAAAAGCAAGGGCGGGGCTGTGCTGCTCAAGGAGCCGGAAGCCGTCTATCGCATCGTCAAGGCGGTGCGCGACGCGGTGCCCGCCCATCTGCCGGTCAGCGCCAAAATAAGGTTGGGTTACGACGACAAAGCGCTCTATCTGGAGAATGCCCAGGCGGTCTATCAGGCCGGGGCCAATGAGCTGGCAGTGCATGCCCGCACCAAGCGGGAAGGCTATCGCCCCCCCGCCCACTGGGATTATGTGGATGCGATTCGCCGCGCCCTGCCCATTCCGGTGACCGCCAACGGCGAGATCTGGGATAGGCAGGATGCCCTCACCTGCGCCCAGGTATCCGGTTGTGACAGTCTGATGGTGGGTCGCGGCGCCATCTCCCTGCCCAATCTGGCCAACGTCATGAAGACCGGCTGCGCCCACATGAGCTGGGCCGAGGCCCTGCGGCTCATGGTGAGCTACACGGAGCAGGATCTCGCCGGCGAGAAGGCCGACTACTACCCGAGCCGCATCAAGCAGTGGTTCTCCTACCTCAAGCGCGAATATCCCCAGGCCGATCTCTTGTTCACCGACATCCGGATACTCAAGAGTGCAGAGGAGATCCGCTCCCGTCTGCTGCAAGAGAGCGACAGCCACCCATAACCCCCTCCCCTTGGAGGTAATTCCCCTCTCCTGCCTGCGCCTTGCGGGCGGGAAAGGGGCAGAACCCGTCATTTACTTGACGCATGTCATCTTGACTCTCCTATCGACTCCCTATACTGCCCTCACTCTATAACCGTCTGTTGGGGGCATCTGTGTGTGAAATGACGCAAGCTCAGCTGGCGGGCTGGCGAGATCGCCTGCTCGCCGACTGGGCACGAATTAGAGAGGAGCTGATAGGTCAGCTCAAGGCAAGCCGCCAGGGAGACTGGGCCGAACAGGCCAGTCATTGTGAACGGGATCAACTGGTGGATCTGACCAGCCGGCTGGATCTGCCGCAAGTAGAACAAAATGTGACGGCGCTCAAGCGGATCGACGCGACCCTCTGCCAGATAGAGTTGGGGCTGTTCGGACTCTGCTCCGATTGCGAGGAGCCGCTGACCTTGGCCCAGTTGGAGCTAGATCCAACGCTGCAACGCTGCCCGCGCTGCGAGCTGCGTTATCGCAAGGGTTTCCACGGCCACGAACTGTAACCCGCTGCGGGTCCCAACCCCGCCTGTCGCATCGACCAAAGAGTTCGAACGACACACCCCATCAGCGTCAAATAAAACGGGCCCCTGCCAAAACAGGGGCCCGTTTTCTATCCGTCAAGGCAGGAGAGGCTCCGCCAGCACGGCGCCTGCTACCCCATCATTGGGCCAGCAGGTGACCGACCAGCTCATGACGCCAGCCTTGCAGCAGCATCGGCTTGGGCCCACGCGCCCGCTCCTCTGCGCTCATGCGCCAGCTCCAGGTAAAGTACTGGTGGATGGTCTTCTTGCTGGCCACCAGCTCCGGGGGAATATTGCTGGCCTTGGCCTTCTCTTCCACCAGGGCCTTGATGCGCTTGAGCTCCGCCTTATACTGGGGATAATCCACCAGACGGCGGATGGGCTCCGGCCACCCTTCGGGATCGCTCTGCTGGGCCGACGCCACTATGTCGAGCAGCCGCTTGCCATGGATCTTGATCTCGATCGGCGAGAGTTCCAGCTCGTTGAGCTCGCGCAGTGAGGTCGGACGGCGCTCGGCCACCTTGAACAAGTGCAGCTCCTTGACCACGAAGTTCAGGGCCAAATCGCGGCGGGCCGCCTCTTTCTGGCGCCAGGCTGCAAGCTCACGCAAGATCGCCAGCTCGCGCCGGCCCAGTTGCCAGCCATTGATGATCTCGAGATAAGCCTGATAGGGATCGCTCGCCTGGCTTCTGCGGGCACAGTGGTTCTGGCACTCCTCCTCGAACCAGGCAAACTTACCGCTCTCGTGCAGCTTGGCCATCACGGTGTCATAGAGCGGCATCAGATAGAGCACATCCGCCGCCGCGTATTCGAGCTGGCGCTCGGTCAGCGGGCGGGCCAGCCAGTCGGTGCGAGCCTGATCCTTGACCAGTTCCACCCCGAGAAAATCCTTGGCCAGGGCGCCAAACCCAACGGAGACCCCATAACCCAGAAATGCAGTGGCAAGCTGGGTGTCATGGACGCGGTTGGGCAGATGACCAGCCTGGTGCTGAATGAGTTCGAGATCTTCCCCGGCGGCATGGAGGATGGAGACCTGGCCATCCTGGCCCAGACGCTCCCACAGGGGGCTGAGATCCAGGGTCAGGGGATCGAGCAGAGCCAGCTGATGACCATCAAAGATTTGAAAGAGACCAAGTTGGGGATAGTAGGTGCGGGTGCGCACGAATTCGGTATCGATGGCGAGTGGCACCTGGGCCAGAGTGGCGAGGTAGGCTTCCAGATCGGCTTGCTGTGAAATGAGTTGATATTGCATCTTTGCCTGCATCTTGTCGGTTGGCCCAAACGAAAAAACCGTGGTGTGACCCACGGTTTCGCATCGGCCAGGATAGGTTACTGCTTGGCGATTTCCTCGTCGCGCAACACGCGGCGCAGGATCTTGCCCACATTGGTCTTGGGCAGTTCGTCGCGAAATTCTACCAGCTTAGGCACTTTATAGGCAGTAAGATGTTGACGGCAATGGGCAATAACTTCCTCCTCGGTCAGCTTGGGATCCTTTCTGACCACAAACACTTTCACCAGCTCGCCGGACACCTTGTGAGGCACACCGACCGCCGCCACTTCCAGCACCTTGGGATTGAGCGCCACCACGTCTTCAATCTCGTTGGGATACACGTTGAAGCCCGACACCAGGATCATGTCCTTCTTGCGATCGACGATCTTGAAGAAACCCTGCTCGTCGCACACAGCTATGTCCCCGGTGCAGAGCCAGTCATCTTGCATCACCTCGGCGGTGGCCTCGGGACGCTGCCAGTAACCTGTCATCACCTGGGGACCGCGTACCTGCATCTCCCCCGGTGTATTCAGGGCATGGATAGGCTGTCCGGCATCATTCACCAGACGAATGTCGGTAGAGCAGACCGGCAGGCCGATGGAGCCGTTGTAGTCGGTCAGATCGTAAGGACAGACGCTGACCAGGGGTGAGCATTCGGTCAGGCCATAGCCCTCCAGCAGCGGCGTGTCCGTCATGGTCTTCCACTGCTCGGCCACCGCCCGCTGTACCGCCATGCCGCCGCCTATGGTCAGGGTGAGCTTGCTGAAGTCCATGCTCTGGAACTCGTCATTGTTGACCAGGGCATTGAACAGGGTGTTGACCCCTGTGATGCAGGTAAAGGGGTACTTCTTGATCTCTTTGACAAACCCCGGAATATCGCGCGGGTTGCTGATGAGCAGGTTGTAGCCCCCAAGGCGCATGAACAGCAGGCAGTTCACCGTGAGTGCAAAGACGTGATAGAGCGGCAGGGCCGTGACCACGAACTCCTTGCCACGCTGCAGCACCGGGCCATAGACCCCGAGGCACTGCTCGACGTTGGCAATCATGTTGCGGTGGGTCAGCATGGCGCCTTTGGAGAGACCGGTCGTGCCGCCGGTGTATTGCAGGAAGGCGATCTCTTCCCCATGGATCTCGGGCTTGATGTATTGCAGGAAGCGGCCCTTGGCCAGGGCGTGGCGCATGGTACTGGCATGGGGCAGATTGTATTTCGGCACCAGCTTCTTGACGTATTTCACCACGAAGTTGACTAGCGTTCCCTTGGCTAGCCCCAGATTGTCCCCCATCCGGGTCAAGATCACGTGCTTGATGGGGGTGTCGTAGACCACCTTCTCCAGGGTGTGGGCGAAGTTGGAGACGATGACGATGGCCTTGGCACCCGAATCCTTGAGCTGGTGTTCGAGCTCGCGCGGGGTATAGAGGGGGTTGACGTTCACCACTATCATGCCGGCGCGCAGTATGCCAAACACGGCGATGGGGTACTGCAACAGGTTCGGCATCATGACCGCGACCCTGTCACCCTTCTCCAGCTTCAGCTCGTGCTGCAGATAAGCAGCAAAGGCGCGGGACTGCTCCTCGAGCCGGCGATAGGTGATGGTCTGGCCCATGTTGACGAAGGCGGGCTGGTCGGCAAATTCGTTCACCGAGGCTTCAAACATCTCGACCAGGGAGCCGTAGATATCGGGATTGATCTCGGCTGGCACGCCCTCTGGATAGCGCTTTAGCCAAATTTTCTCGGCCGATGCGACTGTCGGCTCGGCCTGCGGCGGCACCATGGCTTGCTCATGCTCATCCATATCGACTGACTCTGTGGTCAGATCGGACTGCTGCGGCATGATGTTCTCATGCTCATCTTTATGCTCATGCATAACTCGCACCTGTGCGCTCACTGTGTTGCCCCTATCCCTGTCCACGTTCATTTTCAATCATTTGTTTTGAGCTCAAGCTCTAATGTCGGACATCTTTACATACGACAATAGAAATTAACAGCCACTTAACAAGTGCGAAGTGTGAGGGACGAAGCAAACCTGAAAGATTGAAAGCGGGAGATTCTAGCGAATTTGACAAAATTTTTCGATAGCAATGGCGGTTTGTACGGGATTATCCATATGGAAATGGTGATTGCCCGCCACCCATTGCCGCTGAATGTCATTGAAACATCCCTGGCGGGCCTGCCATTGTGCCGTCAACTGAGGGAAGCCCTGCTCCCCTTGAATGAACAACACAGGGCAAGGGATAGCCGCCATCAGCACCCTCGCCTGCCCCTCGCTCATGCGCAAGGGCGACAGATCCCGCAACCTGGGGTCGCTGCGCCAATGCAGCCTGGCTGCGCGGGAAACCAGTTGCCGCTCACAGATAAGCTGCGCCGCCTCGGGGGAGATGTCGGCCACCTTGCAGCGCGCCGCCACCGCCTCCTCTAGGCTGGCAAAACCCAGGTTCGCCCGCGCCCGGGTGCGAGAACGATTGAGAATGGCGCGCCGGATCTGTTCGGGAACGGTATCATCGGGCTGGCTGAGCGGTCCCAGCCCCTCCAGCATGATGACCCGCGTGACCTTTTCCGGGAAGACACCGGCATAGGCCGAGACGATCAAGGCACCCAGAGAGTGCCCGAGCAGCGTGATCTGTTGCCAACCTCCCGCCACAATGATCTGATGCAGATCGTCTAGCCAGTCAATGAAGACATAGGAGGACGATTTGTGATCCGAATGACCATGACCCGGCAGATCAACGCAGATCAAGTGAACGCCATCAAGATGGGGAGCAAGGGGCAAAAAGCTGGCTGCGTTGTCGAGCCAGCCATGCAAGGCCAACAGCAGGGGCTGGCCAGGCTGGCCGGATTCCAGATAGGCAACCAGGCGACCATCGGCCAGCCGTAACTGCCCCTCTCTCATCAAATTGCCCATTAAGGCTCCCTCATCCATGGGCTTGCATCACCAGTGGCGCATTGGCCGACGTGGCCAGAAGGGATCGTAGAAAGGGTCGCTAAAGTAGGGATCCATGTAGCGCACCTCCACCTCTTTGATGGGTGGCCACAGTTTACTGCCGCTCACCCTGATCACCGAAAATTCATATTTGTGATCGCCTATCTTGCTCTCAACCGGTTTGTCCAGGGTACCGAGCACCGTCAGGCTGCGCCCCTTGGCATAGAGGGTAGGATCGACAAAGCCCTGCATCACCGCCAGGAAGCGGCCCGGGCTCTGCTCGGTCTGCTCGGGCACACCGTTAGACTTGAGAGGCAGATAAACCACCTCGACCAGGCTGCGATCCTGCTCATTATGCACTGCGGCGATGACACCACTCCAGCGGGCCGGCTTGCCATCCAGGCCCTTCAGGGCAGGTCGATAGGCGACCAGATCCGCCTGAGGTTCGTAGGCCAGCTCCTTGGGCACCAAGCTGCACCCGGCCAGCAGCAGACCAGCCAGGCCCAGCAGCATACTTTTTTGCAACAGCAGGCACTTATTCATATCCCTCTCCTTTGACCTGGCTTCACGACAGACCCGACTCATTCCCGTCCAGGCAGCTTCTTCCAGGTGACTTTGTCTCTCAGATATACGGGGGTCGCCTGCTCAGGAGCGACGGCGCTGCCAGCCAGCCAGGCGGCTTTGGCCAGGGGCAGCATGTCCTGGGCTGCCGGCAGGCGGGCCGCCGGACAGGGCCTCAGTTCATCGGCCAGACCGCTCAGGAGATCAGCATAGGTCTCGAACCCTGTACCCGTGCTAAACCAGAGACCGGAAAGGGTCTCTGCTTGCGCCACGGCCTCTGGCCCAGTGACCTGCTCTTCGCCGTCCAATACCATGAGGCCATCTTGCAGCAGATAGCGGCCAAGATAGATCTCCCCCATGCGGGCATCGATGGCGCTGACTACCCGCTCGGCCCCATCCAGGCGATAAGCGCCCTGAGCCATGGCAGCCAAGGTCGAGATACCAATCAGCGGCACACCAGCACCAAAGGCCAGTCCCTGCGCCACGCCAACCCCGATCCGCACCCCGGTGAATGAGCCGGGACCACGGCCAAATGCAATGGCATCGAGCTCGCTCAAGGTTATCCCGGCTTCATCGAGCAGGGCCTGCACCATGGGCAGTATCTTTTTGGTGTGATCTCGCGGCGCCTCTTCCCAACGGGCATAGACGGACTCTCCGACCTGCAAGGCGGCGGAGCAGGCTTCGGTGGCGGTATCGAGGGCCAGGATCTTCAACTCGTTCATTCGCAACTCTTCTCTAAAAGGCATCATTGAAACAGATCGGTCGGGGCCGAGTCCGGACTCGCCGCCTCGGCCAAACCGCTAAAAAACTCGCCCAGGCAATCCAGATCCCGGGTCCGGGGGATGGCAGGCAGGCTCTTGATAAAAGTGGCGCCATAGGGCTTGTTGACCATGCGGGGATCACAGATGACCAGAACGCCGTGATCACGGCGATCACGTATGAGCCGCCCGACCCCCTGCTTGAGCGCTATCACCGCCTTGGGCAGCTGGATATCGGCAAAGGGATCACCCCCCGTTGAGCTTGCAGTCGTCGACCCGCGCCTTGAGCAGGGGATCATCCGGACTCGCAAACGGCAGCTTGTCGATGATAACACAGGAGAGCGCCGCCCCTCTGACGTCTATCCCCTCCCAGAAGCTGCTGGTCGCCACCAGCACGGCGCGACCATTCTCGACAAAGGTCGAGACGCAGCCGCTGTTTGTTGTCTTCCCCTTGCAGCAAGACGGTACGGCCTATC
>NZ_AQGQ01000044.1 GCF_000388115.1 Aeromonas molluscorum 848
TTTGGGGTTGGGTTTCAAGTCCGGGAAGTCGAGGTTGTAGTGCAGGCCGCGGGACTCTTTGCGCTGCATGGCGCAGTTGACGATAAGTTCGGCAACCTGCAGCAAGTTGCGCAGCTCCAGCAGGTTGTTGGAGACCCGGAAGTTGGCGTAGTACTCCTGCACTTCCTGCTTGAGCATGTCGATGCGGCGCTTGGCCCGCTCGAGGCGCTTGGTGGTGCGCACTATGCCCACATAGTCCCACATCATCAGCCGCAGCTCGTGCCAGTTGTGCTGGATCACCACCTGCTCGTCGGAGTTGTCCACTAGGCTCTCATCCCAGGCAGGCAGGCTCGGCGGTTCCATGCTCATCGGCAGCTTGGCCAAGATGTCGGCTCCCGCCTGATGGGCATAGACCACACATTCGAGCAAGGAGTTGGAGGCCATGCGGTTGGCGCCGTGCAGGCCGGTATAGGTCACCTCGCCAATGGCATAGAGGCCGGGAATATCGGTTTGACCATTGTTGTCTATCATGACGCCACCGCAGGTGTAGTGGGCGGCAGGGACGATCGGCATCGGCTCTTTGGTGATGTCGATACCGACGGCGAGGCAGCGCTCAAAGATGGTCGGGAAGTGCTTGATGATGAAATCAGCCGGCTTGTGGCTGATGTCCAGATACATGCAGTCTGCGCCCAGGCGCTTCATCTCATGGTCGATGGCGCGGGCGACTATGTCCCGTGGTGCCAGCTCGGCCCGCTCGTCGAAATCCTGCATGAAGCGGCTGCCATCCGGACGGCGCAGATAGGCGCCTTCGCCACGCAATGCCTCGGTCAGCAGGAAATTGGGATCGTCCGGGTGGAACAGGCTGGTGGGGTGGAACTGGTTGAACTCCAGGTTCGCCACCCGGCAGCCGGCGCGCCAGGCCATGGCGATGCCATCTCCCGAGCTCACATCCGGGTTGGAGGTATATTGGTAGACCTTGGAGGCGCCGCCGGTGGCCAGGGCCACGAAACGAGCACGGATCACCTCGACCTGTTCGGCGTTGCGGTTCCAGACGTAGGCGCCCAGTACCTTGTTGCCCGGCAGACCCAGCTTGCGGGTGGTGATGAGATCCACCGCGTTGAAGCGCTCCATCAGCTGGATATTGGGGTGAGCGCGCACCTGATCGACTAGCGTGGTCTGCACCGCCTTGCCAGTGGCGTCGGCGGCATGGAAGATGCGGCGATGGCTATGACCCCCTTCCCGGGTCAGGTGATAGTGGGGCTCGCCGTGGTCATCCGTCTCCTGATCGAAGGGAACCCCTTGCTGGATCAACCACTGGATGGAGTCGCGGGCATGGCGGGCGGTGAACTCGACGACACCGGGGTCACACAGGCCTGCGCCTGCGTTGAGGGTGTCACTGACGTGGGATTCGATGCTGTCGGTTTCGTCGAAAACGGCAGCGATGCCTCCTTGCGCATAGAAAGTGGCCCCCTCACTGATGGGCCCCTTGCTCAGAACCAGGACTCTTGCCTGATCGGCCAGTCGCAAAGCGAGAGACAAACCGGCGGCACCGCTGCCAATGATGAGAACGTCGCAAAGGTATTCAACACTTGCTTTCATAAGTATCATTGGCCTGGATAAAGAACTGGCACCATGGTAGCCCAAGCAAGGGTAACGGTGCAGCACGCATCACTTTTTTTTCAACTAAAGCGAACTTTCTCTGATTCTCCCTGTCTGAACTTGTGCGCTTAGGAAGGGCCGGAAAAGAAAAACGATAACCTTAATGGGGGTCTTACGGCCTGATGAGCGACCAGAATTTACTGGACGAACAACTGGTTGAGCGAGTCCAACGTGGCGATAAAAACGCGTTCAACCTGTTGGTAAAGAAATACCAACACAAGGTGGTCAACCTGGTAGCCAGGTATGTCAATAATCCGGGCGATGTGCCGGATGTAGCGCAAGAGGCCTTTATCAAAGCCTATCGGGCGCTGCCGACATTCCGTGGCGAGAGTGCCTTTTATACCTGGTTGTACCGAATTGCCGTCAACACGGCCAAGAATTACATCACCTCCCAAGGGCGCAGGCCGCCCAGCAGTGACGTGGAGGCTGACGAGGCAGAATACTACGCTGGTGGAGAAGCCCTGCAAGAGGTCGCCACCCCGGAGAATTTGGCACTGACCGACGAGATAAAACGGACAGTGTTTGCCGCCATAGAGGCGCTGCCCGAGGACTTGAGGACAGCTATCACCCTTCGTGAATTGGAAGGGCTGAGTTATGAAGAGATTGCAGAAATCATGGATTGTCCTGTGGGTACGGTGAGATCCCGCATCTTCAGGGCGAGGGACGCAATCGATAAAAAGCTGAAACCTCTGACTGAGAATTAAACTGGGGAAGACAGGTTAACTTATGGCAAATAAACAGCAAATCTCGGCCCTGATGGATGGTGACCTGAGTGATGTACAGGAACTCGACTTCTTGGCGATGGATGCCGAGTCGTGCGATACCTGGAGCCGTTACCATCTGATCGGTGATGCCATGCGGGGAGATCTGCCGCTCAATCTGCAGCTGGATCTCAGCGACAAGATAGCCTTGGCACTTGATGACGAGCCGACCATATTGGCCCCGATTGCGGCGCATGCTCAGCCTCTGCGGCAACCTGGTCGTGTCATCCCCTTCCTGCGCCGTGCCGGTCAGCAATTTGGCCAATATGCCATTGCCGCTTCGGTCGCCGCTGCGGTCATCTTCGGGGTGCAGCAGTATCAGGGCCAGGATCCTGCCATGCAGACCAACCCTGTGCTTAACACTATCCCCGTTGGCGGCAGTGCCTCGCCGGTAAGCGTTCACTACGCTCAGGATGGTGAACGCACAAGTCGTCAGCAAACATTGAACGAGCAGCAGATGAATGAGCAGCGGGCGCGCATCAATGCCTTCTTGCGCGATCACCAGTTGCAGCAGCGCCTGTTGCAAGACAAGCAGGTTCAGGAATAAGGGCCTATCCGCCATCACCTTCGTCTCAGGAATGCTAACGTGCGCCAGTCCAGCCGTATCCTGCTGGCATCTGCCCTACTGATTTGTGCCAAGGCCTCGGCCGACGAAATGTCGGCCGAGGCCTTGTTGCAGCAGATGCAGAGTGCCTCCACCCAACAGAATTTCGAACTCTCCATGGTCAAGGCGAGACAAGGGCGGATCGAACCGCTCAGGATCAGCCACGCCATCATAGATGGCAAAGAGGTGGCTCATCTGAGTTATCTGGATGGCAAGGCGGTGGAGTACCTGCAGCGCCAAAATGAGTTCACCTTCTTCGAGAACACCCACGAACCCTATACCCTCAAAGGTGGTCGTTTCCCCGGTATCTGGTCCACCCTGGTCAGCATGCCGCTGGCACGAGTGCTGGGCAGCTACGATCTGGTCGTCGCCGGTCGCAGCCGGGTGGCTGGCCGGGTATCCCAAGTGATCCGTATGGTGCCCAAGGAGGCGGACAAGTACGGTTTTGTGCTCTGGCTCGATGAAGAGAGCCATTTGCTGCTGCGCGCCGACATGATCGACAAAGAGGGCAACCTGGTCGAGCAGGTGCTGGGGGTCGATCTCGATCTGATGACGGTGCCATCCCCCTGGCTGGTGACCCTGGCCAGCAGCAAGCTGCCCCAGGCTCTGGCGTTGGAAGATGCCTATCCGGCCCCCCAGCAGACGCTGAGCTGGCAGATCACCTGGTTGCCAGAGGGATTTAAAGTGCTCTCTCAGGACAAGCACCAGCTGGTGACCACCAGTACTCCGGTGGACTATATGATGCTCTCCGATGGCCTGGTGGATCTCTCCGTCTACGTGGTCCGGGTCGATCCCAAGCAGGCTGTGCGTCAGCAACTCATCCGCCAGGGGGCAACTTCTCTGGTGAGTTTCGTCAACGATGTCGGGGTCGAGATCACTGTGGTGGGGGAGGTTCCGGCCGATACCGCCAAGCGCATTGCCGAGTCGGTGCGTCCACTGACCCGCAACGAGACGGTGCAGTAGGTGTGCGGATGACGTATGGTGGGCGCGATCAGCGAACGGAGGAACCGAACCTTGGATGAGATGAGCGAAGAGGTGGCGACAGTGGTCGCCATTGACGAGCAGCACGTCTGGGTCGAGTGCGAGCGGCGCTCAGCCTGCAGTGGCTGTCAGCAGCAGTCCAACTGCGGCACTGGTACGGTTGCCAAGGCTTTTCCCCAGCGTCAGCAACGGATCCGGGTACCAAGAACCATGACGCTGGCGGTGGGTCAGCAGGTGCGGCTCGGCATTCCCCAGCAGAGTCTGTTGCGGGGCGCGGCCCTGGTTTATGTGTTGCCCCCTGTTTTTGCCTGCTCGTTGGCGCCTTACTCGGCCAGCTCTGGTTGGCGCCCCTGCTTGAGGGGGGAGAGGGTATTACCATCCTCAGTTGTCTGGGGGGCGGTGCCTTGGGTTTCCTGCTGGTCCGCTTCTATTCAAACCGTCTCGATCAGGGGGCTTATGGTCCCCGCATTTTGGGCGCGGTACTCACTACTCGCACCCTGTCATAACCATGTTGGCCAGCGCCTGGCCTACCCGCAGACTAAAGATTGGCCGTTTAGCGGGTTATCCAGTAAAATCCTGCCTCCATATCCGGCCCTAACCTAATTTGAGTGATCCCTGCTCGATGAAATACATTCGTAACTTTTCGATTATTGCGCACATAGACCACGGTAAATCGACCCTGTCGGACCGTCTGATCCAGACTTGCGGTGGCCTGTCCACTCGCGAGATGCAGGCTCAGGTGCTTGACTCCATGGACCTGGAGCGCGAGCGCGGCATTACCATCAAAGCGCAGAGTGTGACCCTGAACTACCAGGCCAACGACGGTAACACCTACCAGCTGAACTTTATCGACACCCCGGGTCACGTGGACTTCTCCTATGAGGTATCCCGCTCGCTGGCTGCCTGTGAAGGGGCGCTGCTGGTGGTCGATGCCGGTCAGGGGGTTGAGGCACAGACTCTGGCCAACTGCTACACCGCCATGGAAATGGAGCTGGAAGTGGTGCCAGTGCTCAACAAGATAGACTTGCCGGCCGCAGAGCCCGAGCGGGTCGCCGAAGAAATTGAAGACATCGTCGGCATCGACGCCGTCGATGCGGTGCGCTGCTCCGCCAAGACAGGTCTGGGAGTCGACCTTGTGCTGGAAGAGATCGTTGCCCGCATTCCGCCCCCCGAAGGCAATCCCGATGGACCGCTGCAGGCGCTGATCATCGACTCCTGGTTTGACTCCTATCTGGGGGTCGTCTCCCTGGTGCGCATCAAGCACGGTTCCCTCAAGAAGAACGACAAGATCAAGGTGATGAGCACCGGTCAGGTGTGGGGCGTGGATCGCATCGGCATCTTTACGCCCAAGCAGGTCGATACCCAGGGTCTGGGTTGCGGCGAGGTAGGTTGGGTGGTGTGCGGCATCAAGGATATCCACGGTGCCCCCGTCGGCGATACCCTGACCCAGGCCAAGAATGGCGCCGATAAGGCGCTGGCGGGCTTCAAGAAGGTCAAGCCACAGGTGTATGCGGGTCTGTTCCCCATCTCCAGCGATGACTATGAGTCGTTCCGTGATGCACTGGACAAACTCTCCCTGAATGACGCCTCCCTGTTCTTCGAGCCAGAGAGCTCCACCGCGCTGGGCTTCGGCTTCCGTTGTGGCTTCCTTGGCATGTTGCACATGGAGATCATCCAGGAGCGCCTGGAGCGGGAGTATGACTTGGATCTCATCACCACGGCGCCGACCGTAGTGTATGAAATCGAACTCAACGATGGCTCTACCATTCGCATCGACAGCCCGTCAGCCATGCCGCCTGTGAACAACATCAAAGAGATGCGCGAGCCCATCGCCGAGTGCAACATCTTGTTGCCGCAGGAGTACATGGGCAACGTCATCACTCTGTGTATCGAGAAGCGTGGCGTGCAGACCAACATGGTCTATCACGGCAAGCAGGTGGCACTGACCTATGAAATCCCCATGGCGGAAGTGGTGCTCGATTTCTTCGATCGCCTGAAATCGACCAGCCGTGGCTATGCCTCCCTGGATTACGGCTTCAAGCGTTTCGAAACTTCCGACATGGTGCGTCTGGACATCATGATCAACGGTGAGCGGGTCGATGCCCTGGCCATCATCACCCACAAGGAGAACGCCCAGTATCGCGGTCGCCAGGTGGTGGAGAAGATGCGTGAGCTGATCCCGCGTCAGATGTTCGATATCGCCATTCAGGCCTCTATCGGCAACCAGATCATCGCCCGCAGCACCGTCAAGGCGTTGCGCAAAGACGTGACAGCCAAGTGTTATGGCGGCGATGTGAGCCGGAAGAAGAAGCTGCTGAACAAGCAGAAAGAAGGTAAGAAGCGAATGAAGTCCCTGGGCCGTGTCGACGTGCCGCAGGAGGCCTTCCTCGCCATTCTCCACGTTGGAAAGGACTAATAGATGGCAAGCACGTTCTCCCTGATCCTGGTCATCGTCTGTCTGGTGACCGGCATTATCTGGTGTATCGACAAGCTGGTGTGGTCCAAGCAAAGGGCTGCCAAGATCGCCATGGCCCGTGCCCATGGCGGTGCAGGCCTGGATGAGAAGACCCTCGCCAAGGTGGCCCCGGTGCCGGTATGGATCGAGCAGACGGCGGGGATCTTCCCCGTCATCACCTTAGTGCTGATACTGCGATCCTTCTTGTTCGAGCCGTTCCAGATCCCGTCGGGTTCCATGATGCCTACCCTGCTGGTGGGCGACTTCATCCTGGTGGAGAAGTTTGCCTACGGCCTCAAGGATCCGGTCAGCAACACCAAGTTCCTGGAAACCGGTGAGCCTGAGCGCGGGGATGTGGTGGTGTTCAAGTATCCGCTGGATACCCGGGTTGACTACATCAAGCGTGTGGTTGGCATGCCGGGAGACAGGGTCATCTATCGCAACAAGCAGATCATGATCCGTCCCAAGTGTGAAGAACAGGAAGGGAAAACGTGCCCGGGCTTCAAGAAGCTCGATGTCACCTTCGACAAGCGAGGTGAATTCAGCCAGATGGGGATACCGCTGGATCGCTTTACCGAGCAGTTGGGTAGCGTGAGCCACGATACCCTGCGCAACCCCTTGATGCCGGATCTGGTGGATCGCTACTATCGCCAACCCGGTACCTATCCGGATGAGTGGGTAGTTCCAGAGGGTCACTACTTCGTGATGGGCGATAACCGTGACAACAGTACCGACAGCCGCTTCTGGGGCTTCGTGCCCGAGGAAAATCTGGTCGGCAAGGCCGTTGCCATCTGGATCAGTTTCGAATTTGAGCGCGACGAGAGTTCCTGGCTGCCAAGCTGGGTGCCGACTGACGTGCGCTTCAACCGCATCGGCGGAATAAAGTAATGATGAATATCAAGATGAACAGACTGCAGTCCCGTCTCGGGCATGTCTTTTCAGACAAGGATATGTTGACCCGCGCCCTGACCCACAGAAGCGCAGGATCCCGCCACAATGAGCGTCTGGAGTTCCTCGGGGACTCCATCCTCAGCCTGGTGATTGCTGATGCGCTCTTCCATCGCTTCCCGCAAGCGGCGGAAGGGGACCTCAGCCGGATGCGTGCCACCCTGGTGCGCGAGAAGACACTCGCCGAACTCGGCCGCGAATTCGAGCTGGGGGATCACCTGATCCTGGGCCCGGGCGAGCTCAAGAGCGGTGGCTATCGCCGTGAATCCATATTGGCCGATACGGTCGAGGCGGTGATAGGCGCCGTCTATCTGGATACCGATCTTGAGGCGGTGCGCCGCCTGCTGCTCAATTGGTACGCCAGCCGCCTGGACGAGATACGCCCGGGCATAGATCAGAAGGATCCCAAGACCCGTCTGCAAGAAATATTACAGGGAAGCCGTAAATCCCTGCCGACCTATACCGTGACCAAAGTCAAGGGTGAGGCGCACAACCAGGAGTTCACCGTGCACTGTGCCGTGGATGGTCTGGATGAGCCCCTTATCGGGGTCGGTACCAGCCGCCGCAAGGCCGAACAGGCTGCGGCGCAGCAAGCATTGGAAAAACTGTCATGACAGGTCTGACTGATCCGGCAAGGCGCGGTCTTTTAACACAACAAGCATTGGAAAAATGGTCATGACAGATACCACCTATTGCGGCTTTGTCGCTATCGTGGGCCGTCCCAACGTGGGCAAGTCCACCCTGCTCAATAAACTGCTCGGCCAGAAGGTCAGCATCACCTCGAAGAAACCCCAGACCACCCGTCACCGGATCCTGGGGATAGACACCGAGGAGAACTACCAGACCATCTATGTGGATACCCCGGGTCTGCACATCGAAGAGAAGCGGGCCATCAACCGCCTGATGAACCGTGCCGCCACCAGTTCGCTGGGGGATGTGGCCATGGTGGTATTCATGGTCGATGGTACCCACTGGACCAAGGATGACGACATGGTGCTGGGCAAGTTGCGCCATCTGCCCTGTCCCGTGGTGCTGGCGGTCAACAAGATCGACAACGTCAAGGACAAGGAAGACCTGTTGCCCCACCTGGAGTGGCTGGGTCAGCAGATGAAATTCGCCCATATCCTGCCGATCAGTGCCGAAAAGGGTACCAACGTGGAGAAAATCCGCGAATGGTCCAAGGCGCAGCTGCCACAGAACGTGCACTTCTTCCCGGAAGATTACGTGACCGATCGTTCGTCCCGCTTCATGGCCTCCGAGATCATCCGCGAGAAGCTGATGCGTTTCACCGGTGAAGAGCTGCCCTACTCGGTGACCGTGGAGATAGAGCGCTTCAAGGTAGAAGAGAACGGTATCTACTACATCAATGGCGTGATCCTGGTGGAGCGCGATGGCCAGAAGAAGATGGTTATCGGCAACAAGGGGGAGAAGATCAAGACCATAGGCACGGAGGCGCGCATCGACATGGAACGTCTGTTCCAGAACAAGGTGCATCTGGAGCTCTGGGTCAAGGTCAAGTCGGGTTGGGCCGATGATGAGCGCGCCCTGCGCAGCCTCGGCTATGGCGATGACTGATTGCTGACGCCGGCCTTCGTCATCCACAGTCGGCCCTATCGGGAGACCAGTCAGCTGGTCGAGGTGTTTACCCAGGATAGT
This sequence comes from Aeromonas molluscorum 848, assembly GCF_000388115.1. Taxonomy (GTDB): domain Bacteria; phylum Pseudomonadota; class Gammaproteobacteria; order Enterobacterales; family Aeromonadaceae; genus Aeromonas; species Aeromonas molluscorum. Next base: position 9,044 of record NZ_AQGQ01000044.1, read on the forward strand.
GGCCGATTTACCCTGGTGGCTCGCGGTTCTCGCGGGCCACGCTCCCCTCTCAAGGGACTGTTGCAACCCTTCTCTCTGCTCACCATCGCCTGGCGTGGCAAGGGCGATCTCAAGAATCTGACCGAAGTCGAGTGCCCGGATTACTCCCTGCGCCTCGGAGGCGATCTGCTGTTTTACGGTCTCTATCTCAACGAGCTGGTTTATTACCTGCTGGAAGCCCACACCCCCTTTCCCGAGGTGTTTGACGGCTATGCCCGCGCGCTGATGGCGCTCACCGATGGCGAAACCCCCGAACTTCCTCTGCGCCGTTTCGAGTTCCTGTTGCTGCAATCCCTTGGGTATGCGGTGGATTTTGAATATGCCGCCGACGATGAGAGCATCATCAGGCCCGAGTTGTTGTATGGCTTCGAGCGCGAACTCGGTTTCGTGGCTTGCGAGCGAACGGCAGATCCCCGTACCCTGTTCCTCGGCGCCCATCTGCTGGCCTTCGCCGAGGGGCGCTTCGATAGCCCGGCGTTGTTGCAGGCGGCCAAACGGTTCAGCCGGCTGGCGTTGCAGCCCTATCTGGGAAAGCGTCAGTTAAAAAGCAGAGAGCTGTTTTTGAAGCGAAGAAGCAATCCCTGAGGCTGACGGCAGTTGGCGCCGCAGCCTCTTGGGTGTCAGAACGCGCGAGCTAAAGCGTCCTGTGTGGTTTATCAAGTGAAAGGTCAGTTGCTCGGCGTGAACTTGGAGCCAGGGACTCTCTCATCTTTGCCTGTACTGGCCAGAGGATGACAAGGCCAGCCGTGGATTTTTATACAGACTTTCAAGGAGTAGTTAATGAGCGATATCTATCTGGGTGTGAACATCGACCACATTGCCACCCTGCGCAACGCCCGGGGCACCCAATACCCGGATCCGGTGCAAGCCGCCTTCGTCGCCGAGCAGGCCGGGGCCGATGGCATCACGGTTCACCTGCGTGAAGACAGACGCCACATTACCGACCGTGACGTCGAGATCCTGCGCCAGACGATACAGACCAGAATGAACCTGGAGATGGCGGTGACCGAGGAGATGATCGCTATCGCTTGTCGCATCAAGCCCCACTTCGTCTGCCTGGTGCCGGAGAAGCGCACCGAGGTGACCACGGAGGGCGGTCTGGATGTGGCTGGTCAGTTGGATAAAATCAGCGAGGCGGTGCGTCGTCTGAGTGAGGTGGGTGCCAAGGTGTCACTGTTTATCGATGCGGATTACCAGCAGATAGACGCGGCCGTGGCGAGTGGCGCTCCCTTCATCGAGATCCACACTGGCCGTTATGCCGATGCCCCCACCGACAGTGAGCGCTGCGCGGAGTTCAAGCGTATCGCCGCCGGTGTCTCCTATGCCGCCGGGAAAGGCCTCAAGGTCAATGCTGGCCACGGCCTGCATTACCACAATGTTCAGGCTATCGCCGCCATTCCCGAGATTTATGAGCTCAACATAGGCCACGCCATCATCGGCCGTGCCGCCTTCGACGGCCTGGCCAAGGCGGTTGCCGACATGCGTGTCCTGATGCAGGAAGCGCGCGCCAGCGTCTGACATCCTCCGCTGGCAAAACGTGGTACGAATCGCCAGCGGGCTATCCGCTGGCGGTTTCTTTTTTGGGGGGCGGGCAGGGCTGGAGCTAGTCTGGCGCTCGGCATCAGGGATGCGGTGGATGGTACTTCTCAAGCAGGGCCATCAGGATAGCCTGACTCTCGCCATCGGGTTCGCTGTCGACTCTGGCCGCGCGAAAATGCAGCTGGAAGGCACGCAGGGCGTCCCGGCTTGGGGCATCCCAATCTCCGCTCTGGGGCAGGTCATAACCATAACGAGCAAGCGCCTGCTGCCAGCGGGCCGCATCCCAGCGAGCCTGGGGGTCATGTGCCAGCTCGGCATGCAATTTCGCCACCCGCTCCTCGTCGGGCCAGGCACCCACCCCGTATTCCAGATGGAGGCGCCGCCAGGGGAAGCGGGGGCCGGGATCCAGCTTGCGGGTCGGCGCTATGTCGCTATGAGCCAGTATCTGGGTCTGGGGGATATGGTAGCGCGCAACGAGAGCTTGACTGAGTTCGCCAACGGCGGCGATTTGCGCCTCGGTGAAGGCTTGCCAGTGACGAGCATCGACCGGCAACTCGGCATCGGTGGCGTCATAGCCAAGGTTTACTATCTCGATGCCAAGGGAGCTGGCATTGAGCCCTGCCTGATGGTGCCAGCGGCTGCGACCGGCATGCCAGGCGCGCTGGCCGTCCGGCACTAGCTGGTAGACGGGCAGCGGTGTGCGGTCCGGCGTACGGGGCACCAGATAGTGGGCACTGACCTTGTAGGGGGATTGGGTGAGCAGGCGCAGGGAGTGATCATCGTCCTCGTCCGTATAGTGCAGGATCAGGAAGGCGATGCGCTCATCCTGGCTGGCGCTCTGATATTGGTGTTCGAGTCGATAGCTGGCGGGTTTGCAGCCTTGCAGGGCGAGGATCGCCAGCAAGAGAGTAGCGCAGAGTCGCAGAGGGGAGAGGGGCGCCGCGCTCCGCCCCAGGCCAGTAGATCGGCTCAGGCGGGGGAGCGACGGCGCAGCCATGACTCAGCCGCGCAGCTGCGCAGTCAGGCCAAGCAGGAAATTGCGCAGTATCTGATCGCCACAATCCTGATAGTGCTTGTGATCCTTGGAGCGGAACAGGGCACTCAGCTCGGATTTGGAGAGCTTGAAGTCGGCAGCCTTGAGGGTAGCGAGCATGTCATCTTCCTTGAAATTCAAGGCGATACGCAATTTTCTCAAGATGAGATTGTTGTTGATCCTGTTGGGGATCTGCTGGGGCGGCGCGTCTTCGCGTACACCACGACGCACGACTATCATGCCGTCGAGGAACTGGCTGAGGGCGGCGTCAGGACAGGCGACAAAACCTGCTTCTTGCTCTTCCCCTTCGGCGGCTTCTTTCAGCAACCAGCTGTGGAGCTGGGCGTGATCGACGGTCAGGTTGCCTTTGGCAAACATCTCGACCATCTGGTCGTTGCTGATGGTGAGGGCGTAGCGCAGACGGCGCAGAATATCGTTATTCGTCATGTTGACTCCTGTAGAAACGGCGCAACTTTACCATTTACCGGACTTTGCGTCAGAAAAAGCGGCCAAGGCTGCGCCGGTACCCTTCAAAGGTAGCGGGGCGCCTCGGCACGCACCTGTTCTATGGCGTCTTGCAACTCCAGCAGCTCGGGCTCCAGTTCGGCCAGGGCCGCGCCATCACGCAGCTGCTGCTCGAGCTGGGAGAGCAGCCGTTGCAGGCCGGGCACGCCGGAATAGGCACAGCCGCCATTGAGCCTATGGAGCTGATCCAGCACCTGTTGCTGTTCGGCCTCCCCCCGGATGGCTGCATCCAGCAGGGGATCCAGCTCGTCGAAGCTTATCAGCAACATGGTCAGCATCTCTTTGGCAAGCTCGGGCTTGTTGGCTGCCTGGCGCACGGCCAGGGTCCAGTCGATCTGCTCTATGGCACTGCTCTGGTGGCGCCGGTGGGCAAAGTCCTTGATGAGCTGAGCCAGCATGGCCTCGTCGATGGGCTTGGCCAGGTAGTCGTCCATGCCCTGACGGATAAGGCGCTCGCGCTCACCGGGAATGGCGTGGGCCGTCACCGCCACTATGGGCGTCTCGGTATTGAGGGACTGGCTGCGGATCGCCTGGGTGGCGCTGATGCCATCCATGATCGGCATCTGTATATCCATGAAGATGATGTCAAAGCCTTGGCTCTGGGCCTGCTTGACCGCCTCCTTGCCGTTCTTGCACAGCACGACCTGGCTGACCATCTCCTTGAGCATGGCGGCGATGAGCTTGAGGTTGGCGGCGTTGTCATCGACTGCCAGCACCCTGATGTCCTCAATCTGCCGGGGGGGGATCAGGGGTAGCGCCAAAGGCTCGTTTTTGATCGCCTCCGGCGAGAGCAGGGCATGGAGCAACTTGCGGTGATTAATGGGCTTGGAGAGACAATGTTGGGCCCCATGTTGGTGCATCGTCTCGTACAAGGCGGGTTCGTGGCTGCTCAGCAACACGATGCGATTCTGCTGGCCCTTGAGATCATCAAGGCGGGCCAATACCGACTCTGTGCTGTGACGCTGGCTGCTGCCGATCACCACCATGTCCTGGTCCGTGATGGTGGGCCAGGGGGCGTTGGGCTCCACCAGAACGACATCCAGTAACCACTCCTTCAACAGGGCGCAAAGAGAAGCCTGAGCGAAGGGATCCGGCTCCAGCAGCCAGACTCGCCTGCCGCGGATACGGTCCAGCGGCAGCTGATCGGCCTGGGGCAGGGGAGAGACTTCCAGATCCAGGCTGAAGGTGAACACGGATCCCTGTCCAAGCTCTGAATCGAACCGGATGAGTCCGCCCATTTGCTGTACCAGCTTCTGGGTGATGACCAGACCCAGGCCAGTGCCCCCATAACGCCGGGATATGGAGGAGTCTGCCTGGTTGAAGGCCTGGAACAGCTGGCGCTGCTGATCTGGCGAGATGCCGATACCGGTATCGCGGATCTGCACATTGAGGCGGAATCTTCCCTGGTGCAGGGGGCCGCTCTGACTGATGTGGACATCCACGTTGCCCTGCTCGGTGAACTTGATGGCGTTGCCCGCCAGGTTGGTGATCACCTGTTGCAGCCGCATGGGATCGCCGGTGAGATGATCCGGGACCTCGCTATCGACGCGCAATGAGAGTTCGAGCTGCTTGTCGTGGGCGCTTGGCCCGAGCAGGTGCATGGTTTCGTTGAGGGTATCGCGCAGGCTGAACGGGATATGCTCGAGTTGCAGCTTGCCCGCCTCCAGCTTGGAGAAGTCGAGGATGTCGTTGATGATGCCGAGCAGGTTGCGGGCCGATTTCTCAATGGTCTGCATATAGTCGGTCTGGCTCGGCGTCAGCGCCGTCTTGAGCAGTTGACGGGTGAAGCCGATGACACCATTGAGGGGGGTTCGCAGCTCGTGGGACATGTTGGCGAGGAACTCGGATTTGACCCGGGCCGCCTCCTGGGCTCGCTTCTTGGCCATGTCGAGCTCGACGTTCTGGATCTCTATCTGTTCAAGTGTTTCCCGCAGATCCGACGTGGCCTGATCGATATTCTGCTGCATCTCCTCGTGATATTCGGAGAGCGCCTTGGCCATGGCGTTGATGCCGTTTTTCAGCATATCCAACTCGCCGGTGAGCTGGCCGCTGACTCGGGTATCGAGTCGCCCCTCCCTTATTTTGTGCACCGCCTGCACCATATCCGTGATGGGCTGAGTCACGCTCTTGACCAATCTGAAGCCGAACAGGGTGCTGACGGCGATGCCAATCAGTACCATGATCACCGCGAAGAAGGTATCGCGGTATTGCAGGATCATGGCTCTGTCTGTGGTCATCTGCATCGAGATGTAGCCAATAACGGGGGGCTCGACATCGCTGGGCAGCGGGAAGCCATCCAGGCTGGTTTCGGCCTGAATGGGGGTGCGTAGAATGATGTCGTCCCCGTACAGGGTGACGCTGGTAAGCTCGGGGATCTGGCTGCCGTCCGGCAGTCGCAGCCGGGTGAAGTCCCTGTGATAATTGGACGTCACGAACAGCTGGTTGTCTTGGGTAAAGACGGCGATGGACTTGATGAGCGGTGAGTTTTTTCGGTGAGTCAGACCAATCAGCCGTTTGAGCGATTCTCGGCTGTGCTGGGTCATGCCGTATTCACTGGCGATCGCCAGGGGCTCTATGATGTTGATGCCCTGATCGATCAGGTTGTTTTCCAGCTGCTGGTAGCGGTGGAAGGTGAAATAACCGGCCATCAAGCCGCCGATGATCAGGGTTGGCAATATGGTAAAGGCGAGCACGCGGGCTCTCAGGCCATATTTGGTCATGGGGTCAGTCCCCCGCTCATCAGGGGTGGCAATAAGGTGAATGACAAGGCATGAGTGCGCAGGCCGGATAGGGTCATGCGAATGGTCCCCCGATCATCAGGGTTGGTAATTAGGGTTAACGACAGGGCTCGAGCCCGCAGGCCGGATTTGGTCATACTATTATTCTTGTGGGACAATAGCCTGCTGCAGATTCCACAATCATGACATAGCCACCTATAGGCACCAAGTTTTATGGCCCAGTTTTTCAAGCCCCAAAAGAAATCCACCCAGCTCCAACGTATTGAAATTACGGTAGACAGTCTGGACCATCACTGCGTCGGCATCGGTCGCCATCAGGGCAAAGCTGTCTTCGTCGAAGGGGCCCTGCCCGGTGAACGGGTCAAGGTTCGCCTCACCGAGGACAAGAAGCAGTATGCTCACGGTGTCTTGCAGCACGTGGTGAGTCCGGCCGAGAATCGCATCGAGCCCTTCTGTGGTCATTATCGCGAGTGCGGTGGCTGCAATGCCCAGCACCTGAGCGGTGCCGATCAGCTTGCCGCCAAGCAGGCCGGGCTGGTTAGCCTCTTTTCCCGCCTTGGTAACATTCAGGCCCCCGAGCTGGCACCGGCCCTTGCAGGGGAGTCCCGTGCCTATCGCCGGGTCTGTCGCCTGGCAATCAAATTTGACAAGAATGGCCGCTGTACCCGACTCGGCTTTCGCCGTCGCCAGTCTAATGATTTGGTCGAAATAGGCTGTTGCCCCGTGCTGACCGATCCCCTCTCAATGCTGATTGCCCCGCTGCGTGCCTGTCTGAATGGGCTCAAGAGTCAGCGGGAGCTGGGCCACGTAGAGTTAATCCAGGCCGAGCAGGGCGTGCTCATGCTGCTGCGCCACACTGGTCGGCCAAACGAAATGGATCGCGCCCTGCTGCTGGCGTTTGCCGAGGAGTTTGGCATCGATCTCTATCTGCAGGCGGCAGATGACCAGATTGAAGCGCTCAGCCAACAGTTTGCACCCTCTTATCAACTAGATGGCCTGGCTCTTGCATTTGCTCCCGGCGATTTCATTCAGGTCAATGGCGGCATCAATCAGGCAATGGTGGCCCAAGCCATCGACTGGCTCGACGTGGGAGCCGGGGACAAGGTGCTGGATCTGTTCTGTGGCATTGGCAACTTCACCTTGCCCTTGGCTCGCAAGGCCCGGGAAGTGGTCGGGGTGGAGGGGGATCTTGCCATGGTGGCGCGGGCCACCCAGAACGCCGAGCGCAATGAGATTGGCAATGCCCGCTTCTACAAGGCGGACTTGAGTGGTGATATCGCCGGCATGTCCTGGGCGAGGGAGGGTTTTGATCTGGTCCTGCTGGATCCCGCTCGTCCTGGCGCCTTGGCCGTGATGGAACATGTCGTGAAACTTTCCCCCAAGCGAGTGGTCTACGTCTCCTGCAATCCGGTCACCCTGGCTCGGGACAGCAAGGTGTTGATCGAAGGGGGTTATCGCCTGAGTCGACTCGGCATGCTGGATATGTTCCCGCACACTGGCCATCTCGAATCCATGGCGTTGTTCGAGCTGGGGTGATTGCAGTAATCTGATGCCTCGCCAGGGAGAACAACCACAGCCGGACGCTACCTCCGGCTTGAAATTCGGTTGTTGCATCCCCATTTGAGGCGAGTCTCGTCAAAGTGCGGGGTCAGGCGTCAGCCTGGGCCCCAATAATTAAGGATTGATACCATGGTTGCGGTTCGCGATATTCATTTGAAAGACAACTTTACCCTGGACGAGTGGATAAGCTCTCTCTCTCTTGGTGAAGCTGAACAAGACCAGTTGCGAACCGTGTACAAGTATTGCGTGAGCCAGGGTGAGGAGGTACTGACCTCCAGACTCTTGGTGCGCGGGGTCGAGATGGTGGGCATCTTGATGATGCTCAACATGGACGTCGCCACCCTCAAGGCCGCCATCCTTTATCCCTTCGTCGAGACGGGCCTTATCCCGGCTGCCCGGATGGAAGAAGATTTCGGCACCAAGATCGCCAAGTTGGTGGAAGGTGTGCTGGAGATGGAGGCCATCCGCTCCCTGCAGACACTGCATCGCAGCGAGACGTCACCGGAGCAGGTCGACAATGTGCGTCGCATGCTGCTCGCCATGGTCGAGGACGTACGCGCCGTGGTGATCAAGCTGGCGGAGCGGATAGCCTGCCTGCGCGAGGCCAAGCTGGCGGATGAAGAGACCCGGGTGCTGATGGCCCAGGAGATCACCAACATCTATGCGCCGCTGGCTAACCGGCTGGGGATAGGTCAGCTCAAGTGGGAGCTGGAAGATCTCGCTTTTCGTTACCTGCACCCGGAGACCTACAAGCAGATCGCCAAGCAGCTTGACGAGAAGCGCCTGGACCGCGAACGCTACATCCGCGAGTTCGTGCAATCCTTGCGCGATGCCTTGAAAGAGGCTGGGGTCGAGGCAGAGGTCTATGGCCGCCCGAAACACATCTACAGCATCTGGCGCAAGATGCAGAAGAAGCACCTCGAATTCAACGAACTGTTTGACGTGCGAGCTGTGCGGGTCGTCACCAAACGACTGCAGGACTGCTATGCGGCACTTGGCATAGTGCATACTCACTTCCACCATATTCCCCGCGAATTTGACGACTACGTCGCCAACCCCAAGCCCAATGGCTACCAGTCTATCCACACAGTGGTGGTGGGTAACGAGGGCAAGGCGGTAGAGATCCAGATCCGGACCGATCAGATGCACCAGGATGCCGAGCTTGGCGTCGCGGCCCACTGGCGCTACAAGGAAGGAGCCCAGGCCAGCAAGACCACGACCTTTGAAGACAAGATCGAGTGGCTGCGCAAACTGCTTGCCTGGCAGGAGGATCTCTCAGAGAGCGGATCCCTGCTCGAAGACCTGCGCAGTCAGGTGTTCGAAGACAGAGTCTATGTATTCACCCCGAAAGGGGATGTCATCGACTTGCCGGCTGGCGCCACACCCCTCGATTTTGCCTATCACGTGCACAGCATGATCGGCCACCGCTGCATCGGTACCAAGATAGATGGCCGCATAGTGCCCTTTACTTACACCTTGCAGACCGGTGATCAGGTGGAGGTGATCACCCAGAAGGAGCCAAACCCGAGTCGAGACTGGATGAACCCCAATGCCGGTTTCCTGCGCTCGAGCCGGGCCCGCGCCAAGGTCGCTACCTGGTTCCGCAAACTGGATCGGGACAAGAATGTCGCCGCCGGCAAGGAGTTGCTCGATAAAGAGCTGGATAGGCATAATCTGACTCTCTCCAAGGTCGACAAGCAGGCTCTGGAGCGTTTCAACGCCGAAGAGCTTGATGATCTGCTGGCGGGTATAGGCAGCGGTGATATCCGCATCAATCAGCTGCTCAACTATCTGGATACCCGCTACAACAAGCCATCGGCGGAAGAGGAAGATCGTCGCCTGCTGGCGAAGTTGGAGCAGAAGGCCAATACGCCTTTCCGCACCAAACCCAAGGATCACATAGTGGTGGAGGGGGTGGGCAACCTGATGACCCATATCGCCCGCTGCTGCCAGCCGATCCCCGGAGACTCCATCCAGGGCTTTATCACCATGGGTCGTGGCGTCTCCATCCACCGGGAGGATTGCGAGCAGCTCAAAGAGCTGTCTCGCCGCAACCCCGAACGGTTGATCGATGCGGTCTGGGGGGAGAACTACTCCGGTGGCTATGGCCTGACCATCCGCATCCTCTCCAATGACAGATCCGGGCTGTTGCGCGACATCACCACAGTGCTCGCCAACGAGAAGATCAACGTCATGGGGGTGCGCTCGCGCTCCAACGTCAAGGATCAGACCGCCGAGATCGACATGGAGCTGGAGATCTACAACATCAATGCCTTCAACCGTGCCCTGGCCAAGCTCAGTCAGCTCAATGACGTGATCAGCGCCAAGCGCCTCTAAACTCCGCTGACCGGCCCGTGTGGCCGGTCACTCTTTTGACGAATCGAAAGCGAAGACCCCATGTCCAATACCCAAGGTTACGACCTGCCCCGACTGCTCGAAATAATGGCTCAACTGCGCTCCCCGCAGGGCGGTTGCCCTTGGGATCTCAAGCAGAGCTTCCAGACCATAGTGCCCCACACCCTGGAAGAGGCCTATGAGGTGGCCGATGCCATCGAGACTCAGGATTGGGAAGGGGTGAAGGGAGAACTTGGCGATCTCTTGTTCCAGGTGGTGTTCTACGCCCAGCTTGGTAAAGAGCAGGGACTGTTTGATTTTGCCGACATCGTTGCAACCGTCAGCGAGAAGCTCATTCGCCGTCATCCCCATGTCTTCGCCAATGCTGAATTGAGTGACGAGCAGGCGGTGAAGGTGAACTGGGAGGCAGAAAAGGCCAAGGAGCGGGCTGCGCTGGATAAAGAGAGTGTGCTCGATGATATACCGCTCGCACTGCCAGCCCTGACCCGGGCTGCCAAGATCCAGAAGCGCTGCGCCACAGTGGGGTTTGACTGGAAGACCCTCGGCCCCGTGGTGGACAAGATCCACGAGGAGATCGATGAGGTGATGGAAGAGGTGTTGATGGCGGATGTGGACGAGGATCGGGTCAGCGACGAGCTTGGCGATCTGCTGTTTGCCACCGTCAATCTGGTTCGCCATCTGGGCAAGGATCCCGAACAAGTGCTGCGTGGCGCCAATGCCAAGTTCGAGCGCCGTTTTCGCCAAGTTGAGCACTTTATCGCCGCAGAAGGGCTCAAGATGACCGATTGTTCCCTGGAAAAACTCGATGCAGCCTGGGACAGGGCCAAGCAAACCGAGCAAAGTTGATTTGGCGCAAAGCGCCCGGCGCCCGGGCCTGATAGATTTTTGTTCATTGTTTGGGAGAGGGGGTTTTGGTATACTGTTTCCCCGTCCTGCTTCATCCCCGAAGCACCCCTTAAAACTCCCTAAACTTCTTTCAGGTTCAGCATGACGACAAAATATATTTTTGTAACTGGTGGCGTTGTTTCATCCCTCGGCAAAGGCATTGCCGCAGCTTCTCTGGCAGCCATTCTGGAAGCCCGTGGTCTGGATGTGACCATCATGAAACTGGACCCCTATATCAACGTGGATCCGGGCACCATGAGCCCGACCCAGCATGGTGAAGTGTTCGTAACCGAGGACGGGGCCGAGACCGATCTGGATCTGGGTCATTACGAGCGTTTCATCCGCACCAAGATGACCCGCCGCAACAACTTCACTACTGGCCGTATCTACGCCGATGTGCTGCGTAAAGAGCGCCGTGGTGACTACCTGGGTGCCACCATCCAGGTGATTCCACACATCACCAATGCCATCAAGGAGCGGGTGATTGCCGGTGCCGAAGGCCACCAGGTAGCCATAGTCGAAGTGGGCGGCACCGTGGGCGACATCGAGTCACTGCCGTTCCTCGAGGCCCTGCGTCAGCTGGCTGCAGAAGTGGGCCGCGACAGCGCCATGTTCATGCACCTGACCCTGGTTCCTTATCTGGCCGCCGCCGGCGAGGTCAAGACCAAGCCGACCCAGCACTCCGTCAAGGAGATGCTCTCCATCGGCATTCAGCCGGATGTGCTAATCTGCCGCTCCGACCGCGCCATACCGGCTGTTGAGCGCGCCAAGATAGCGCTGTTCTGCAACGTGCCCGAGCGCGCCGTCATCTCCATGAAGGACGTCGACTCCATCTACAAGATCCCGGCCCTGCTGCGCTCCCAGAACGTCGATAACTACTTCATCGAGCGTTTCGGCCTGGAGTGCAAAGAGGCGGATCTGTGTGAGTGGGAACAGGTTATCTACGAAGAGGCCAACCCGACTGCCGAAGTAACCATCGGTATGGTTGGCAAGTATGTCTCCCTGCCCGATGCCTACAAGTCCGTCAACGAAGCACTCAAGCACGGTGGCCTCAAGACCCGACTGTCGGTCAATATTCGTTACATCGACTCCCAGGACATCGAGACCCGCGGTTCGGAGCAACTGGAAGGCTTGGACGCGATCCTGGTACCGGGTGGCTTCGGCGAGCGTGGTGTGGAAGGCAAGATTCTGGCTGCCAAGTATGCCCGCGAGAACAAGATCCCTTATCTGGGTATCTGCCTCGGTATGCAGGTTGCGCTGATCGAATTTGCGCGTAATGTCGCAGGCTTGGAAGGGGCTCACTCCTCCGAATTCAAGAAAGATTGCGCTTATCCGGTGGTCGGTCTCATCACCGAATGGGTTGATGACGAGGGCAATGTCGAGACTCGCACCGAGAAATCAGACCTTGGTGGAACCATGCGTCTAGGTTCCCAGCTCTGCCACCTGGTCGAAGGCTCCAAGGTGCGTCAGATGTACGGCAGCCCGACCATATACGAGCGCCACCGTCACCGTTATGAGGTGAACAACAAGCTGTTGCCGCAGATTGAAGCGGCTGGTTTGAAGGTGACCGGTCTCTCCGCCGACAAGAAATTGGTGGAAATTATCGAAATTCCGGATCACCCTTGGTTTGTTGCGGCTCAGTTCCACCCGGAGTTCACCTCGACTCCCCGTGATGGCCACGCCCTGTTCGCAGGCTTTGTTAAGGCCGCTGGTGAGTATCAGAAGCGCAATTTGAAGTAATTGAAAATCAAATGCGGTTGAGGCAATGTGCCACAACCGCTTTTTTTGAAATGCCTTTTGTTGTTTTTTTACGAAACCTGAGGAAATACACATGTCCAAGATCGTTAAAGTGATCGGTCGTGAAATCATCGACTCCCGTGGTAACCCGACCGTTGAGGCCGAAGTTCATCTGGAAGGTGGTTTTGTTGGTATGGCAGCCGCTCCGTCTGGCGCCTCCACTGGTTCCCGCGAAGCGCTGGAACTGCGTGACGGCGACAAGAGCCGTTTCCTGGGTAAAGGCGTGTTGAAAGCCATCGAAGCCGTCAACGGCCCGATCGCCCAAGCACTGCTGGGTAAAGATGCCAAGGATCAGGCCGCTATTGACCAGATCATGATCGATCTGGACGGTACCGAGAACAAATCCAAGTTTGGCGCCAACGCCATCCTGGCTGTTTCCCTGGCTAACGCCAAAGCCGCTGCTGCCGCCAAAGGCCTGCCGCTGTACGCTCACATTGCAGAGCTGAACGGCACTGCCGGTGTTTACTCCATGCCGCTGCCCATGATGAACATCATCAACGGTGGTGAGCATGCCGACAACAACGTCGACATCCAGGAGTTCATGATCCAGCCGGTTGGCGCCAAGACCCTGAAAGAAGCCGTTCGCATGGGCGCCGAAGTGTTCCACAACCTGGCCAAAGTGCTGAAGTCCAAGGGCTACAACACGGCTGTCGGTGACGAAGGTGGTTTCGCTCCTAACCTGAAATCCAACGCCGAAGCGCTGGAAGTGATCGCTGAAGCCGTTGCTGCCGCTGGTTACGTTCTGGGTAAAGACATCACTCTGGCCATGGACTGCGCCGCTTCCGAGTTCTACGACGCTGAAAAGAACGAGTACAACCTGAAGGGCGAAGGTCGTATCTTCACCTCCAACGAGTTCTCTGACTACCTGGCCGACCTGACCACCAAGTTCCCGATCGTCTCCATCGAAGATGGCCTGGATGAATCCGACTGGGACGGTTTTGCTTACCAGACCAAAGAGCTGGGCAGCAAGATCCAGATTGTGGGTGACGACCTGTTCGTAACCAACACCAAGATCCTGAAGCGCGGCATCGACAACGGCATCGCCAACTCCATCCTGATCAAGTTCAACCAGATCGGTTCCCTGACCGAGACCCTGGCTGCCATCAAGATGGCCAAAGACGCTGGCTACACTGCCGTCATCTCCCACCGCTCCGGTGAGACCGAAGACGCGACCATCGCCGACCTGGCTGTGGGTACCGCTGCTGGCCAGATCAAGACCGGTTCCATGAGCCGTTCTGACCGTGTTGCCAAGTACAACCAGCTGATCCGTATCGAAGAAGCCCTGGGTGCCAAGGCTCCGTTCCGCGGTCTGAAAGAAGTGAAAGGTCAGGCTTAATTCGCCTTCCCTGATGTAAAAGCCCCGCCATCTGGCGGGGCTTTTTTGTTTTTAGGGCCAAGCTGACGCTTTTCATCCGTGGCCGGGCCAAGATGCATCTGCTTTCTTTTGTCTTTCCCGCGAATATGGGAAACTAGGCCGCTTGGAAGGAGACCCAGTGCATGCGGCTATTCACCCTGATCCTGTTCCTCCTGCTGGGGGGCTTGCAATACCACCTCTGGCTGGGGAAAAACGGCCTGTCCGATTACCATGAGATGTCCAATGCCATCGATCAGCAAGAGCAGGACAATCTGGCGCTCAAGGAGCGCAATAGTCTGATTTATCGTGAGATTGACGATCTGACTTCGGGTCTTGAAGCCATCGAAGAGCTGGCGCGTAACGATCTCGGTTATATCAAGCAGGGAGAGACCTTCTACCGGATCATCCCGAACAAGAAGGACGAGCCTGCTGGCGGCGACGATGATGAATAACGGCCTCCCGGATCAGTTCGGCTTGACGGCAGTGGTGCCCGCCGCCGGCATAGGTAGCCGCATGGGGGCGGAGTGCCCCAAGCAGTACCTGTCCCTGGCGGGCAAGACCATTTTGGAACACACCCTGCTCCGGCTGCTGGCCCATCCCGCCATCACGACCATAGTGCTGGCGCTGGCCCCCGATGACTGCTGGTTCGAGACGCTGGTGTTGGCTCGGGACCCGCGTATTTTGCGCGTTCTGGGCGGTAGCGATCGTGCCCGCTCCGTCCTCAACGCCCTGCATCAGGTTAAGAGCGACTGGGTGCTGGTCCACGATGCCGCCCGCCCTTGTCTCACCTCGGCAGATATCGATGCGCTGCTTGCGGTCGGCCTGACTCCGGATGGTGCCATTCTTGGCTCCCGGGTACGCGACACCATGAAGCGCAGCGACGAGGCGGGCAACATCATCGCCACTGTGCCGCGGGAAGCACTCTGGCATGCGCTCACGCCCCAGCTATTTGCGACCCGAACTCTCAAAGGGGCGCTGGAGGAGGGGTTAGCTCTGGGGGCTCTCATCACGGACGAGGCGTCCGCCATGGAGCTGGCCGGTCATGTGCCACGCATGGTCGAGGGGCGTGCAGACAACATCAAGGTGACTCGGCCCGAGGATCTCGCCCTGGCCGGGCTGTTTTTACGCCAGCAGCAAGACGAACTGGCGATTACCAAAGCGACTAAGGAGCAGCCATGATCCGCATTGGCCA
>NZ_AQGQ01000045.1 GCF_000388115.1 Aeromonas molluscorum 848
CCCTAGGTGGTGTAGATAAAGGTCTAATTCTAGGCGTACTTAAACCTCATATTTTTTTCGATGACCAATCTGGACATTTGAATTCAACAAGTTCTGTTGCTCCCTCAGTTCATATACCATTTGGCGTTAAGAACACAGACGCTATCGTGGAAGGAAAAATCTCCCAAACGCCTCCAGAGGGACAGCAAGCCGTTGAAAGCTAAATTAAAGTTAGTATCTTTGGCTGTGGCGGTAATATTTTTAAGGTCTACCGATTCAAATAGCGAAGCATATTCTGATATTTGTGGATTGAACGATCGAACCACACCAGCCTCGAGATAATTCTCGGGCTGGTTATCTTTTTTCCGGATGGACGTTATCGAACTCTGTAACAACAGGGCAATCTGCTATTGAGCTTCACTCTGCCCCCCCACATTAAATTACTTACGCCACGACCGTTTGACTGGATATAAACGCCAACGACTGCCGGTTAAAATGCTCCGGCTGCTCCACATTGCAGACATGGCCGCAGTTTTCGATGATGGCAAGCTGGCTGTAGGGGTCGCGGGCGACCTGCTCGCGCACCGGGGCGAGGAACATATGATCCTCCTCCCCCATCAGGTAGAGGGTCGGGATCGCCAGGGCGCGCTCCTTGAAGTAGCGCATCAGGGGGTTAACCTCGGTGGCGAGGCGGAACCAGCGTTTGAACTCCTTCTGGCAGAGTTTGCGGGCCTCGCGCACGAACAGGTTGCGGGATTCCTGATGGTGCTGGCGCGGCATGATGATGAAGGCGAACAAGCGGTAGAGCCACATGTAGGGCAGTATGTGCTGGCCGACCCGGCCGAGCTGCACCAGCACCCGGGAGCGAATGTCGAGGCGCAGTATGGCGCCGCCGAGCACCATGCTCTTGACCCGCTCGGAGCCGATCTCCGCCAGATGGCGAATAAGGATGGTGCCAAGGGAGATGCCGACAAAGTGGGCGGAGGGAATGCGCAGGTGATCGAGCAGGCGCAGTATGTCTTCGGTCACGGCTCTAAAGCTGTATTGACCCTTGACCACTTGCTGCAACTGGTGGGATTGGCCATGACCGCGCAGGTCAAGCAGCAGCACATTGAAGTGCGCCCGATACGCTTTGAGCTGCTTGAACCAGATATTGGAGCTGCCACCGGCGCCGTGCACGAATACGACCCAGTCATGTTCGGGGCCCAGTTCAAAGGTCTTGTGATACAACATCTGACGTGGCCTCTCGCGCTGGTTATACTGGCGCGCATCTTATCAGATCTGCTCGCGCGGGGAAGCCTCACCCCGCGCAGGCCTCACCGGAGCCCGATATGAATCTGACCACCCTGAGAGACTTCCTGCTGAGCCTGCCCGGCACTCAGGAGGACACCCCCTTCGGCCCGGAGATCCTGGTCTATCGCATCGCGGGCAAGATGTATGCCCTGGTCAACTGGCAGGCCGAACCTCTCTCCATCAACTTGAAATGCGAGCCTGAGCTCGCGCTCTTGCTGCGCGAGATCCACCCGCAAGTCAAACCCGGCTGGCACATGAACAAGCAGCACTGGAATACGGTGACCCTGGACAGTCAGCTGGACGAGGCGCTCTGGCAGGGCTGGATCCTGCACTCCTATGAGCGGGTCATCGCCGGGCTGCCCAAGGCCAAGCGGCCCCAGGCGGTGAAACCATGACGGCATCGCAACCATCATCAGGCAGCCAAGAGGCAGATACTCTGCACTGCGTGCCACTTTGCACCGCCCACATCCCGCGCCTCGCAGCGCTGTTCGAGCGCACTGTGCGCGAGCTTGGCCCCGAGCACTACAGCCCGGAGCAGGTTGAGCAGTGGGCGCGGGGGGGACAGCATCCGGGCTTTGCCGACCAGTTGCAGATGCATTACGGCTGGGTGCTGGCGCAGGGTGACGCGCTGCTTGGCTTCATTACCTTGAGCCCGGATGGCCATCTCGGCCTGCTCTATGTGGCGCCTGAGCTGCGCAGGCAGGGGCTGGCCAGCCTGCTCATCCGCCGCCTGGTACAAGAGGCCAGGGCCTTGGGTCTGACCTGGATCGACACCGAGGCGAGCCTGTTCAGCTACCCGCTGTTCCTGCGCCACGGTTTTGAGCTGGACGGATTGGAGCAGGTAAGCCGGGGCGGCGTCAGCTTCACCCGCCATCGCCTGCACTTGAACTTACAGTGATGAACTTGCGCGGACGAGCTTGCCAAGCTGAGCCTGACCACTAAAATACGCCCTGATTTTTTCGATGAGGTAGAGACCCCATGGTGGTTGAGAGTGATGGTTATATAGCGCTGATTGAGTATTTAGTTGAACGGCTCAACCTGTTCGAGAGCCACCAGCAGGGGCATGGGAGCCTGACCATAGAGGATCTGGTCAGCGAGCGAGTCGCCAGCAGCCTGATGGCGCTGTGCGAGCAGAACCCCCAGCTCGATGCCGAATTGCGGTTCGTGATGATGCAGGAGGCCGATGCCGTGGTCGCCGATCTGGAAGAGGTGCTCTCTGCCGTCTGGTTGCAGGCCCCGACCGAGCCGCAACTTGCTTTCTTGAACGAATTTATTGATCTCATCAAGAACCTGTTCGACAGCGCCATCAACTGACCCCGACGCGCTGAGGGGGTCACATGTCAGGGAATCTCTCATCTCCCTTCGCCCCTTACCCAAGGAGGCTTGACCGATACATGCTTCACAAGACATTGATTGATCAGCAGAAATGAGAAGGGCCGCCCCTGGAGGGCGGCCCTGCTTGCTATCATGGTTGGGAGGCTCATCATGTGTCTGGCATCGCGGCCATCCTTGGCTGCTATCTAGTTAGTCCACTGCCCTGCTCGCAAGTTCCTTCTTTTCTGCACTTTATTTCAACTTTTTTGCAACCCCTAACAACAAGTTCCGAAAGGAAACAATCGGCTCGTTAGCGCGCCAGGCTTGGCGGCAGGCAGACACCTATGCCACCGAGGCCGCAATAGCCTTCCGGATTTTTATGCAGATATTGCTGATGATAATCCTCGGCATAGTAGTAAGGGGCCAGGGGCACTATCTGGGTGGTGATGGTGCGCGTATCACCGCTTGCCACCATGGCATCCTGATAGGCGGACAGGCTCGCCTCGGCCAGAGCCTTTTGCTGCTCATCGGCATAGAAGATGACGGATCTATACTGGCTGCCCACATCCCCGCCCTGGCGCATGCCCTGGGCCGGATCATGATGCTCCCAGAACAGACGCAGCAGATCCTGATAGCTTATCTGCGTCGGATCGAACACCAGTTGCACCGTCTCGGCATGACCGGTCTGGCCGCTGCACACCTCTTTGTAGGTCGGGTTGGGGGTATGCCCCCCCTGATAGCCGGCCGTGCTCGAATAAATGCCTGGCTGCTGCCAAAACAGCCGCTCGACACCCCAAAAGCAACCCATGCCAAACCAGGCCAGCGCCAGACCCTGGGGCCAGGGGCCTTGGGTCGGGTGACCATTGACCGCGTGCACCTGACCAATCACCATGGCTTCATCACGGCCCGGCAGGGCCTGATCGGCTGACAACATCTGTTCCATCTGTTCATCCTTAAATAGCGAGCCAGGCTCGCGCCGCTGGCACGTCGCCCGTCCCTGACATCGGCAAGAGCTGTGAAGATAAGGAGTTTGCCCGTTTGGATCAACCGCCCTCGCCTCCATGGCCACTCTCCTTGGCGCCCATCCTGCTCCTGTCATCTCATGTCCCCTGACTCGGCCCCCGCCCCTGTACGGGCAATAAATCGCACCAAATCAATATTTAGTCTTGATTTGTGAATTTATTTTCATATATTGGGCCCATTACTGTTTTTTTATGGATGTATCTCGAGTGCGCGAACGTGAACCCAGCCTGGTCCATGCCTTTCGGCAATCCACCCCCTATGTCAACGTACACAGGGGTGCCACCTTTGTGCTCATGATGGGCGGCGAGTCGGTCGCTCATCCCAATTTTGCCAACATTGTCAGTGACATCGCCCTGTTGCAGACCCTCGGGATCCGCCTCGTGCTGGTATTCGGTGCCCGCCCCCAGAATGATGAGGCCCTGGCCCGCGCCAACATAGAGGCCCAGTACCACAAGCGGATCAGGGTCACGGACGATCAGAGCTTCGCCCTCATCAAGCAAGTCAGTGGCGGTATGCAGTTCGACATCACCGCCAAACTCTCCATGGGCTTGGCCAACACCCCCATGCAGGGCGCCCGGATAAGCGTGGTGAGTGGCAACTTCGTCACGGCCCAGCCGCTGGGGGTCGATGACGGGGTCGACTACTGCCACAGTGGCCGGGTGCGCCGCATCGATGTGGAGGGGATCGTTCGCCAACTCGATCAACAGAACCTGGTACTCATCTCCCCCATCGGCTGTTCGGTCACCGGCGAGAGCTTCAATCTCACCTCCGAAGAGGTGGCCCGCCGCATCGCCGTGGATCTCAAAGCCGACAAGCTGATCTGTTTCAGCTCAAGCCAGGGGGTCATGGACCGCCATGGCCAAGCCGTCTCCGAGCTCTTCCCCGAGCAGGCTGAGGAGTACCTGATTGAGCTGGAGCAGGCGGGTGAGGAGATGTCCGGCACGGCTCGCTATCTGAGAGCGGCCATCGCCTCCTGTCGCGGCGGAGTGCCCCGCTCTCACCTGGTCAGCTACCAGGAAGATGGCGCCATGCTGCAGGAGCTGTTCAGTCGCGAAGGTCTTGGCACCCAGATAGTGCGCGAGAGCGCCGAGCAGGCCCGCGCCGCCACCATAGAGGACATTGGCGGCATTCTGGACCTCATACGCCCGCTGGAAGAGGACGGGATCCTGGTGCGTCGCTCCCGCGAGCAGCTGGAGATGGAGATCGACAAGTTCACCATCATAGAGCGTGACGGCCTCATCATCGGCTGCGCCGCCCTCTACTGCTTCATGGAAGAGGCCATGGCCGAGATGGCCTGTGTGGCCATTCATCCCGAGTATCGCAACTCCAACCGGGGGGATCAGCTGGTCGCCAAGGTGGCTGAACGTGCCAAGCGCCTCGGCATACGTCAGCTGTTCGTGCTGACCACCCGCTCCATCCACTGGTTCCGGGAGCGCGGTTTCGAGCCTCTGGAGGTCGAGGCCCTGCCGGTGGAGCGTCAGCGGCTCTACAACTGGCAGCGTCGCTCTAAGGTTTTGTCGAAGACTATTTTTTAAGCTGTTGATTTTGCGCTGCCTTCGACAGGAGATTGAACTTTTTTCGAAACTCGATTGACAGTGCAATCCAACGCGGGTTATTTCTAATTGCACTCCATCCCCAGCGGATGGAGCCAGAAGAGGAGCGTTGCCCAGGTAGATCGGAGCAGGACACCAGCGTCCTATGATGCCGATTGAGGGGGAGCAGCGCCGAGATGATGCAGGAGACTGGTCTCCTCATCATCGGCTACGGGGGCTGAATCCCCCGGGTTGTCATCGGTAGTGTCTATCCAATACCCGCGCCAGACTCTGGCTGGGTACTGGATGGGTTCTACAGGTGGAGCGCTTCTGGCCGGGATCCTTTGCTATTCCTGCCATTTTCCGCCCTCCCCTGTCTATTTCCCCCACGGATCCGGATTTTTGATATTTAGACAGGAGCATGCAATGAACCCTTTCAATGTCGCCAAGTTTGGCGGAACCAGCGTCGCCAATGCCGCCGCCATGAACAACTGCGCCAACATAGTGCTAGCCAACCCGGCAACCCGCTTGGTGGTGCTGAGTGCCAGCTCTGGCGTGACCAATCTGCTGGTCGCCCTGGCCCAGGGCGAACTCGATGAAGGGGAGCGCGAGGCGCAACTCGGCAAATTGGCCGACATTCAGCAGAGCATATTGCAAGACCTCGGCCAGCCGAGCGAAGCCTCTGCCATCATCCATGGCCTGCTCGGCGACATTCGCAAGATGGCGCTGCAAGCCACCCAGCAGACAGATGCAGAATTGGCCGATCGCCTCATCGCCTGCGGCGAACTCATGTCAACCCGCCTCTTTACCGAGCTGCTCTGCCAGCGCGGCGTCAAGGCCCAGTGGCAGGATGCACGCCAACTGCTGCGCACCGACAGCCGCTTTGGCAAGGCAAGCGTTGATCTTGGCGCGAGTCGCGTTCTGTGCCAGCAAGCACTGGCGCCCCTGCTCGGCGACACCCTGATCATCACCCAGGGCTTTATCGGCGCCGACGGCGATGGCCGCACCACCACCCTCGGCCGGGGCGGCTCGGACTACAGCGCAGCCCTCTTTGCCGAGGCCCTGGACGCCGCCACCATCGAGATCTGGACCGATGTACCCGGCATCTACACCACGGATCCGCGTCTGGTGACCCGCGCTCGTCCCATTCCCGAGATAAGCTTCTCGGAGGCGGCCGAGATGGCGACCTTCGGCGCCAAGGTACTGCACCCCTCCACCCTGCAACCTGCGGTGCGCCGAGACATTCCGGTGTTTGTCGGCTCGAGCAAGGATCCCCAGGCCGGTGGCACCTGGATCCGCGCCAGCACCCAGAGCAGCCCGCTGTTTCGCGCCGTGGCCCTGCGCCGCCAGCAGGTGCTGGTGACCCTGCACAGCCTCAACATGTTCCACGCCTACGGCTTCCTGGCCGAGGTGTTCGGCATACTCGCCCGTCACCGCATCTCGGTAGATCTCATCACCACCTCGGAGGTGAGCGTGTCGCTCACCCTGGATCACACCGGCAGCCAGAGCAACGGCGAGCCTGTGCTCGGCGACAAGGTATTGGCCGAGCTGGGTCAGCTGTGCAAGGTGAACGTGGAGACGGGACTCGCCCTGGTGGCCCTCATCGGCAACCGGATGAGCGAGGCAACCGGGGTCGGCAGCCGGGTGTTCGATGCCATGCGCGATCACAATATTCGCATGATCTGTTACGGCGCCAGTGCCCATAACCTCTGCTTCCTGGTCAACGAGGGCGAGGCAAACCAGATAGTGAACCGCCTGCACCAGGAGCTGCTCGACTAAGCCACCCAGGCTTGACGACAACAAGGGCGCCATCAGGCGCCCTTGTTGTATGTGGCCAACGCTCAGAGGGCGGCCTTAAGCTGTGACTCACACCCGCTCAGGCGCGAGCAGCCAGCGCCTGGCCTGCTCGCGCTGGTTCGCCAGCAGGGTGAGCTGCTCCCCCTGGCTTTGATTGACCACAGTCCCCCCCGCCGTCAGCTCCTCATAACAGTGGCCCAGAGCATGCTCCAGCCAATCGAGGCGCTTGAGGGTCAGCGGGGTACAGCTCTGGCCACTGAGGTCGTCTTGGACGTCCAGCCAATGACTGCGGTACATGTCCTTGAGCCAGTTGGCCGCCAGCCCCTCCTCGCTCGCCAGGGCGATGCGCCACTCCTCGCCAAGGGCAGCCAGTCGCGCGAGCACCGCCTCGCAGGCCCCCTCCCGGCCAAGGCGGGCCAGCTCCTGCTCGGCCCAGGCCAGAGTCAGGCCGCGCCAGTAGGCAAATTGCGGCAACGGATTGGCGACCCCGAGCCAGAGCCCTGACAGGGTGCGGGTCTCGAGCCGCTCCACCACATGAAACTGCGCGTCGCACAGGCCATTGGAGTTGAACTCGAAGCGGGGGTCGAAGGGCCACATATAGCCGAAATCGAACACGCTGATCTGCTGGCCGTCATCGAGCAAGTTGCCCGGGCTCGGATCCCAGTCAAACCAGCCCCAGCGCGCCAGTTCGCCCTGCACCGCCAGCATCTGGGCCAGATTGCGTTCATTGAGCTGCTGCACCGGCTCGCCGCGCAACCAGGGGGAGAGCAGTATGCCGGCCCGGGCCGAGCCAAAGCTGGTACAGACCACATTGGCCAGGAGAGTGGGGTGCTGTTCGCGCAGGGCTTCTATCTCCCGTCTGCGCTCCAGCTCGGTGAGAAAGGCGGTCTGACCATCTATGTTGGCCACTCGCGACTCGGGAAGACGGCGCTTGAGGCACCAGTGATGCCCCTCGACCTTGAGGTGGAGTACCTGGGCGGTGAGGCCGCTGTTATGGACCTCGAGTACGGCAGGGTGCCCCTCGTGCAGACTTTGCAACTGAGTCAGCGTCAGAGGGCAATCGCGCTCACGACCGATCTGGATCTCTTCATCACGCTGCAACATCTGCAGCAGTCTCGCCTGACGTCCAACAACCTTAGGATTCATTGCAGCCTCTCCCATCGTTATTGAGAGAGTAGACAGCTCTGTGCTCGGCTCGCCAGCCCCTTGCACTCATGATGCCGCTTTCATCACAGAAAGAGCTGTCGCCAGCGGACCCCGATCACACAAGCGCTATCCAGGTGGCTGTTTCCCACATCGATGCCACTGGAATGGAACTAACTAAAAGCGTGGCGATCAGCTCACCACCACCCCCTTCAAGTCTGCATCATGGTCAAGTCGCTTCACCCCATCGCCAACTGGCGTCAATACAACAAGGCTTAATTGACCATGGTTCTCTCACCTTTTGGGTTGATGCGGATGCCATGGATAACGGGTTCCACCACGACCATCACGGGCGGCAGGGATGCAGCCTGTGCTGCACCGACCAGACCATTTCTACTTTTTTGATGCTCCAGGGGATGTTCAGCCTCTCCCTGCAAGCCACCCAAGGGCTACTCGATTCCCTGCCGGAGTTGATGAATGTGCTGCCGTGCCCCCCGGACAACAGCTGTGTCAGCAAGCTGGCCCGCACGGTGAAGGTGGCCTATCGGCTGCATGTCAAAGGGGCGCATCACCGACCTGGTTATCGACTCGACCGGCCTGAAAGTGTGGGGGGGAAGACGAGCGGAAAGTCAGAAAACACGGCGCCGAGTCTGGCGCAAGTTGCATCTGGCGGTAGACCCGGCGCGCCACGATATCGTGGCGACGGAAGTGTCGCAGGAAAACGTTCATGACGCTGAGGTGCTGCCGACCCTGCTCAATCCACTGCGGTGCAGGCTGGGCACCCTTTTATGCGGATGGCGCCTACGACAGCTAAGCCAGCCATCAGCGGATAGCACGCAAAGGAGGGGCAGCCTGTATCCCGCCTCGCAAGAATGGGGAGCCATGGAAAAAGGAACATCCGAGCAGTGAGGCTGTGCAGGTGATGCGCAAGGAAGGACTGGCTCACTCATCAAAAACGGCAGGTCGATAGCGAGCACGTCTATGATCCGCACCAGAGTCGGATCAAAGTTCTTGCGCAGCGCTTCGGCCCACAAGCGGGGACTTTTTGCGGCGTCCGCATCAGGGCCGTCGGCTGGCCTATTAGCTGGGCGGCGCTGACGACTTCCCCAGTGAGCGCCGTCGGTGCAATCGGGATAGCGCTGTTGGAGAGTTGCGATCAGCCATTGCGGGCCGCAGCAGGGCAAGCGTGATGGATGTTCTCATAGAGATTTCTCTGTTTACACCGGCCGCAGAGCGCGCTTCCCGGTAAAACCGCCTCCTAAACCGGACGTGCGTTGTCGGTGTGGCAACGCACGCAGCGGTTATGCAGAACTGATCATCGAGGCCCGCCGCAGGAAGGCGAGCATGCGGTGCAACTGTGCCCCGGCGGCAGTGGACTCGATGACTCGTAACACATCAAGTGATGTCTACCGAGTTCACTTCGACAGGTGTGCCTTCCAGTAGTCATCCACCTTTTCACTCTGCTTGCTGAAGTCACCAAGCGGGGAGAAGCGGTCTTCTTTTACGAGTGGAGCGGCGTCCAGGCCGGCTTTGGTCGTGCCCAATACCAGCAAGCTGACGTCAGTGGTCGTTTTGAAGTTATCCCAAGGCACCGGGACGTATTTCTCACCGAATCCGAATACGCCTCCTCGACCCAGCACCAGATAAGCGATCTTGCCGGTCTGCGGACTCATAACGATATCGTCGACACTGCCAAGGTCTTCACCTTGCGGGTTGACCACGCCGGTGCCGACCAATTGATCGGAGCGGAAGGCGGTGTCACCTTCGGTCACAGGTTGCGCTGCTGCAATCTGCTGGGCCCGCCAGCCCGGCACGTCCAGCCTGGCCGCTCCACCTTTTTGCAAATCAGCGGAGTAGCTGTTGTAGATATCGCGCGTCGCGCTAAGCATTACCTCACAAGCCTTTTGCTCACCGTGCTGCGCCAGAATGTTGGTGGAGGCGATCATCGTACGAACTTCGTAGCCCGGTCGCGCGCGCCGGAAACTTGCCTCTGGCTGATGGGTGCCAGCGCCACTGACCGGCATCATGCCACGACCGCCGTAGCCATACATCGGATAACCATATCCGTAGCCGGAACCGTGCATCCAGTAGCCATCCTTTTGCATCTGACTGTCGAAGGCGCGTAGATCACTCAGGCACTTCTTCGCCGGCTGCCTGGGGTTGGCGGCTTTTGCATCCGCAGGCGACTTGCGTGCCGCTGCGGTTTCCGGCGATGGTGCCGCAATCAGTGGGGCGGCGAAGCCAAAGCAAAAGAACGCAGCCAAGGCAGTGGCAAGCGCTGATCGTGTCATTATTCTTGTTTCTTTGTTGCATTGCATGGCGTGTTTCCCTGTGGCGTTATGGTCCGAATTAGGCGGGTTGCATATCTAGCTTCAGACGCGGACCAGATGGGCATTAAATCGCTGCTGCGAGTTACTCCCCGCTCTCCCAATAGCCGGGACGGCCGTAGTGTTCGTAGATTCTTGATTCCTGCTTGCGATCCAGCGCTGCCGCTGCATCGTAGTGAGGCGCGTCTTTCACGGCCTGGCGGGTAAGGTTGACCGAAACCTTGCCATCGGCCCAGCTCACTTCCTGGATCCATTGCGGAGGGATCAATACTTGATGACCAAGCCACCAGTTGCTGGTATCCACGATGATGTATCGAATGGCCCAGGTCTCCATGTCGACGATCAGACCCTGTAAGTGACCGATATCGCCATCGCTCGCGTGGATATGGTAGCCCCTGACCGCTTTGCAACTGCGCAGATGGGGATCGTCATCATGATGCGCCGTAGCGTCGGCCGCAGCCACTTCGGGCTGTTCGAGCGACTGTCCCACACCAAGGCTGGAATAGCCGCTCATGAGCACTCCCGGAGAAGCGCCTTCGCCCCAGAATCCGGCACCTCCCCAATAATAGGGATAACCGTAGTACCCCATGTAATCCATCTCTTGCTGCCGCGATACTGGCTTGTCGCTGTCGATGATAGGGCTGTTCTTGACTTGCTCGCGGGTCAGCGAAACCGGCAGCAATTTGGTTGACCAATCGGCCGTGCCGGCGGCAATGGGCGAGATCAGCACTTTGCGGCTGGACAGCCATGAGCCGGTCTCGACGACAAGGTAGCGAATCACCCAGGCATCGTCATCAAAGTAGAGGTTCTTCACGTCGCCGATGGTGCCATCGGTGGCGCCTATGGCGAGATCCTGCAGGTCTTTCATTTGGCGAAGCATCGTGTTCTCCCTTTCTAAGTGGTTGAACGCAGAACATCGACAAGGCAAGGTCAGTGGATACCTGCTGCTTTATCCAGGGTCACTCGGCGTTCGTTCAACCGGGCGTCCCTATTAAGTCCTGCGCCATGCTGTTCTACAAACCAGCTCATCGAGCCAGCCGTGAATTGCAAACCTGATCATGACAACAGATCTTCCCGGTTACCGTGCGGTAGCGAACACAGCTTCCGCTTAACGCTTTGCCTGCAGAGGTTGATCAGTCTGCAGTTTGCTGCGCCGGCGCCTGAGAAACCATGGCATGACCAAGATGCTCAACCCTTAAGTTTCCACGCGTGCCATGATGGTTTCAGTAAGCCAGTAACCGCTGCGGCCATGATGATCGTAAAGACGATCCTCTCGCTCGCGGTTCAACGGCTCTGCAGACTCGTAGACGGGTGAGCTTTTGAGTGCGGCAACGTCTAGGCCGACCGAAACGGTTTTGTCCAGCCAGCACCCGCCTCCAATCCAATCCGAAGCGATCAGCTCGTTGTGCCCCATCCACCTGTTGCTGGTGTTGATCACAAGATAGTGAATCGGATTGATCAACAGACTTTCGACATGTCCGACATCACCGTCAGTGGCCTTGATGCGATAGCCCATAATGGCATCGAAACTGCGCAAATGAGGATCATCGCTCTCGGGGAATCCTGGGCGGGGATGGGAAACCGCAGGCCGCTGGGGAGAGGAACAAGGGGATTTGCAACGCCGGGGCAGATCAAGAACGGCAAACATGATGGGAGACCTGCGAGGTGCCGGTTTAAACAGTTGCTGGCAGGAAAAATCAGTCGGTCACTTGGGGCTGGGGAATGAGCAGCCTGATGGCTGAGTTAGTAAACAGCGCCGCTATCCAGGCTTCAGCATTAATTCATTTATCTGTCATTAAATTGACAAGCAGGAACAAGCCCAGCACCATCGGGTCAAAATTAACACAAGCCAAGTCTGCCTCGCCACGCTCAAAGGATGAGCCCTTATGTCTTTGTCTCCCCCCGGCCGCCATTCGCCACGGGTTTCCCTGCTGCCAGCCCTGACGCTGGCACTGCTGTTTGTGCTGCTGCTGTTTACCCTGTTGCTGCCAAAGTTAGGTCCGGCCAATCTGCTGAGCCCGGCCGCGCCCTTGATTCTGGGCCCGGCCGACAACCCCATCGCCACCCTGGTGCGCCACTCCCTGCTCTACAAGAGTGATAATCGCGGACTCTATCTGGTGGTGCACAGCCAGTGGCAGCTGAGAAAGCCGCTGCAAGCCGGTGACCGGGTACTGGTCGAGCTGCTCGGCGAGCAGGGGCAGCGCATCGACCAACTGAGCCAGCGGGCCGACAAGAGACAAAAGTGTGGCAAGCAGGGCTGTACCCTCGATATCAACAGCACGCTCAGGGCGCCGGACGATGCCTTGTCTAACCACTATCAGCTGAGGGTCGGCCTGTTGCTGGCGGACAGGGAGGATAGCGGTGAGTTTCGCCAGATCTTGCAACCCCTGCCGGAGCAGGGCTTCAATCTCAGCTACCTGCTGATAAGCCTGGGGCTGGTGCTGATGATCTGCGCCGCCATCTTGCGCATCTGCCTGCCCTTGCTGCGCAAGAACCTGACATGGCGCCTGCTCGGCTGCCTGCTGCTCGGCAACCTCACCTTCGTGTTGCTCCATGGCTTCGTGGTGTTCCGGGTTGGCGAGTTCCTGCTCTGGTCCGGCTTCAGGCCGGAGCACTATTACCTGGCATGGGGCAGCATGGTATTTGGCTGGGGACTCTGCGCCCTGGCCGGTTTCAATCTCTATATGGGGCTGATTTTCACCCTGCTGTGCGCCGTGGGACTGCTCGCCAATTTCATGAAAATTGCCATCTATGGCGTCCCCCTTGGCGGTGACGATCTTGGCAATCTGCTGGCCCTTGCCCGGATCCTGACCGAGCAGCACCCTGTGCTGCCCTGGGCGATAGGCCTGGTCCTGATTGGGCTCTGCTGGTATTTCGCCCTGTCGCGTTGGGTGCTGCGCGCCCTGGCCGCCACCGCCGCCTTCTTCGCTCTGTGCGTGTTCGCAACCCAGGCGGGCAACCTGCTGCTCGGTGCCAACATCCGCTACGTGGACAGGGCGGTCAACTATCACAGGGACATCATCCGCTCGGGCCCCGGCCTCTACCTCTTCAATCTGGTCAACGAGATGCTGCAAAGCGGCAATATCTTCCGCTATCCATTGCAGGCCAATGATCTCACCCCCCAGCTCAGCAAGCTGCCCAATCCGACAGCGCCACGCTGGGATCTGGTGATAGTGCTGCAATACGAGTCGCTCTGGCTCGACTGGCAGGCCAACATCTGTGCCCCTGCCCCCACCCTGAACCTGCCCGCCAGCGTGCAGCAGTGGCACAAGACCATCCGCTCCCCCACCACGGGCGGCATGACGGTACTGGCGGAGTTCGAAATGAATACCGGCTTGCCGGTCGGCCTGCTCAAGCAGGGCATAGTGCCTTACTACTACATGCGTGACAGCGTGCCGGGCCTGGCCCAGACCGCCAAAGCGAGCGGCTATCGCACCCTGTTCGCCCACCCCTATACCGAGAAGTTCTGGGGGCGGGAGAAGGCCATTCCTGCGCTTGGCTATGAGGAGCGCTGGTTTGTCGATCGTTTCACCAGCCTGGAGCACAAGGGGCTCTATGTATCGGACCATGCCCTGGTCAATCATTTGCTCACACGCAGCGAACAAGACAGCCAGCCGCTGTTTGCCTATGCGGTCACCATGCAGGGTCATGGCCCCTTCGATGCGGCCCGCTATCTGGCCCAGGAGCTCGACAAAGCCTGCCCGGACATGAGCCCGGCCCAGCGCCAGCTGCTCAATACCTACTACACCGGGGTGGTCGATGCCATGGCTTCCCTCGAATACCTGCTCAAGGCGCTCGATGGGAGTGACAAGCGTTATCTGGTGCTCGCCTTTGGCGATCATCAGCCCTTCCTGATGTCGGCGAGCAAGGGCATTC
Organism: Aeromonas molluscorum 848; assembly: GCF_000388115.1. Lineage (GTDB taxonomy): Bacteria > Pseudomonadota > Gammaproteobacteria > Enterobacterales > Aeromonadaceae > Aeromonas > Aeromonas molluscorum. The sequence goes on from NZ_AQGQ01000045.1 coordinate 14,285, forward strand.
ATGGCAAGCAAGCCCCCCGGGATGCCAACTACCAGATCCCCATGATGGCCTTCACCCGCAATGATGGCAGCATCGCTCTCGAGCAGCAGTTTGGCGCCGTGCGTCAGCTCTATCAAATGGGCCAGGCGACCCGGACCCTGCTGGCCGGGGATCTCACGCCGCTGGCCGACAAGCCGCTGCTCCACCCGGTATTAGGGGAAGAGAAAGGGTTCAAGGCCGCCCCCCTGGTGCCGCAGATCCGCGAGAGCTTCCGCCCGGACAGCCTGCCCTGACGACCGGCGCCGTTGCCAAGAGCGTACTCTCACTGCGCAAGTGTGGTTGGGCGCGCCCTCAAACAAGAGGCCGCCCTGTCAGGCGGCCTCTTCATAGGATAAAACGTACTCAACACCACCAGGGCTCAAGCAGGCGTAACTGCTGGCGGTCAAGGTCCAGCTCGGCCTGAACGCCCAGAGGCAGCGTCAGCATGGGGTGGGTATGGGCACAGTCAAACTCCGCCAAGATGGGGAAGCTCGGCTCGCCAATCACCTCCAGCAGAATGTCGAGGGGGCCCTTGCCGCTCCCCTGATCGTTGAAACCCTCGTGTTTGCCAAGCAATAAAGCGCCAATCCGATTGAAGATACCGCACAGCTTGAGGTGGGCGAAACTGCGCTCCACCGTCTCGGCAGATTTGAGGCTATCCTCGAGCAACAAAATGTCCCCCTCCTCGATGGCAGGCATATAGGGGGAGCCCCAAATGCCCGCCATGGTATTGAGATTGCCCCCTATCAGCCGACCACGTACCCGACCAGTACCCACCGAGACCAGCTGGTTGGGCCGGCACTGCTTGGCACGGCGCTGGTTATCCCAATCGAGCCGCTCTTCGCTCCAGAGGGCCGGGGTTGGCAGTAGATAGGGCAAGGAGGGAGTTTGCGCACCGCAGATCGCCAGAAACGCCGCCAGCGTCTCGTCCACCAGCGGAGGCAACTCGCCAAAGGAGGCGACCAGGGCCGGGCCATAGAAGGTGACCAGCCCTGTCCTGGCCTGAATACCGAGCAGCAGCGCCGTCACATCCGAGTAACCGATGATTATCTTGGGATCCCGGCGCAGCGCCTCGTAATCGAGATAGGGCAGCAGAGAATTGGAGTTGCTGCCGCCGATGACCGACATGATTGCGCGCACCTGCGGGTCGCGGATCAGCGCATTGAGCTCATCGGCTCTCGCCGCTATGGTGCCGGCGCGCCAGTGATCCCGCTGGCCGGTGAGCGAGCCCGCCTTGAGCAAAAAGCCCTGCCCCTCAAGATACTCCCTGGCACGGGCGAAGCGGGTCGGCGCCCAGACGGTTGCCGCGCTCGAAGGCGAAAAGAAGCCGATGCAGTCGCCACGCTTGAGTCTGGGAGGGAAAATGGGGCTCATCAGATCACGACAGCGGTGCCGCTGACGCTCACCATCAACATGCTGCCGTTCTGACCGACCACTTCATAGTCGAGATCGATGCCGACCACCGCATTGGCGCCAAGGGCGGCGGCGCGCTCCTTGAGCTCGTCGAAGGCGATCTCCCGGGCCCGGGCCAGCTCTTTTTCATAGGCGCCGGAACGTCCGCCTATGATGTCGCGTATGCCGGCAAACAAGTCCTTGAACACGTTGGCGCCGAGGATCGCCTCACCGACGACGATGCCGCGATACTCGCGAATGACCTTGCCTTCCAGGGTAGGGGTAGTTGAGAGGATCATGACGTCTCCTTGTTGAGCTGATTGAGTGGGTGGAATGCGCGCGGCATGAATGCCGCTACAGCCTAACAGGCAATGGTTGACGAGGTAACCCTGTGCCCCCCGAATGAGCGGCAAGAGGGTTATCCAGGTCACACAAAAGCAACCACTTGATTACCCTGTCAAATCTCTATCTATAATCATGCGGCGCCATTGATTGGCCTTCATTCAGATCCTGTCTGCCCGGGTCGCTGGTTCGCGACGCCCCGGCTGGCTTTGTTTCAGAAGGGACATACATGAAACAACATACATTGCTGCTGCCCCTGTGCCTGCTGGTGACCATCCCCTGCCAGGCCGGTGGCCTCTATTTGTACGAAACGGGCACGGACGATCTCGGTCTGGCCTCCGCCGGCATGGCGGCGAGGGCTCAGGATGCGGCAGTACAGTTCATGAATCCGGCAGGATTGAGCCATCTCAAGGGACGCCACCTGACGGTCGCCGGTCAGTTGCTCTATGGGGATGCACCTTACGATCTCGATGACCCGACGCAAGAGGATGTGGATACGGTGATCGGCTGGTTTCCTGCCGCGTCTTTCTATTACAGTCAGCAGATAGATGATCGCTGGTCCTTGGGCTTTGCCACCTACGGCAACTTCGGGCTGGGGCTGGATTTTGGTGACTGGGCAGGCAAGCAGCTGGTCAAGGAGGCCACGTTGATTGCCCTGACCCTGCAACCGTCAGTGGCCTACCGCGTCGATGAACACTGGTCGCTCGGCGCCGCCCTTGGCATCAACTATGGCCTGTTTTCCCTCAAGCGCGATACGCCCCAGGGCGGGAGCAAGCTCGATGACAGCGATTGGGCCCTCAATGCCAAACTGGGGCTCTTGTATGAGTTTGACCAAGGTACCCGTGTTGGCCTTGGCTATAGCAGTCCGGTCAAGTATCACTTCGACATCAATACCCAGACGACCATCAACAGGCCCAGCCTGCCCGCCATCACGGTCGACCTGCCCCTCTCCGGCCTGGTCAACAGTCCCCAGCAGTTGATGGTCAGCGGCTATCATCAGCTCGCCCCTGACTGGGCCATCATGGCCAACCTCGGCTGGCAGGATTGGAGCGACTACAACAACAACCAGGTCGCGGTCTTTAATCAGGCCAACGCCTCGAAAAACCTTTATCAGGATACCTACCACCTGGCCCTCGGGCTCCAGCACAACCTGAGTCCCCAACTGACCTTGAACGGGGGTCTCGCCTTCGACTCCAGTGCCTACAGGGATCAGGACAATACATCGCTCATGCTGCCAAGCGGCAACACCCTCAGGGTGGGAACAGGCTTCAAATACGCTCTTAACGAGCAAGATGCCATCGGGGCGGGTTTTGAATATGCCCGTATTGACAGCGCCCGCGTGCAGGAGGATCACCTCTCCGGTCGCTATGACTCTCCCGCGCTCTATTTCTTTGCGGTCAACTACAGCAAGCGTTTCTGATCCGGGCAGGGATGCAGATCGCACAATGAAAAAGGGAGAGGCCTCGGCCTCTCCCTTTCGTCATCGCGTTCCGACGGGACTCAGTGCAACTTCAAGGTCGGTCTCAGTACCCGGTTGATGCGACCCACCAGCATGATGAGGCCGGTCTTGATGTAACCGTGCAGGGCGACCTGGTGCATCCGGTACAAGGAGATGTAAACCAGACGGGCGATATAGCCCTCCACCATCATGGAGCCGCGCATCAGGTTGCCCATCAGGCTGCCCACGGTGGAGAAGCGGCTCAAGGAGACCAGAGAGCCATGGTCGTGGTAGAGATAGGGCTTCAGCTCGCCACCTGCCAGCTTGGCCAGGATGTTCTTGTAAGCCTGGGTCGCCATCTGGTGGGCAGACTGGGCGCGAGGTGGCACAAACTTGCCATCGGGCTGCGGGCAAGCCGCACAGTCCCCGATCACGAAGATGTTTTCGTCACGGGTGGTCTGCAGGGTCTGATGCACCACCAGCTGGTTGATGCGGTTGGTCTCAAGCCCGGCGATATCCTTCATGAAGTCCGGCGCCTTGATGCCCGCGGCCCATACCATCAGATCCGCTTCGATAAGTTCGCCATCCTTGGTGTGCAACCCCTCGCTGGTCGCTTCGGTGATCATGGTGCCGGTGCGCACATCCACCCCCAGCTTGGCCAGCTCCTGATGGGCGGCGCCGCTGATACGCTCTGGCAGGGCAGGCAGAATGCGCGGACCCGCTTCGACCAGGCTCACCTTCAGGCTGTCGGTGGTGAGATTCTTGAAGCCATAGGCATAGAGCTGTTCGACCGCGTTGTAGAGCTCGGCGGAGAGCTCAACCCCGGTGGCACCGCCGCCGACGATGGCAATCTTGACCTTGTCCCCTTCCTTGTATTCAGTCGCGAACTGCAAGAAGCGGTTCATCATCTGATCGTGGAAGCGGTGTGCCTGGGAGGGGCTGTCCAGGAAGATGCAGTGCTCCCGGATCCCCTTGGTGTTGAAGTCGTTGGAAACTGAACCTATTGCCATGACCAGGATGTCGTAGGAGAGCTCGCGCTCGTGCACCACCAGCTCGCCATCCTCATCGTGGATAGGGGCCAGCACGATGCGCTTCTCATCACGGTTGATGGCGGTCAGGCTGCCAAGCTGAAAGTCAAAGCCGTGGTTTTTGGCATGGGACTGGTAGCTCAGGGCATCGATGCCCGCATCCATGGAGCCGGTGGCCACTTCGTGCAACAGAGGCTTCCACAGGTGGGTGCGATTGCGGTCCACCAGAGTTACTTGCGCCTTGTTCTTCTTGCCCAGCTTGCGGCCCAGACTGGTAGCCAGCTCCAGTCCGCCAGCCCCGCCGCCGACGACAACGATATTGGTCATGGTGAATTTCCTCAGTCTTATTTAAAGCTAAGGGAGCCGGCGGCTCCCTTGAAGTTGAATCCATGACGTGACTGTTTCAGGCCTCTTTGAAGGCCTTCATCCGCTGCAGGTGGTGAGAGATGTTCTTGAACTTGTGACTCTCTTTCTCATCCCACACGATGTCGTAATAATTCTTCAATTCACGCTCAATGTCCGCATTATTACGCACTTCATCTTGGACGGAAAGGATGCACAGGCAATTTCCTGAGTTTTTATTACGAAATTCTGACACACATTTGGTGCCTATATCCTGATACTCCTCGGGTCGGTCGATGCGCCCTTCCATGTTGATTTCGGGGTGCAAGTTAGGGTTGAAGATGACCTGCTTGATGCCGCACAGGAAACCGATCCGCTCGCTCCAGTATCCCCCGAGGCCAACGCCGCAGATGAGGGGTTTGGGATCCGAACTCATGTCGAGCTGTTTCTTCACCTCTTTGAGCAGGTGACTCATGTCGTGCCGGGGATGAACGGTGCTGTAATGAACGAAGCGCACATCATCATCGATATACTGCAACTGCAGCACTTTCTCATGATTGCCAAGGCTAGTGGCATCAAAGCCATGCAGATAGATGATCATGGTAAGACCTCAGACTCTGTGTCGGTTCTATCGAAACTACCGCAGCAGACGGGCCCCACGCCACCAAAACATGCGGCTTTCTTGCTTTGGATCACGTCGCTCATCGTCGTCTGCGTCCGGCCTTGCCGTCATAAGTTGCTATTCTTCAAACACAAAAAACCACGGACGGGGTCGGCGTGAACGCCATTGCTCTGAGTTATCTGCTACTGGCGGCCCAGATGGGACTGTATGGGATCCTCTGGTCCCTGACCGCCTGGTTGGTGCGCAGCGAACGGCTTACCGGCCTGCTCGGCGCAGCCTACTCCCTCTGCTGGGCGGGTGCCCTGGCACTGTTTGCCCAGCGCGGCACCCTGCCCCCCTGGCTCAGTTACACGGGCGCCGATGTATTGGTGCTCTGTGGCTTCACCCTGTTGTGGGGCCGGGCCTACTGCTTTGATCAGGGTCGTTTTCCCCTGCGGCGCTGGTCACTGGTGACCCTGCTTGGTGTCTTGCTGCTCATCTGGGCAGGACCTGCGCCAGAGCGCATGGGCCTGCGTCTGCTGCTGCTCGCCCTCTTCTCCGGGGTCAGCAGCTTCCTGATGATCTGCTACTCGGCCCGCTCCTTGCGCCAACAGGTGGGTACGCCGCTGAGCTGGCTGATCTGCATGCTGGGGCTGGCCGCCATGCTGGCCTGGGGGGAGCGGCTCCTGATGGCGCAAAGTCTGCCGATCCCGACCCAGGATTTCGTCTACCAATCGAGCCACAACATAGCGGCACTGCTGGTGATCTGGCTCATCACCATCGCCCTGCAGCTGGGGCAGTTCTTCATGGTGGTATTGCGCAACACCCGCAAGCTCAACGAGCTATCGGTGCGCGACACCCTGACCCAACTCCTCAACCGGCGCGGGTTCGAAGCCCGATGGCAGGAGCTCACCACGCTGCCACGCGCGCTGCTGCTCATCGACGTGGATCACTTCAAGCAGGTCAACGATCGCCACGGCCACGACGTGGGCGACAGGGTGCTATGCCACCTGGCACAGATCTTTCGCAACCACCTGGGCGCACAGGCCTGTCTGGCCCGCGTCGGGGGGGAGGAATTTGCCATCTTGCTGCCGGGGGAGGACTTGGCCAATGCCCATGGCCGCGCCGAGTATCTGCGCAGCCAGATAGCCGCCACGCCACTGCACAGCGAACAGGGGCCGCTGCATGTCACTGTCAGCATAGGGGTGGCCGCCTGCCAGGGGGGATCTCTCTCCGACCTGCTCAAGCAGGCCGATCTTGCCCTCTATCTCGCCAAGCGGCGTGGTCGCAACCGCGTCGCCTGCCAGCAGGAGCTGGCGGTGCAGATGAGCTGAGCGCCCACGGTCAGCTCGCCTTCATGATGACCTTGTCACGTCAGTTGCAGATTCGGCGTGCCACTGGCTCAAGTCGGCAAAACGGTTCACCGCCTCCTCGACCCTCTCCAGGCTCTGCTGCCAGAAGGCGGAGGTGCGAATATCCAGCCCCAGATGTTTTGTCACCAGCGCCTCGGCGCTCATGCGACCCGTGTCGCGCAGCAGGGCGCGATAGGCCTGGGCCACCCCGGTCTCCCCTGCCCCCTTGCGCGCCATCAGCTGGCCATAGACCCCCAGGCTGAACAGGTAGCCAAACAGATAGGGGTAGTTGTAAAACCCGAGCCCCGGGATGGCGAAGTGACCCTTGGCGGCCCAGAACAGTGGGAAATACTCCTCCAGGCTCTGCTCGTACCAGCGCCCCCAGGCGTCATCCATCAAGGCCTTGAGCCGGACACTGCCGACATAACCCTGAGCCCGCTCTCGCACCAGTGCCTGTTCGAAGTCGAAGCGAGCCGGAATATTGAGCAGGAAGGTGGCGGCGCTGTCGGCTTCCATCCAGGCAATGGCCTCGCGATCCCCCTCCTCGGCACGCTCGAACAGGGCGCTGCGCACCAGGGTCTCGGCAAAGATGGAGGCCGTCTCCGCCAATGTCATGGGATAGGCGCGCTGGCTCATGGGCAAATCCCGCAGCAACCAGTTGTGCCAGGCGTGGCCCAGCTCATGGGCCAGGGTCACCAGATTTCTCATGCTACCTTCGTAGGTAAGAAAGACCCTCGGCTCCACGGGATCGGCAAACTTGGTGCAGTAGGCACCGCTCTGGCGATGCGGGCTCGGCGCCGCATCTATCCAGCCGCGCTCGGCCATCATGCGGGCAAAATCCCCCATCTCGGGGTCGAAGCTGGCAAAGGCTTCGGCTATCCAGTCGATGGCCTGGGCGAAGGGGATACCCTGCCCCGGGCGCGCCACAGCGGGGGCGGCCAGATCCGCGACGCTCATCCGTTTGATGCCAAGCCGACGCCCCATCACGCCCAGTGCGCGCTGGCCCAGCTCGCGTCGCTCATAGCTGGCGCTCATCATGGCGTCCAGGGTGACGCGCTCGATGCGGTTCTGGTGGCAGGAGAGGCTCAAGGCATCCAGGGGACGGCCGGACTGGGCACCTCGCTGGCGAGCCAGTTCCAGACGCCAGCCATTGATGGCATTGAGGATGGCGGCCACCGTCTCCTGCTCCCCCTCCCAGGCATGGCTGATGGCGCTCTGGGCTTGCTGGCGCAGAGCGCGATCCCCGCTGCTAAGCAGGTTGCTGGCCTGAGCCAGCCCCAGCTCGCGGCCTTCGACGCGCAGTCGCAATCGGCCCGCCAATTCGCTATAGAGGTTGCCCCATGCGTGCAAACCATCGCTGCCCAGACCAATGACCAGTTGCTCCGCCGCAACGGGCAGCCGTTGATCGGCCAGCCGCCGCTCGTGGCGCAGCCGAAATGCCTCTTCACCGAGCAGGGCATCTGCCATCAGGGCGTCGAAGTCGGCGTCCGGCAGGGTGAGCAGCAACTGCTCCATGGGAGCCAGCGTCTTGAACAAGTCGGCATTGAGGGCGCGGGCACGGGAAGCCTGGGTTTTTGCCAGGGGATCCTGGGCATTCTGGCTGGCGGCACTGGCGGCCAGCACGGCAATGTTCCAGCCGATGTTGCGAATGCCCTGGGCGCGCTGGCGCACCTTACGCAGAAATGTCAGGCGCGCCCCGGGTTCCTCACAAGCCGTCGTCAGCTCGCCCATGAAATCGGCCAGCTCACCGAGCCGGCGGCGTGCCAGGGCCAAGTCAGCCTCCAGCTCCAGGCTGTCGAGACCGGGATAGATGTGTTGATTGTCCCAGCATTGGGGATAGACGCTCTCTTGGTTCATCTTTTCTCTCTGTGCAGAATGGGCTCTTTTGACACACATTGTTAGGGAAAGGCTATCCGCCGCCGGGCACGGCCCCTCATCAATTGGCAAGGGATTGCGAAGTCAGATCAAGCGCTCGAAGCGCACGATCGCCTCCTCCACGTAGTTCAGGCTCTCATGCCAGAAGTCGGGCTCCCGGATGTCCGCCCCCAGGTGCTTGGCAATGAGATCTTCGGCGCTCATCCTGCCCGTGTCGGTGAGCAGGGCGCGATAGGTCTCGGCGAAGCCGCTCCCTTCCCGCACCTTCTGGGCATAGAGACTGAGGGCAAACAGATAGCCGAACAGATAGGGGTAGTTGTAAAAGCCCACCTCAGAAATGGAAAAATGACCCTTGCTGGCCCAGAACAGATCGTCATGACGGCTGAGGCTGTCACCATACCACTGCTCCATGGCCGATTTCATCAGGCTCCTTAGCTGACTGGCCCCGACATAGCCTTCGCGGCGGGCCGCCACCAGGGAGAGCTCAAAATCAAAGCGCGCGGGGACATCGACCAGCAGCGCCGCGGCACTGTCGGCGTCCATCGAGGCGATGATGCGCCGCTCGCTCACCGCCTGGCTGCGCTCAAACAGGGCGTCGCGCACCAGGGTTTCGGCAAACAGCGAGGCGGTTTCCGCCAGGGTCATGGGGTAGTCCCGCTGCTCCAGAGGCAGGTCACGCAACAACCAGCTGTGCCAGGCGTGGCCCAGCTCATGGGCCAGGGTCGTCAGATTATCCACAGTCCCCTCATAGGTGATGAAGACCCTGGGTTCGGCGGGATTGACGTATTCGGTGCTGTAAGCCCCGGTGCGTCTGTGCTGGCTGGGGGCCGCGTCTATCCAGCCCCGCTCGGCCATCATCAACACGAAGGCCCCCATCTCGGGGTCAAACTCGGCGAAGATCTCCGCAATCAGGACGATGGCCTGCTCAAAGCCGATCGGCTTGGGTTCACTCACCGGCGCCGGAGCATGGAGATCCCAGGGGCCGTAATCGCGCAACCCCAATGCCAGCGCCTTCGCCTTGAGGGCGCGTCGGCCGAGGCTGCGGCGCTCCCGCGTCACTCTCAAGAGGGTATCCAGGGTCTGGCGACTGATCTGACTCTGGTGACAGGAGAGATCCAGGGCATCGAGCCGGCGCTGCCCTCCCCGCTGGCGAGCGAGCTCCAGGCGCCAGCCATTAATGGCATTGAGGATGGCGGCCACCGTCTCCTGTTCCGCCTCCCAGGCGGCGCGAATGGCAAACCAGGCGGCCTTGCGCCGTGCCTGCTGCGGATGGCTGAGCAGGTTGGTGGCCTGAGCCAGCCCCATGCACTCCCCTGCTATCTGTGGCATCAGCTTGGCA